>JBJMNN010000231.1:0-20743 GCA_045804245.1 Gemmatimonadaceae bacterium | reverse complement strand
CAACGGCCTCGGGAAGCTTCTGCCTCCCGAGGCCGTTCGCCTTCACGGACCCCCGGACCCCTGGACCCCGTTAGTTTCCACGAATGCCCGATCTCGCCCCCACCAAGATCGTCTGCGTCGGCCGCAACTATGCCGCGCATGCCAGGGAGCTCGGCAACGAGGTGCCGAAGCAGCCGCTTCTGTTCCTCAAGCCGCCCTCGAGCCTGATCCGGAGCGGGGCATCCATCCAACTCCCAATGGTGTCCAATCGAGTCGAGCACGAAGGGGAGATCGGGGTCGTCGTAGGGGAGCGGCTTCGGAAGGTGTCTCCTGATGTGGCTCGGCGCGCCATCGTGAACGTCTGCGCGGCGAACGACGTGACCGCGCGCGATCTGCAGAAGTCCGACGTTCAGTTCACCAGGGCGAAGGGGTTCGACACGTTCTGTCCGGTCGGCGAGCTCGGCCCGGTGCCCAACGACCTCTCCACGCTCCGGGTACGCACTCTGGTGAACGGCGAGGTCCGCCAGAATGGCACTGCGGCGGACATGGTGTTCGACATCCCGGCGCTGGTGGCCTATATCTCCGGCGTCATGACCCTCGAGCCCGGTGACCTCGTGCTCACGGGGACGCCCGAGGGAGTAGGGACCCTCTCCGCGGGAGATGTGGTAGAAGTAGAGGTCGTCGGCGTGAGCCGCGTGAGCAACCCTGTCATCAGCGATCACTAGTGCCGACCCGCGCCGCCCGATTCTTCAAGCTCCCCGAGTACCCGCTGGCGACGATCCCGCAGAAGAAGCGGGAGCTCGCGGCGCGGGGAGTGGATGTGATCGATCTGGGCGCCGGTGATGCCGATCTCGCTCCTCCACAAGCCGCGCTCGACCGGGCGCGTGAGGCGGTGCTCGAGCCGGCGCTCAGCCGCTACGGCTTCGGTCTGGGTTACGTCCCGTATCGCGAGGCGGTGAGCGCCTGGATGCAGCGGCGCTTCGACGTTCGGTTCGATCCGTTCACGGAAGTCGTGCCGCTGCTCGGCTCCAAGGAAGGGATCTCGCATCTCGCCTTCGCCTACCTCGAGCCGGGATGCATGTCGATCATCCCCGAGCCGGGCTACAACCCGTATCAGGGGGGCACGGTGCTGTCGAGCGGCGAGCCGTATCGCTATCCGCTCCGCCCGCGCACCGAGTTCCTGCTCGACGTGGACGAGATCCCGCGGGACGTGCTGGACCGCACGCGGCTCATCTATCTCAACTATCCGAACAATCCGACGGCGGCGATCGCGCCGCTCGAGTATCTCGAGCACGTCGTGCGCGTGTGTCGGGAGCGCGACATCCTGCTCGTCTACGACAACGCGTACTCGGAGATCGCGTTCGACGGCTACGTGCCGCCGAGCATCTTCCAGATCGACGGCGCGCGTGACGTGGCGATCGAGTTCCACTCGCTCAGCAAGACGTACAACATGACCGGCTGGCGCTGCGGCTGGGCGGTGGCGAAGCCGGAGATCGCGAGCACGCTGCTCAAGGTGAAGTCGTTCGTCGACACGGGGCAGTTCATGGCGATCCAGGCGGCTGGAGCGGCGGCGCTGGAGAGCTGGGCCGAGTTCGTGCCGAAGAACGTCGCGATCTTCCAGGCGCGGCGTGACGCTGCGGTGTCGTCGTTCCGAGCGGCGGGGTTCGAGTGCGAGGTTCCGCGCGCGACGATGTATCTGTGGATCAAGCTCCCCGAGGGGATCGCATCGGCGACGTTCACCGAGCGCCTCCTCGAGGAGCAGGGAGTGGTCGTGATGGCCGGATCGTCGTTCGGTGCGGGCGGAGAGGGCTTCTTCCGTATCTCGTTCATCCAGTCGCCGGCGCGCATCGCGGAAGCGGCACAGCGTGCGGGCGCTCTTCTGGCCAGCCTGACTCCGGTCGGCGCCGCGTGAAGCAGCAGCGTCGCTCGTCGGCGTCCTTCGTCGTCTCGGTCGCGTTCCACGCGGCGCTCGCCGTGGTGCTGGCGAACGTCGTGCTGCACTACGACATCGTGTTCCAGCGTCCGGCGGCCCCGCCGCCGCCGGCCACCGAGAGCGTCACGTACGTCGCCGTGTCGCCACCGGCGGGCGCCGCAACGGGTACGACGCTCACGACGCCAGCGTCGGCAACGGAGACGGAACCGCAGCGCCGAGTGGTCGCGCCCTCGCGCGTGCCGACGACGATCGCGCCGGCGGCGCCGCGCCCAGCCACGGCCGGCACGACCGGCGGCGCCGAAGGCGGCACCGGCATCGGCGGCGGTGTGGGCGAGGCGACCGGCATCGTTCCGGGACCGGTGGATCCGCGGCTCGCCGGGGGCGGGAAGTTCTTCTATCCCGCGTACAAGACGCCCGCCGAGCGCGCCGACAGCGCGGTGAAGGCGACGATCGGCGCGTTCAACGATTCCGTCGCGATGGCGATGGCGGCGGATGCGCAGCGCCGGCAGCCTGGCGACTGGACCTTCGACCGCAACGGCAAGAAGTACGGCATCGACCAGAGCAAGATCTACCTCGGCAAGTTCTGGATTCCGAGCGCGGTGCTCGCGGCACTGCCGATTCGCGCGCAGGCGAACCCGGGGGAGCGGGCCGTCAATCGACTCTCGTCGACGTATCGTGGCGAGATCCTGCAGCACGCGCAGGCGCAGTTCCACGACGACGAGTTCAAGTCGGCGGTGAAGCGCATCCGCGAGCGCAAAGACCGCGAGCGCCGCGAGAAGCAGCGCGAGATGGAGGAGCGCGGGGTCGCGCAGTCCTCGGGCGGGGGCCGCTAGGGCGCGGTGCGTCGGCGGCGCGATCCGCGCCGCCGATCAGTGCTGCTCAGTGCCGGTCAGTGCAGCTCGGCGTCCGGCGCGATGTTGAGCGTCGGCTGTTCCTTCTCTTCCATGAACGGACGGAAGACTCCGCACACCACGCCGAGCACGGCGAAGTCGTCGCGGGGGCCGACTTCGATCGCGCGATCGGCTTCGTTCGCCGGCTCGAGCACGATCGTGGCGCCGCGGTGCGTCAGCGTCTTCACCGTCGCCTCGTCGCCGAGCCGCGCCGCGACGATGTCGCCGTCCTTCGCGCGCGTCGACGGCGAGACCATCACGTAGTCGCCGTCGAAGATGCCGCGCCCGATCATCGACTCGCCCTTGATGCGCAGGAAGAAGACGTCGTCGCTCGGCAGGAAGCGACGGTCCATCGTGATGAAGCTCTCACGATGCTCGGGGAGGAGCGACGGCTCACCGGCATGCACGCGGCCGTAGTAGGGCACGGGCTGAGTGGCGGCGGTGCCGGAGAACCCGACGATGCGCACGCCGCGCGAGCGCGACTGATCGCGTTCGATGAACCCTTTCTGCGAGAGCGAGGCGAGAAGATCGGAGACCGTCTTGGTCGACTTGATCCGAAACTTCTTCGCGATCTCGCGGATGCTGGGCTGATACGTGTTCTCCGCGAGGAAATCGATCAGGTAGTGGTATACCCGTCGTTCCAGCGGCGTCAGCGGCTCCGTCATGGACCCTCACCGGCTCGAGCAGCAGCCGGACGCAAGTGGTGCTCGAGCCCGTTTGCAGCAGTTGATGCGCTAATGTACAACTTCAAACGTAACGCGCAACAGTTGTTTGCGCGCCTCAGTTGGCTTGCGACGGCTGTGGCGTCCTCAGGAACGCTACCGCATCGTCGATGCGCTTGAGGGCGCGATCGCGACCAAGCATCAGCAGAACGTCGAAGATCCCCGGGCTGGCCGCGAGCCCTGTGAGTGCGACACGCAACGGCTGGAACACCCTCCCCGCCTTGTCGCCAAAGCCGAGCTGCTCCGCCAACATCCGTAACGCCTCCTCCATCGCCGCAGGCTCCCAGCGCTCGACCCCGGCGAGGGTCTCACGGGCATGCGTCAGAATGTCGATCGTGCCCGCGCGGTCCTTCCACTGCTTGGCCACGGCGTCGCGATCGTAGCCGATCATGCCGTGGAAGTACGGTCCCGCCTGCCGCACGATATCGTCGATCGTGCGCGCGCGCACCTTGAGCAGATCCAGCAGCGCCACGAACCACTCGCGACGCGCCGCGAGCTCGGCTTCCGTGGCCAGGCCCGCCGCTTCCATCGCCGGCACGACGCGCGCGAACAGCTCATCCGACGAGACGAGACTCAGATGCTGGCCGTTCATCCACTCGAGCTTCTTCGGATCGAAAATCGCGGCCTTCTTCTGCAGGCCCGCCGTGTCGAACAGCTCGACCATCTGCGGCAGCGTCATCACCTCGAGGTCGTTGCCGGGCGACCAGCCGAGCAGCGCGAGGAAGTTGAGCATGGCGCTCGGCAGAATGCCGAGGTGCTGATAGTCGCCAACGGCCGTCGCGCCGTGCCGCTTGCTGAGCTTCTTGCCATCGAGCCCGTGGATCATCGGCAGGTGGGCGAAGGTCGGCAGCTCCGCGCCGAGCGCGCGGTAGAGCATGATCTGCTTCGGCGTGTTGGAGATGTGATCGTCGCCGCGCATGACGACCGTGATGCGCATCGTGATGTCGTCGCTCACGACCGCGAGGTTGTAGATCGGCGTGCCGTCGGTGCGCAGGACGATGAAGTCCTCGATGTCCTTGTTCGGGAACTCGATCTCGTCGTGCACCAGATCGATCCACGACGTCGCGCCCTCGGAGACGCGGAAGCGGATCGTGAAGGGCATGCCGTCGGCCACTCGGCGCGCGACCTCGTCGGCGGGCAGACGGTCGCAACGCCGGTCGTATTTGAAGCTCTCCCCGCGCGCCTCGGCCGCGGCGCGGCGCTCCGCGAGCTCGGCCTGAGTGCAGAAGCAGCGATACGCCGTGCCGTTGTCGAGCAGGCGCTGCGCGTCGGCGCGGTGCCGCTCGAGGTTCGCGCCCTGGTAGACGACGTCGCCGTCCCAGTCGAGGCCGAGCCACCCCAACCCTTCGAAGATCGCGCGCGTGCTCTCGTCAGTGCTGCGCGCCTTGTCGGTGTCCTCGATGCGCAGGAGAAACTCTCCGCCGAACTTCCGCGCGTAGAGCCAGTTGAAGAGCGCCGTGCGCGCGCCGCCGACGTGCAGATACCCGGTGGGCGACGGGGCAAAACGGAGACGAGGAGTCGGTGCGGGCATGACGGCGAGCGGAGCGGGTGAAGCACGAAGGCCCGCCACGTGCGCGGCGGGCCTTCAGAGCGGAGAGAGAGGGATTCGAACCCTCGATAGAGGTTGACCCCCTATGCCGGTTTAGCAAACCGGTGCCTTCAGCCTCTCGGCCATCTCTCCAGACGAGAGAGGGAATCTAGGCGGAAGACGGAGGGGTGTAAACCGCCGGCGGGTCAAGGTTTCTGGTTGATCATCAGATGCGCGTACGGCGTGCCCGCCCACATGATCCATGTCCCCGTCTTCTTGGGCGTGGTCGAGAAGCCGGTGGATTTGGCGTCGTACGGCCACATGATCATGAAATGCCGTGGCGACTCGATGAAGTGATCGGTGTTCGTCGCATACGGATCGGTCGCGCTGATGTCGCTTCCGCCCTGCAGCATGTAGATGATGCCCGGCGTGGTGTTGGGCGGCTTGGGCGCGTGAGCCATCAGTGCCTGCACCCACTGCATGCTGGCCCTGTCGAGGCACATCGGGTGGAGCCCAGGCGTGTCCGGCTCGTCGGCCATGCACGTCCAGCCGTTCGTGCCGGCGCGAATCTCGGCCATCTTGCCGTTCGCGTCCGGCGCGACGACGGCGCCGTGCGCGCCGATGTCGCTCGGGGCCGCAGAGGTTGCGCTCCGGATCAACTCCGCTGCGCGACGGCAGTGGGAGCGCCGACGAGCAGAAGAACGAGTGCGGCGCGGACCGGGGTGAGACCAGACATGCACCCTCCGTGTTGGTGGAAGGCGATGGCGTGCATCGAGCATTCGCGGGCGCACGCCATCGTCGCGCGAGTCTGGTGGACGGGCGTTCCGAGACGATCGAGCTGTTTGGACCTGACCTCAAGAGGACGCTTCTGGCTCGCCGTCAAGTCGTGCGAGTAGCTTGTGACGGATGAAGCGCGACCTGGATCTCGTCAGACAACTGCTGCTGCAGATCGAAGCATTGCCGGCTGGCCCGCCGGCTCAGTATCCCACGCGCGAGATCGAGGATCCGGTGCTGCTCGCGCACTTCGAGCTGGTGATCGCAGCCGGCCTCGTCAACGGCAACATCGCGCGGTCGCAGGGCGCGCGCGGGGACGTGATCAGCATCTCGGGCCTGACGTGGGAAGGGCACGAGTGGATCGAGATGGTCCGCAGCCAGACCGTGTGGAACGAGACCAAGGCGGCGCTGCTCGAGAGCGCCGGAGCCATGACCTACGAGCTCACGAAGGACGTCGCGAGCAAGCTCCTGCGCGCGCGTCTGGCAGTCTCCGAGGGCCGGCTCGATTCGACTCCGGAGACGGCGATCGTGAAGCGTGAACGGGCAGGGTGGGATTCGAACCCACGAGACCCGTGAGGGTCCGCCGGTTTTCAAGACCGGTGCTTTCAACCACTCAGCCACCTGCCCGGTAGCTCGGCACACGAGACATCACGTGCGCCAGAGAAGCATCGCCTGTGATCGGCTCTCCATCAACCATCACTTCACGCAAAATGAACGAGACTTTCGCCCGCGGCGCCGCGACTCCCTGGGACACGACCAATGACGCCGGCATGCGCCGCCAGATCCTCGCCTGCGGTCCCGATCTCATGCTCGTGCGCGTGGAGTTCGAGCGCGGTGCGGTCGCTGCGCTGCACCATCATCCGCACCGGCAGGCGTCGTACGTCGTCACCGGCCGGTTCGAGGTCACGGTGGACGACGAGCGCACCGAGCTCGGTCCGGGCGACTGCTTCTTCGTGACGGCGGATCGAGTGCACGGAGTCGTGGCGCGCGAGGCGGGCACGCTGATCGACGCGTTCACGCCGGCGCGCGAGGATTTCCTGCGCGCGCCGGCGCGCTAAGAAACGCGCATCCGCTGCACGCCGCTCCACAGACTTCCCGGCGCGAGCTGCACGGGCGGGACGATCTGCGCCGCCTCCACGGCCAGCATCGTCAGGTACTCGCCCTCGGCGAGTCCGATGCTGGTGCGCGCCTTCTCCTCACCGGGGTTCCAGATCACGACGTCGCCGAAACCGGCGCGATCGACGAGGATGGTGCGAGCGCGTGACTCGTCGCGCACGCGGAGCCGGCCGGGACGAGCGACGTAGATGCGATCCACCTCCCCCTGGATTCGCAGGGGACTGCGGCGTTCGCGCCGCTGTGCACCCTTCGCCGTGCGATCCTGGTACGTCGCGCCCTCGAGCCCTTCGACCGTCGCCTTCTTCAGGTCGCCGACGCGAAGGTAGGTGTGCAGGTCGCTCTGGAAGGAGAACACATCCTCCCCGGTGTTCTCGATCGTGATCGACGCCGCGAGCGATTCATCGAGCGTGACGCGCAGCGAGGCGCGGAACGCGTGAGGCCAGAGCGCGCGCGTGGCATCGCTGTCGCGAATGCGGAAGAGGGCGAACACCGCACCCGACGGATCGCGTGAGACCTCGGCGACGTCCCACATCGCGGTCCTGACGAAGCCGTGCTGCGGGAGCGGTCCGAGATTGGCGAACTGCGGGAAGACCACGGGGATGCCGCCGCGGATGGGCTGGCCGGACTCGAGCCGGCTGTTGGCGCTGAGGAAGAGCATCTCCTCGCCGTTGGCACGCTTCCACGACGTCACGTGCGCGCCCTGAATGGCGATCTCCGCCGAGGACCCGGAAGCGTGATGCAGCTTGACTGTCTCGAGCTCGCCGACGCGGCCGCGCTCGCCAGCGGTGGGTATCCGGTCGGTCACGGGGCTGGGGGTGGTCGAGATGGGTGGCGACGACTTCGTGCAGGCGGCCATCCCTGACACGCCGACCGCGAGGCCGGCGCCGGCGAGGCGCTTCAGGAAGAGTCGTCGATCGGACTGAAAGTCGGCGTCTGTCATCCGTCGTGGGTGCTGGTGTCCCCTGCGCTCATCATTATTCGAGCCCGGCCGCTGTGACTGGGCGTGCGCTATGCGGGTGAAGGTCGCGGAGCCGGTGCCGATCGCAACCGCTCCCTCATTCTGTGCCTTGTCAGCCTGCCCGCCAAATGGTACTGTAGGCGAGCGATATTGAACAGAATGACCGTTACTGAGCAAACGTGCTGTTACGCGCCGCCCGACGTGTGAGCGGCACCACCACGGCTCGAGCATCGACGCGGGATTGATTTTGTCACGCGCGCGTGCAAAACGTCAGCTCGCACATCATCGCATGGCCGCCACCGACGTCGCTCCTCTCACCACCGAGCTCGACCCCGCCGCCGAGCGAGACCACCAGCGCGACTTCGCCGAGCTGGGCGAACGGCTGGAGCGCGCTGGTCGCGACGCGGAATCGGTGGTCGCGGCCGTGCAGCGGTTCGAGGTGGCGCTGCCGTCATGGGCCTTCGCCACCGGAGGCACGCGCTTCGGCCGGTTCCCCGGTGCGGGAGAGCCGCGCACGCTGCGCGAGAAGATGGAAGACGCCTCGCTCGTGCACCGTCTCACCGCGGCCGCACCACGCATCTCGCTGCACCTCCCGTGGGACGAGGCGCGCGACATCAATGAAGTGCTCGACGACGCACGCCGGCTCGGCATTGGCTTCGACGCGGTGAACTCGAACACGTTCCAGGATCAGCCGGGGCAGCGGCTCAGCTACAAGCTCGGATCATTCAGCAATCCCAGCGCGGCGGTGCGGCGGCAGGCGATCGAGCATCACCTGCGAGTGATCGAGATCGGCAAACAGGTCGGTTCGCGGGCGCTCACGGTGTGGCTCGCGGACGGCTCGAACTATCCCGGGCAGATGTCGCTGCGCGGGAGCTTCGACCGCGTGCGCGAGTGTCTGCAGGAGGTGTACGCCGCGCTGCCCGAGGGATGGAGGCTGTTCACCGAGCACAAGCCGTACGAGCCCGCGTTCTACGCAACCGTCGTCCAGGACTGGGGCTCGTCGCTCGTGCTCGCCCAGTCGCTCGGCGAACGTGCGCAGTGCCTGGTCGATCTGGGCCATCATCTGCCGAACACGAACATCGAGCTCGTGGTCGCGCGGTTGCTCGGCGTCGGCCGACTCGGTGGCTTCCACTTCAACGACTCGAAGTACGGCGACGACGACCTCACCGCGGGCTCGATCAAACCGTACGTGCTCTTTCTGATCTTCCACGAGCTGGTGCTCGCGGAGCGCGAGCGGCTGCCGGGTTTCGAGCCGGCGTACATGATCGACCAGAGCCACAATCTCAAGGATCCGATCGAGTCGCTGCTGCAGACGGTCGATCAGCTCCAGCAGGCGTACGCGAAGGCTTGCCTGGTCGATCACGAGGAGCTCGCGTCGCATCAGGCGTCAGGGGACGTGATCATGGCCGAGCGCACGCTGAAGCGCGCCTACGAAGCGGACGTGCGCCCGCTCGTCGCGGAGGCGCGCCGCCGCCGCGGCGCAGCGCTCGACCCGGTGCTCGCCTTCCGTGCGTCGGGCTATCGTGCGCAGAAGTCGATCGAGCGGCCGGTAGCGGCACCCACCGCGAGGCCGACGCATCTGTGATCGTTGAGGCGCGAGGCGGGTGATGAGCTCCGGTGCAGGCTACCTGGCGATCGATCTCGGCGCATCGAGCGGACGGATGGTGCTCGGCACGCTCGACGGCGACGCGATGCGCCTGGAGGAACTTCACCGGTTCCAGACGCCGCTCGTCGAGCGCAACCGGCATCTGTATTGGGACATCGAGTCGATGTGGGCGGACATCCAGCTCGCGCTCGCCAAGTCGTTCGACACGGGCGTCGCGATCCGGTCGGTGTCGGTGGACTCCTGGGCGGTGGACTACGTGCCGCTCGACCTGCATGGCGCGGCGCTGCGGCGACCGTACTCGTATCGCGATCCGCGCACGGCGGGCCGCATGGCCACGGCGATCGAGCTGGCGGGGGGCGCAGATGCGCTCTACGACCGCACGGGGATCCAGTTCCTCGAGCTGAACACCTTGCCGCAAGTCGTCGCCGACATCCACGACGAACCGGGCATCGTATGGGAGACGGCGACGCGCCTGCTCATCGCCGAGTACTTCCTGTACCGGCTTTCGGGGGTGATGGTCGCCGAGGCGACGATGGCGAGCACGACGCAGCTCGTCGACGCGCGCACGGGCGCGTGGGCGGTCGATCTCATCCGGGCAATCGGCGACGACGAGCTTCGCTGGCCGCGCATCGTCACACCGGGCACCGTGCTCGGCCCACTCCTTCCCGAGCTCGTGCCGGCCGGCGTGAAGCACGCGCCGGCGGTCCTCGCGTGCTGCGCGCACGACACCGCATCGGCGGTCGCCGCCGTGCCCGCGACGGGCGAGCGGCCGTGGGCGTTCATCAGCTCGGGCACCTGGTCGCTCGTCGGGATGGAACTCGGTGCGCCCGTGCTCGGAAGCGCGGCGTGCGAGCACGGCTTCACGAACGAAGCGGGCCTCGACGGCACCGTGCGCTTTCTCAAGAATCGTGCAGGGATGTGGGTGCTCGAGGAGTGCCGCCGCGAATGGGAGGAAGCAGGGTCGCGGTACTCGCACGAAGCGATCTTTCGCGCGGCGGCCGAAGCGCCGTCGCTCGGCATCGTGGTCGACCTGAACGCGCCGGAGTTCGCGGGCCGCGGCGACATGGTACGCAAGCTCACCGACGCATGCGCCGCGCACGGCGTGAATGCACCGTCGACGCACGGCGGCTTGGCGCGGCTCATCCTCGAGTCGCTGGCGGCCAGCCATGCCGCCGCGATCGACGAGCTCGAGAGCGTGACGGGCACACATGTGGAAGACGTGCACGTCGTGGGCGGTGGGGCGCGCAATGAGCTTCTCAATCAGTTGACCGCCGACCGCACCGCCCGGCGTGTGCTCGCCGGGCCGGAGGAGGCGACGGTGCTCGGCAACCTCCTCGTGCAGGCGCGTGCGCTCGGCGACCTGCCGCAAGGCGTGTCGGTGCGTGACGCGGCTCGCCGCTCTTCGCGAATCACCGAATACGGCTCCCGGCACGATGCGCCCCACCGCAGCGCTGCTTCATTCGCTCTCTGACACGGATTCTCCGATGACGACGACAACGATGCCCAGCTCGCCCACCGCGAAGGCCGACAGCACGCCGCGTGACGACTACCTGCGCAGCCGGTGGGACGATGCATTGGCCGCCAAGATGGATCCCGTCGAGCGGCTGATCTACCGCTCGAACATCCTCGGCGCCGAGGCGCGCATCACGAACACCGGCGGCGGCAACACGTCGTCGAAGATCGAGGTGAACGATCCGCTCACCGGCGAGCGCACGCGCGTCCTATGGGTGAAGGGATCGGGCGGTGACCTGCGCACGGCGACGAAGGCGAACTTCGCATCGCTGTACCTCGATCAGGTGCTGAACCTGCGCACGCTCTACGAGAAGTATCCGCAGCGCGGACCGAAGACGCCGGCCGAAGACTCGATGGTCGGCATGTATCCGTACACGACGTTCGATCGCAACCCGACCGCGTCGAGCATCGACACGCCGCTGCACGCGTTCATCCCGTTCGCGCACGTCG
Source organism: Gemmatimonadaceae bacterium (assembly GCA_045804245.1). Lineage (GTDB taxonomy): Bacteria > Gemmatimonadota > Gemmatimonadetes > Gemmatimonadales > Gemmatimonadaceae > AG11. The sequence continues at coordinate 9,275 of JBJMNN010000231.1, read as the reverse complement.
ATCACATGCACCCGGTGGCCGTGATCGCGCTCGCCACGGCGAAGGACGGGCCGGCGCTGACGCGCGAGGTGTATGGCGACGACGTGATCTGGACGAACTGGCAGCGCCCCGGATTCGAGCTCGGTCTGGAGCTGGAGCGCGTGTGCCGCGACCACCCGAACGCGAAGGGAGCCATCCTCGGCCAGCACGGTCTGATCAACTGGGCGAACGACGACAAGGAGTGCTACCTCCTCACGCTCGACCTGATCCGCCGTGCGCAGGAGTTCCTCGACGCGCGCGCGGGGAAGGCGGACTTCGGCGGCGCGAAGGTGCAATCGCTCCCAGAGGCGGAGCGGCGCCGCGTGCTCGTGGAGGTGCTGCCGTGGCTGCGCGGCAAGGTGAGCGCGGAGAAGCGGCAGATCGCGACGGTGGAGATGCGCGACGAGGTACTGGAGTTCGTGAACTCGCACGACGCGCCGCGGCTGGCCGAGCTCGGGACGAGCTGCCCCGATCACTTCCTGCGCACGAAGATCAAGCCGCTGTACGCCGACTGGAATCCGGCCGGTGGTGACGTCGAATCGCTGAAACGGATCCTGGATGCGGGACTCACGCAGTATCGGGCGGATTACGCCGAGTACTACGAGCACTGCAAGCACCCCGACTCGCCGGCGATCCGCGTGTCGTCGCCGAGCGTGATCCTCATCCCCGGCGTCGGACTGGTGGCGTGGGGGAAGTCGAAGTCGGAGAGCCGCGTGACGGCGGAGTTCTACAACGCGGCGATCGGCGTGATGCGCGGCGCGGAGCGGGTGAGCTCGTACATCGCGCTCGACCGGCAGGAGGCGTTCGACATCGAGTACTGGCTGCTGGAGGAAGCGAAGCTCAAACGCATGCCGGCGGAGAAGCCGCTCGATCGACAGGTCGTGGTCGTCGTCGGCGCGGGGAGCGGGATCGGGCGCGGGCTACTCGCACGGCTGCTGGGGGAAGGCGCGAGCGTGGTGGCTATCGATCGCGACGCCGATGGCGCCGCGCATGCCGCCAACGAGCTGCAGAAGAAGGTCGGAGTGGGAATCGGTGTGGCCGGCACGGGGATCTCGGGCGCGGGCCAGATCGTCGGGCTCGGCGCCGACATGACCGACCGCGCGGCGATCCGGAAGGCGCTGGCCGAGGCGATCCTCGCATATGGCGGTGTCGACCAGGTGGTCGTCACCGCGGGGTATTATCCCAATCCCGACGACAAGGGCGAGGTGGGCGACCACGAATGGGCGCGCGCGTTCGCGATCAACGTCACCGGACCGTATCTCGTCGCCGACGAAGCGTATCGCATCTGGAAGCAGCAGGGGCTCGAGGGGAGCCTCGTGATCTGCACGAGCGTGAATGCCGTCGTGCCGAAGGCGGGATCGTTCGCGTATGACACGAGCAAGGCCGCGGCGAACCATCTCGTGCGCGAGCTCGCCGTGGCGTTCTCGCCGCTGGTACGCGTGAACGGCATCGCGCCGGCGACGGTGATCGAAGGGTCGTCGATGTTTCCGCGCGAGCGCGTGCTGGCGTCGCTGGCGAAGTACAAGGTGGATCACGATCCGGCGGCGAGCACGGAAGCGCTGCGCGATCGGCTGGCCGAGTTCTACGCGAAGCGCACGCTCACGGGCAAGCCGGTGACGCTCGACAGCCAGATCCGCGCGATCACGGCCTTCCTCGACGGCGACTTCAGCAAGACGACGGGGCAGATCGTGAACGTGGACGGCGGACAGGCGGCGGCCTTCCTCCGCTGACCGCTCCGCCGATGAGCCAGGTCGTGCTGCGCGCGACCGACGTGACCAAGGCGTACGTCGGTGTGCAGGCGCTCAAGCGCGCGTCGCTCGAGCTGCGCGCCGGCGAGGTGCACGCGCTCGTCGGGGAGAACGGGGCAGGGAAGTCGACGCTGATCAAGATTCTCACCGGCGCGGTGCAGCCGGACGCCGGCGAGATCGTGCTCGATGGACGGAAGCTGGAGCGGCTCACTCCCGCCTCCGCGAAGGCGCTCGGCATCGCGGCGATCTATCAGCAGCCGGCGCTCTTCGGCGAGCTGACGGTGGCGGAGAACATCGCGCTGGGGCTGGAGCGCGCCGGACGCTGGGGGCGCGTCGACTGGCGGGAACGACATCGCCGCGCCGAGGAGCTCCTCGGCCGAGTCGGCGCGCGAATCGATCCGGAGATCGACGCCGGAGAGCTGAGCATGCCGCAGCAGCAGCTCGTCGAGATCGCGCGGGCGCTCGGCGCCGATGCGCGCGTGCTCATCCTCGACGAGCCGACGGCGTCGCTGTCGAAGGAGGACACGGACAACCTGTTCCGCGTCGTGCGCGAGCTGCGCGAGCACGGGGTGGGGATGATCTACATCTCGCACCGGCTCGAGGAGCTGCCGGTGATTGCCGACCGCGTCACGGTGCTGCGCGACGGTAACACGATCGCGACACGGGACATGGCCGACGTCAACCGCGAGCAGCTGATCCAGATGATGGTCGGACGCGAGCTCGCCGCCGTGTTTCCCAAGCGCACGGTACCGTTCGGCGACACGGTGCTCGAGCTGCGCGACGTGGGCTGCAAGGCGTCGGGCGTGAGCGGCGTCGATCTGAGCGTGCGGGCGGGGGAGATCGTCGGGCTGTCGGGGCTGGTCGGCGCCGGGCGGTCAGAGCTCGCGCGTACGATCTTCGGACTGACGCCGGCAGATCGCGGCGAGATCAGGGTGCGCGGCACGCGCGTGCGCATCGGCTCGCCTGCCGACGCGATCGCCCACGGAATCGCGTACGTGCCGGAGGATCGGAGGCGACATGGCGTGGTGCTCGAGATGCCGGTGAGCGAGAACGTCACGCTCGCCGCGCTCGGGAACCTCTCGCGGTTCGGCGCGCTCGACTTCCGTCGCGAGCGCGAGCTGGCGGCCGACTACACCCGGCGACTCGGCGTGAAGACGGCATCCATCCGCTCGCTCGTATCGACGTTGTCGGGGGGCAATCAGCAGAAGGTCGCCCTCAGCCGCTGGCTGCTGACCAAGCCGACGCTGCTCGTGCTCGATGAGCCGACGCAGGGGATCGACGTCGGCGCCAAGTCGGAGATTCATGAGCTGATGATGGAGCTCGTGAAACAGGGCGTCGCCATCCTCATGATATCGTCCGAGCTGCCGGAGATCCTCGGCATGAGCGATCGGATCGCGGTGATGCATGGCGGCACGATCGTCAGCGTCCTCGATCGCGCCGAGGCGACGCCGGAGCGTGTGCTGGCGCGCGCGCTCGGCGAGCAGACGAGCGAGTTCAAGGCGCTCGTCGCGGCCGGAGCAGGCCCGCAGTGAATCGCGCCCTTGCCGTGACGCTCGGTCGGCACAAGCGCGAGCTGCCGCCGGCGGTGGCGCTCGTCGCCGTACTGCTCGCCGTGCTCCTCGCGGCACCTTCGTTCTTCGGCGCCTCCAACCTGCGCGACCTCGCGCTCAACAACGCACCGGTGCTCATCGTCGCGCTGGGGATGACGCTCGTCATTCTCGTCGGCGAGATCGACATCTCGGTCGGCTCGCAGTTCGCCGTCTGCAGCGTCGTGGCTGGACTGCTCAGCAAGGCGGGAATGCCGATCGCGCTCGTGCCGGTCGTCGTGCTGATCGTCGGTGCGGCGATGGGCGCGCTGAACGGATTTCTCGTCGGCACGCTCGGACTCCCGTCGATCATCGTGACGCTGGCGATGCTCGTGGCGTGGCGCGACGCGCTGCGCTGGGCGACGGAGGGCGCGTGGGTGCAGGACCTGCCGGCCGACTTCCAGTGGTTCGGGCTCGCGCCTGGGGCAGCGCAGGCGCTGATCGTCGCCGTCGCGATCGTCGTGCTCGCGCTCGGCGCATGGGCGCTGCTCAACCTGCAGATGGGACGGAGCGTATACGCCGTCGGCTCGGACGAAGAAGCAGCGCGGCTCGCCGGGATCGAGCCGAAGCGCGTGGTGTTCGGCGTCTTCACCGTGACGGGCGCGCTCGTCGGGCTCGCGGCGACACTCAACGCGGTCCGCTTCAACGCGGTGCCGAGCAACGCCGGACTCGGGCTCGAGCTCACGGCCGTCGCGGCGGTGGTCGTCGGCGGTACGGCGATCACGGGTGGTCGAGGCACCGTGCTCGGCACGCTGATCGGCGTGCTGCTGCTCGGCACGATCGGCACCGCCATGACGTACGTCGGCATCAGCCCATTTTGGGCAAAGGCGATCCAGGGGCTGATCATCCTCGCCGCACTCGTCGCCGACGCGGCACTCGCACGGTTCGAACGCCATGGCAGTCTCTTCGGTCGCCGCGCCGTCGCCGCCCGCTGACGCCGCGGCGAACGCGCCGCTGGCCGAGCGACTGTTCCCCAACAATGAGTGGGTGCTGCTCGTCGTCATCGCCGTCGAGTGCCTGGTGTTCGGGATGGCGGGGCACAACTTCGCGTCAGCGGGGAACGCGTTCGAGATCACGCGGCTCGGTGTCGAGATCGGGTTGCTGGCGCTCGCGCTGACGCCGATCATCGTCACGGGGGGCATCGACCTCTCGGTCGGCTCGATGATGGGGCTCGCGGCGATCGTGCTCGGTTGGCTCTGGCGCGACGTCGGCTTGCCGATGCCGGTCGCGATCGCGCTCACGCTCCTGCTCGGCGTCGCGGGCGGCGCGCTGAACGCGGTGCTGATCACGCGGCTCAAGTTCCCACCACTCATCGTCACGCTCGGCACGCTGTCGCTGTTTCGCGGCATCGCCGAGGGAGTGACGGGCGGCATCCAGCACTACTCCGGATTCCCCGAGTCCTTCCTTCACCTCGGCCAGGGCTACGTCGGCGGCGTCGTGCCGACGCAGCTGTTCATTTTCGTCGCGGCGGCGATCGCGACCGCGTGGTGGCTCCACCGCACGAGCTTCGGCCGCGCGCTGTACGCGATCGGCCACTCCGCCGAGGGCGCGCGCTACGCAGGGATCCCGGTATCTCGGCGAGTCGGCGCGGTGTACGTTCTGTCGGGTCTCGCGGCAAGTCTCGCGGCGGTGATCTACGTCGCCCACCTTGGCCAGGCAAAGTCCGATGCCGGTACGGGCTACGAGCTGATGGCGATCACCGCCGTGGTGCTGGGCGGTGCATCGATCTTCGGCGGGCGCGGAACGGTGCTCGGCACGATACTCGGCCTGTTCAGCATCGTACTGCTGCAGAATGGGCTCCGGCTCACCGGGCAACCCGCCGAGCTGTCGGGTATTCTCACCGGCGTGCTGCTGGTGGCGACGATCATGGTGGACCTGCTGTCGCGGCAGGCGAAGACGCGACCGATCACGTCGACACCCATCGCAACGGAGCAAGACGAAGTGCGCAATTCCCAGGTGGGCATCCTCAGCGCGGTCATCCTCGCCGGCGCATTGATCGTCGCGGCGAGCAACTGGATGCTGGTCAACTCGCTGCGCCAGGAGCTGCACGGTACGATGGCGGCCACCCCTGGCGCGAACGTGGCGAGCGCGACGTCGACGACGTCGAACGGCACCAGGCCGGTGGTCGCGCTGATGCCCAAAGCCAAGGGCGACCCGTACTTCATCAGTGCGCGCAAGGGCGCCGACTCCGCCGCGAAGTCGCTCAACGTCGAGCTGCTGTGGGATGGACCGACCGACCTCGATCCCGCCAAGCAGAACGAAGTAGTGGAGGCGTGGATCACGCGCGGGGTGAATGCGATCGCCGTGAGCGTCGAGAACAAGGAGGCGATCTCCACCGTGCTGCGGAAGGCACGGCAGCGCGGGATCAAGGTCGTGACGTGGGATGCCGACGCGGAGAAGGACGCGCGCGACTTCTTCGTCAATCAGGCGACGCCGCAGGGGATCGGCTACACACTCACCGACGAAGCGGCGCGCATCATGGGCGGGCAAGGCGAGTTCGCGATCATCACGGCGAGCCTCAGTGCGGCCAACCAGAACGAGTGGATCAAGTACATCCGCGAGCGGCTCGCGGCGAAGTACCCGAACATCAAGCTCGTGGCGATCCAGCCGAGCGAGGGTGACCGCGACCGCGCGTTCAGCGAGACGCAGACCGTGCTGAAGGTGCATCCCAAGGTGAAGGTGATCATGGCGATCGCCGCGCCTGCCGTGCCGGGCGCCGCGGAGGCGGTGAAGCAGTCGGGACGGACCGACGTGAAGGTGACGGGGCTGTCGCTTCCCAACATGTGCCGGCCGTACATCAAGTCGGGCGTCATCGAGAGCATCGTGCTGTGGAACACGATGGATCTCGGCGCGCTCGCGGTGCGCACCGCGGAGGCGCTCACGACGGGCGAGCTCAAGGCAGGCGCGACGAAGCTCGACGCGGGGAAGCTCGGTACCTTCGACGTCGTGGGCGACGAGGTGCGGCTCGGCGCGCCCTTCGTGTTCAACAAGACGAACATCGACCACTTCAACTTCTGATCGATGTCCGCCGCGCTGTTCGTCCCCTGCTACGTCGATCAGTTCTACCCGCACGTCGCGATCGCGGCGCTGACGGTGCTGGAGCGGCTCGGCGTCGAGGTGGACGTTCCGGAGGGCGCGGCGTGCTGCGGCCAGCCATCGGCGAATGCCGGCTTCGGTCGCGACGGTCATTCGACGATCGAACGGTTCGTCGACGTCTACGCCGGCTATGAGCGGATCATCGTGCTCTCGGGGAGCTGTGCGGTGCACGTGCGGCTGCACGCCGGTGAAGTCGTCGCGCACCGCGGCCGCGCCGACGAGACTGGCGCGCGTGTCGCTGAGCGCACGACGGAGTTCTGCAGCTTCCTGCACGACGAGCTGGGCGTGGCGCGCGTCGCCGAGCTGGGCGCGTCGCTCGACGCTCGCGCCGCGGTGCATATCGGCTGCCACGGCCTGCGCGGACTCGGCCTGGCAAGACCCAGCGAGCTGCAGGAGCGGCCGTTCGACAAGGTGCGAGCGCTGCTCGGTACGGTGGGGAAGCTCGAGCTCGTCGAGCTCTCGCGGCCGGACGAGTGCTGCGGGTTCGGGGGGACATTCGCCGTCGGCGAGCCGGCGGTGTCGGTGAAGATGGGGCGCGACCGGCTGCGCGACGTCACGTCGCATGGCGCGCAGGCCGTGGTATCGACGGACATGTCGTGTCTGATGCACCTCGACGGCCTGGCGCGGCGCGAACGCCTCGGGCTGCCGATGTTCCACGTCGCCGAAGTACTGGCCGGCACGGCGCGCGCGCGATGACGCAGCGCGCCTTCGAGCTCCCCGTTCTCGCGGCGCACGAGCCCGTCGATCACGCGGCGGCCGCGGCCGAGTTCAACGCGGACGTCGCGCGCACCGAGTGGCACGACGAGGCACTCTGGTTCGTGCGGGTGAAGCGCGACCGCGCCGCCGCCGCCGTGCCGGAGTGGGAGGCGCTCCGCGCCCGCGCCTCGGCGATCAAGGAGCACGCGCTCACGCACCTCGATGAATATCTCGAGCAGTTCGAGGCGAACGCGGTGCGGAACGGGATGCAGGTGCACTGGGCGCGCGACGCGGACGAGCACAATCGCATCGTCCACGGCATTCTCGACCGCGCCGGCGCGCGGCGACTCGTCAAGAGCAAGTCGATGCTCACCGAGGAGTGCGGGCTCAACCCGTACCTCGAGGCCCGCGGCATCGAGGTGGTGGACACCGACCTGGGCGAGCGCATCGTCCAGCTCCGCCACGAGGGGCCGAGCCACATCGTGCTCCCGGCGATCCACCTCAGGAAGGAAGAAGTCGGCGACACGTTCCACGAGCACCTCGGCACGCCGGCCGGCCTTTCCGATCCGACCACGCTCGCGCGCGCGGCGCGCGAGCATCTGCGTGCCCGTTTCCTCGCCGCCGACGCGACGCTGACCGGGATGAACTTCGCCGTCGCGGAGACGGGCGGATTCGTCGTGTGCACGAACGAAGGGAACGCCGATCTCGGGATGGCGCTCGCGCCGGTGCACATCGCGTCCGTGGGGATCGAGAAGATCATCCCGCGCGTCGAGGACCTCGCGGTGTTCCTGCGACTGCTGGCCCGTAGCGCGACGGGGCAGGCGGTGACGGCGTACACCTCGCACGTGCACGGTCCGCGCGCGGGGCAGGCGCTGCACGTCGTTCTCGTGGACAACGGGCGCACCCGCCAGCTCGCGCGCGAGGAGTTCTGGACGTCGCTCAAGTGCATCCGCTGCGGCGCGTGCATGAACACCTGTCCGATCTACCGCCGCTCGGGCGGCCACAGCTACGGCTCCACCGTACCGGGCCCGATCGGCTCGGTGCTGACGCCGGGGCTGGATCTCGAGCGCTACGCGTCGCTCCCCTTCGCGTCGACGCTGTGCGGATCGTGCACCGCGGTCTGTCCGGTGAAGATCGACCTCGACGCGCAGCTCTTTCGCTGGCGGCAGCGCGTAGTCGAGTCCGGCCACGCGTCGGCGGCGAAGAAGGCGGCCATGAAGACGTCGGTGCGCGTGTTCGATCATCCGCGGCTGTTCCGCGCCGCCGGCGCGGTGGCGCGACTGGGACTGCGCATCCTTCCCGCGCCGCTCGCACGATTGGCGGGCGGACCGTGGGCGCGCGCGCGCGAGCTTCCGGTGCCGCCTGCACAGAGCTTTCGTGCGTGGTACCGGAAGAACCGGCGCGGAGGGGTGAGATGAGCGCCGAGTCGCCGAGCGCACGCGACGCGATCCTTGCCGCCGTGCGCGCCGCGCGACCGCCGGCGGTCGCGCGGCCGGATCCGCTCCGGCCGGAGACGCGCGAGATGGGCGGACTCTCGCGCCTGGACGCCTTCACCGCCGCGGCCATCGCCGCCGGTGCCGACGTGGTTCTCACGTCGGGAAGCGACGTCGCGCGCATCGTGTCCGGTGCGATCGAGAACGCCGCGTCCGTTCTCTCGTACAGCGCCGGCGTCGCCTCCACCATCTCGTCGCACGGCGAGCCGCACGTACTCGCCACGCTCGACGTGCTCGTCTGCGCGTCGTCGCTCGGGGTGGCGGAGAACGGGGCAGTGTGGATCACCACCTCCGACACGGTACTGCGCGCGGCGCTGTTCCTCGCGGCGCGGGTCGTGATCGTCGTGAGCGAAGAGAATCTCGTCGACGATCTGCATCAGGCGTACGAGCGGCTCGACGTGCGAAGCAACTCTTTTGGCGCGTTCGTCGCCGGTCCATCGAAGACGGCCGACATCGAGCAGTCGCTCGTCATCGGGGCCCACGGCCCGCGCTCGCTGACCGTGTTCTGCCTCGGGGCAGAGAGCCCGGCGCCTGCCCGGGAGACGAGCGACTCTGGCCCCGCCTGACAGGTTATGGGGGAGGTCCGGCCCGGCCCGCCGGACCGGCGCCGCTTGGCTCGCGGCACCTACTCCTCAAGT
>JBJMNN010000230.1:0-8192 GCA_045804245.1 Gemmatimonadaceae bacterium | reverse complement strand
CGATCCCGACGCCGCCGGCCCCGCCGCGCCGTTCACCTTCGACAACCCCAGCTTCGACACCCGTTCGCTCATCGGCAACGTGGTGTATCGCTGGGAATACCGACCGGGCTCGACGCTCTTTCTCGTCTGGACGCAGTCGCGCAACGACCAGTTGTCGTACGTCGGCAACCTGGACTTCGCGCGCGACCGTACCGCGCTGTTCGCGACGCATCCGGATAACATTTTTCTGGTGAAGGTGAATTACTGGCTGGGGAAATAGCGCGATGCGCTACTGCTGAACGGCCTCGGGACGCAATCGCCTCCCGAGGCCGTCGCGCATCGCACATCGCGCATCGCACATCGCGCATTGCGCATCGCGCATGACTGCGCCACACTGCGCCCTATGCCCCCCATTCCGCCGCCGCGCGCGCAGGGTTTCACCACCACCACGCCGGTGCCGCTGTATTGGGTCGAGTACGGCGAGCCGGGCGCGCCGCCGATCTTGCTCCTCCACGGCGGCCCCGCGGCGAGCCACGAGTATCTTCTGCCGCAGATGCTCGCGCTTGCCGAGGACCATCGGCTGGTGACGTACGATCAGCGCGGCGGCGGACGCTCGCGCTACGACGACGACCGCGCGGTCATCGGTTGGCGCGACCAGGTGGACGACGTCGCGCGCGTCGCGGCCGAGCTGCGCGTGGCGCCGCTCATGATCGTCGGCTACTCCTGGGGCGGTCTCCTCGCGATGCTCTACGCCGTCGAGGCGTCGGCCGGCCGGGTGCAGCCACCGCCCGCGCGGCTGGCGCTGATCGACCCCGCGCCGATCACGCGGCCGGCGCGGCTGGCGTTCGAGCAGGAGCTCGCGCGCCGGCAGGCGGGGCCGGAGGTCGCCGCGCTTCGGGCCGAGCTGCAGGCCAGCGGTCTGCGCGAGCGTGACCCCGACGCCTACCGGCAGCGCGCGTTCGAGATCAGCGTCGCCGGCTACTTCGCCGATCCGGCGCGCGCTCGCGACCTGACCCCGTTCCGCGTCACCGGCCGCGTCCAGCAGTCCATCTGGCAGTCGCTCGGCGACTACGACCTGCGAGCTGCGCTCGCTTCGGTCCGCGTGCCGACATTCGTCGCACACGGGCGGCAGGACCCGATCCCGCTCGCGTCGTCCGAGGAGGCGGCGCGTGCCCTCGGTACGACGTGCGTCGTCATTGACGGCAGCGGCCACGTCCCGTACGTCGAACAGCCGGCGCAGCTCTTCCCGCCTCTGCGCGCGTTCCTGCGCGACACCGGATCACTCCCCTCCGCGGTCACCTGAGTCAGTGCGCGACGAAAGCGTTCAACCCCACATCGCCACACTCGAGTACGACGGCCGTCGCTTCAACGTGACCTGTCGCATCTCGTTCGACGGCATCGAGTACGTCGGCCACCTCTGGTTCGCCGACGAGGCCTGGGACGACAACGGAGTCCCCGATCGCGGCTCGCTGTCCGGCCGCACGCGCGACGAGGCGCTCACGCTCGCGCGCCGGCTCACGCCGCAGGAGCTGATGCTGCGCTACCGGCGGGCGCTCGCCGAGAAGCGGCGATTCACCGGGCTGCGCAAGGCGACGGAGGACATCCTGGAGAAGATCCGCTATCTCAACCAGGTCGCGATCTCGATGCGCGCCGGCCTGCTCGATTCTGAAGGCGCCGCGGCCGAGATCGAGCTCACCGAGCGTCAGCTGCACGACATCGTGGAGAAGCTCAAGGTCTTCGCCGGCATCGAGGGATAGCGCCGGCGCGGGGACCGAGCCGATCTTTCGGCATGGATCCCCGCACTGCCGCGTACGTCCTCGGGCAGATCGCGGCGCACCTCGAGCTGCGCGGCGAGAGCACCTTCAAGTCGCGCGCCTACGAGCAGGCAGCCACGGCGCTGCTCAGTATCGACACCGACGATCTCGCTCCCCTCTATCGCAGCGGCGAGCTCGCCCGCACCCGCGGACTCGGACCGGCCACGCTCTCCGTCGTGCGCGACCTGATCGAGACGGGGGATTCGTCGTACCTGGAGCAGCTACGCGCCACGACCCCGTCCGGTCTGCTCGATCTGCTGCGAGTCCCGGGGCTCGGCACGGCGAAGATCCACAAGCTCCACGAGGCGCTCGGCGTCGATTCCATCGAGTCGCTCGAGCAGGCGGCGCGCGACGGACGCGTCGCCGCGCTGCCACGCTACGGGCCGAAGACGGCGGAGAAGATTCTCAGGGGAATCGAGCGCCTGCGCGCCGCGGGCACGCAGCGGCTCTATCCGCGCGGCGCTGAGGAGGGTGCGCGAGCGCTGGCGATGGTACGCTCGCACCCCGACGTGCGCGAGGCCGAGCTCGCGGGCTCCATCCGCCGCCGGCGCGAGACCGTGGGTGACGTCGACATCGTCGCGGCGTGCAGTGGCGATCCCGCGGCGGTCGCGAAGTCGTTCGCCAACACGCCGGCCGTGCGCGCGGCGCGGCGCACGGGCGCGAGCTCCGTCGCGGTCACCTATATCGACGGCACCTGCATCGATCTCTACTGCGCCGCCCCGGAAGACTTCGCCGTCGCGCTCTGGCGTGCGACCGGATCGTCCGATCATCTCGACGCCGTCGCGGCGCGCCTCGGCGAACGCGGCTTCGCGCTCGACGGCGACCGGCTGCTCGACGAGCGCCACGGCGTCGTGCCGATCGACGACGAACGAACGCTCTACGAGCACGCCGGCCTCGCCTTCGTGCCACCCGAGCTGCGCGAGGGGCGCGGCGAGATCGAGGCGGCGGCGGCGGGGCCGCTGCCGGCGCTGCTCGAGCTTGCCGACATCCGCGGCGTGCTCCACTGTCACTCGACGTGGTCGGACGGCAAGGCGACGATCGCGCAGATGGCCGACGCGGCGCGCGAACGCGGCTGGAGCTACATCGGGATCACCGACCACTCGCAGGCCGCGTTCTATGCCAGCGGACTGTCGCGCGAGCGCGTGCTCGCGCAGCACGACGAGATCGACGCACTGAACGCATCGCGCTCCGACGTGCGAGTGCTGAAGGGTGTGGAGGCCGACATTCTCGCCGACGGCACCCTCGACTACGGCGACGACCTGCTCGAGCGGTTCGACTTCGTCGTCGCCTCGGTGCACTCGCGCTTCTCGATGGACCGCGCGACGATGACGGCACGCGTGCTGCGCGCGCTCGACAGTCGATTCCTCACCATACTCGGACACCCGACCGGCAGGCTGCTGCTGTCGCGGGAGCCGTACGCGATCGACATCGAGGCGGTGCTGGAGAAGGCGGCGGAGGTGGGCGCGGCGGTGGAGCTCAACGCCGATCCCCATCGCCTCGATCTCGACTGGCGCCACGTTCCGCGGGCCCGCGCGCTCGGCGTGCCGATCGAGATTGGACCCGACGCCCACTCACCACGAGGACTGGATCACATGACGACGGGAATCGGCATCGCGCGCAAGGGCGGACTCACCGCGCGCGACGTGCTGAACACACGATCGGCGGACGACGTGCTCGCGTTCGCGCGGGCACGCCGCACGCGAGGATCGCGCTGATGGCGGCGAAGGTGCCGGCGAAGCGGAGCGCGAAGGCGGCAAAGCGTGCGAAGCTGGCGAAGGGGTCGAAGCCGGCGGCGCGTGCCGCACGGCCGAAGCGCCCGCGTCCGCGCGGTCCCGCGCTGCGCGCGCATGCGGCGCTGCTGCTCGACCGACTGCTCGCGCGCTACCCCGACGCGCACTGCGCGCTCGACTTCACCAACGCGTACGAGCTGCTCTGCGCGACGATCCTCAGCGCGCAATGCACCGACAAGCGGGTGAACATCGTGACGCCAGCGCTGTTCGCCCGCTACCCCGACGCGCGATCGCTCGCCGCCGCGCGTCAGGAAGACGTCGAAGAGCTGATCAAGAGCACCGGCTTCTTCCGCAACAAGGCGAAGAGCCTCATCGGCATGGCGACGGCCGTCGTCGAGCGCCACGGCGGCGAGGTCCCGGCCGACATGGACTCCCTCGTCGTCCTCCCCGGCGTCGGGCGCAAGACGGCGAACGTCATCCTCGGCAACGCCTTCGGCCGCAACGACGGCATCGTCGTCGACACCCACGTCACACGCCTGAGCAACCGCCTCGCCCTCGCGAACGGGACGGATGCGGTCAAGATCGAGCGCGCGCTGCTGCCACTCTTCCCGCAGGAGCGCTGGACGATGCTGTCACACCTGCTCATCGAGCACGGTCGCCAGGTATGCGACGCAAAGAAACCGCGGTGCGGCGAATGTCTGTTGGCCGACGTGTGTCCGAGCGCGTTGGTGTGAGGCGTGGGTGCGCTGGCGAGGAGGTGCGCTATCTCCATTCGGGATCCTCGCGCGGCGTGCCGGCATCCAGCACGGGCAGTGTCGCGCCACGCGCCTGCGGAGCCCAGCGCGTCCGAGAACCGGCACCGGTCAAGGGCGCAACGAAGCCCACGGCCGCGGCGCGACAATGCGCACGCGCTATTCCACCCTCAACACCCCCAACCCCACCGGCGATGTCGTCGCGAGCGGAGCGGTCAGCGTCGACTTGAGCTCGAGCAGCTGTGTCACCCCCGCCGCCAACGGCCCGATTCGCACCAGCACCGCGCCGCCGCCCTTCACGTTTCGTCCCGACACCGCGACCGTCTCGCCCGTGCTCTGGCGCATTGCCAACGGTGCCGGTGGTTGCGCGCCGGTCTCCGCGAGCCCCGCGAAGACGTCGGGCAGGTTCCAGCTCGGCTCTACATACGGCGCCGTCATGTTCGGCGCGTTGTCCGCGGCGAGCATCAGCGTGAACTCGGCGAGAAGCTGAGGGAACGGTCGGCCCGCAACCGCTTCCACGTTCGCCGTGCCCGCGAGCGTGGTCGCCTGCACGAGCCGTCGCAGGAACGCGCTCTCGTCGCTGCCGCCGTAGGTGTCCAGAACCCAGCGCGTGAACAGCCACGCGCTCCCGTAGATGTCGCTGTCCTCCGCGCCGCTCAGGATCGACTTCGTCTCGAAGTTCTGTAGATAGCTCGCGAGGAAGCCGAAGTGGTTCGACATCGCGATCACGCCGCCGGAGCATCCCGCCGTCGTCGGGCGCGCCTCGCAGTACAGCGTCTGCCGGTACGTCGCGTCGCCGCGCCATGTGTTGCCGTGGATCGCGCGACCGAACAACTCGCTCGCCACCTGCGCCGTGGCTTCCTCCAGCCACACCTGCTCGAACTGCGTCGCGCCGCGCGACAGCCGCTCGGCGTACGACGTGATGTGCTTCGCCTCGTGGATCATCGTGGCCGGCATCTGCCGTCGCCACTGTGACCGGCCGCTCAGCGACGGCGATCCCGTCGTCGTGTCGGTCACGGTGCGCGCGTAGAAGATCTCCGCTTCGTTGCTCCCCTCGACGGACGGATCCTGCGATACGGGATAGAGGTCGCACGCCGAGACGAAGCCGAGCACGTTGCCGAGCCCATTCACCTTGGGGGTGAACAGCATGAGGATGCGTCCATTCCCGTCCGTGCTCGCGTCGCGGGCGAGCGGGTTGCCGAAGTTGAGCAGCAACGGGTAGGAGATCGTCTCGAACTCCTGCGCCATCGCGATGAGATCGGCGTCGACCTTGCCGGCCAGCGCGCTCGCGGTGTCCTCCAGCACGACGGAGTGATCGCCGATGAAGACGACGCGCGCCGTGATCGGCGAGGCGCCGGCCGCCGTGCACGAGCCGAAATGGAACTTGAGCGGCGTCAGAGCACCGACGATGAGCTGCACCGGCGGCAGCCCGGCGCGTGAGTACGACGGCGCGAGCCGGCCGCGGAAAGGAGCGCCCAATCGCCGGAGCAGCGCCAGATCGGCGTCGAGATGGTCGAGATGCGTCTGCTCTGCCACCGATGCCGAGGTGCGGGCGATGCTGCGGGTCGGCGCCGCGCCCACCGTGAGACCGCCGCCCGTCGGCAGCCGCGACGCGAGTGGGCCACCCGCGCTTCCGCGCAGCTCGAACCGCGCCGTCCCCGTCGCCGCACTGCCGCCGTTGAAGACGCTCACGACATAGCTCCCCCCGGCTGACAGCTCGTTGCAGCCGATGTCGCCCGACGCGCCGGTGACGAAGCTCTCCCCTACCGCGAGCGCCCGCGTGCGCGCCACGGACAGCGGATGGCTTGCCGACGCCATGCCGCCCACCGTGGCCACGGCGATCGGCACCGGCTGCGTGCTCTGGCACGGAAGGCCGGACACCGGAACGCCGATCGTGATCTCCGTCGGCGTCGTGTTGAGCACCGCGGCTGTGGTCCCCGCGACCGTGACAGCCGTGTTCGCGACGCCGAGAAATCCCGTGCCTCGCACCGTGGCCGTCGTGCCCGGCGTGAGCGTCGCTGGTTCGATCGACGCGATCACCGGCGCGACGGCTCCCGGCCGCGCCGCGACCGTGACGGCGAGCGTTCCCGATACTCCTTCGCTCGACGCGCTGATCGTCGTGACGCCCGGACTCGCCGCCGCGAGTCGCCCCGCACCATCCACGGTACCGACGAGCGAAGCCGACGAGCCCCACGTGATCCGCCGCCCGAGGAGCTCGTTCCCATTCCGGTCGCTCAGTACGACGGTGAGCGGCGTCGTGTCCCCCGCGATGGCCGGCGCGGCCAGTGGAGTGATCACCACGGCGAACACCGGCATCTGCGCCACGGAGACGGTGGCCGATCCGGTCTTGTTGTCCACGCTTGCGCTGATCGTCGTCGTACCCGGGCCCGTGCCGGTGACGACGCCTTCCTTCGAGACGGTGGCGACGGCCGCGCTCGCCGACGTCCAGGTCACCGTCTTCCCCGTGATCTTCGCGCCCGTCGCGTCGCGCACCTCCGCCGAGAGGGCGAAGGTGGCTCCGACCTGCAGTGGCGTAGCTGGCGCCGTGACGACGATCGTCGTCACCACCGGCCCCGTTGGCGCGCTCGGCTCGGGCGACGACCCGCCATCGCCACCGCACGCGAGCAGGGCGATCAAGGGCACGGCACGCGTGACGAATCGCATCAATCCCTGCGGCTTCGGGTGACGGAACGACGAGCGGTGGCACCGGGCACACGATCGTCGCCTGTCCGATGTCCGATCCGACGAGGACCCACGTGGACCGGTAGCACGCCACACCTCGGCGCAACTATACTTTGGCGACTCACTCGTGTGGAGACGCCCGTTGAAGACAGCCACATTCGACACCAACCGCGGCACCATCACCGCGGAGCTCTACGATCAGGACGCACCGAAGACCGTCGAGAACTTCGAAAAGCTCGCCAACGCCGGCTTCTACGACGGCGTGAAATTTCACCGGGTCATCCCGGATTTCGTCGTCCAGGGCGGCGACCCCAACTCGCGCGACCTTCCCGAAGGAGATCCGCGCATCGGCTCCGGAGGCCCTGGCTACAAGATCAAGTGTGAGACGGCGGGCAACCCGCGCAAGCACGAAGTCGGAGCACTATCGATGGCGCACGCCGGCAAGGACACGGGCGGAAGCCAGTTCTTCATGGTGCTGTCCGAGCAGAACACCCGACACCTCAACGGAGTTCACACCGTGTTCGGCAAGATCAACGGCGGTCTCGATGTCATGAAGCAGCTCAAGAAGAACGACGTCATGACGAAGGTGCGAGTCGCATGAGCGCCCCCCAACCCGGCGACAAGTCGGCCGGCTTCAGCGGCCTGATCCTCGGCGGCATCGTGCTGTTCGTCGTGCTGTTCGGGATCGTGCGGATGACGAATGCGAAGTACGCGGGGGAGCACGCGGAGAAGGCGGGGGCGGAGGCGACGCACTAATCGCCCGCCACTGCAGTACCGGGTACTCTAGTAGTCGGTACTGCCGTGGTCTTTCACGATCCCCCGCAGATACCTCTCCGGATCCGCGAGAAACTCCCGGACGAGTCGCACGCTATCCAGCTCCGCGTACTCGACGAACCGAACCGGCACTTCGTCGAACGACACGATCCCCGCCCCCGGGTACGCCAGCAGCAGGGGCGAGTGCGTCGCGATGACGAACTGGGCGTCCTCCGCCACCATGTCGGCGATCATCGCCATTAGTCCGAGCTGGCTCTGAGGACTCAGCGGAGCTTCGGGCTCGTCGAGCAGATAGAGCCCGCCCGGCACGAAGCGGGACTGGAACAGGTGCAGGAAGCTCTGCCCGTGCGAGTTGGCGTCGAGGTCCACGCCGTATTTCGACTCCAGTGCCCCGAGCGAGGCCCGCGCTGGTCCGGCCGCCAGCCCCTTCGCGTACGTCGAGCGGTCGGCGTACTCCACCT
>JBJMNN010000229.1:0-15013 GCA_045804245.1 Gemmatimonadaceae bacterium | reverse complement strand
CGCGGCGGGCCGACCTGCTCGTGCACGTGCTGCACCTGCCCGGCGAGGAGCCCGAGAGCGAATGACGCGTCGGGCCTGCACGCCGAAAGAGCGAACCCCCGGCATCCACATGGATGCCGGGGGTTCGCTCTTTCGGCGTGCAGGCCCGACGCGTCATTCGCTCTCGGGCTCCTCGCCGGGCAGGTGCAGCACGTGCACGAGCAGGTCGGCCCGCCGCGCGCGGTAGTCGCACACCTCGGCCAGCGTGGTCTCACCGTCCAGGTTCACCGTGAGTGGCTCGGTGCCCGTCACCTTGAGCCAGGGCAGTTGCGCGTAGTGCACGCCGGGAAGTCCGAGGTGCTCGCCCCGCTTCACGCTCATCGCCAGCCGCGCGAAGTCACGCCGCGACATGTTCTCGATCACGCACAGGTCGAGCAGGCCGTCCGTGACGCTCGCGTCGGGCGTCATGATCGTGCCGCCGCCCGTCACGCGAGCACTCCCCACGGCAAAGGCGAGGAACTCGGTGTCGAGGTCGAACGCCGCGCTCGAGAAGCTCGCGCGCCTCGCCGGGTCGTCGCCCGCCGCAAGCTTCCGGACCGCCGTGATGGCGTAGGCGAGTGGGCCGAGCGATGCCTTGAAGTCCGCCGGTGTTTCGGCGGTCGCTTCCGCACCGACGCCGCCCGTGGAGACGTTGACGAACCGGCGCCCGTTCATCGACGCCGTGTCGATCCGCACGGGCTTGCGCCGCAGGATAACATCCATGGCATGATCCGCGTCCTCGGGGATTCCCGTCTGCCGCGCGAAGTCGTTCGCCGTGCCGAGCGGTACCACGCCCAGGGAGACGTCGCGGCCGTCCAGCCCGTTCACGACCTCGTTGAGCGTACCGTCGCCTCCGCACGCGATCACGACGTCCGTCCCACGGTCCGCCGCCTCCGAAGCGAGGTGGATGCCGTCTCCCGGCTCCCAGGTGACGCGCACGTTCACGGCGTGGCCGCGCTCGCGCACCCAGCCCACCACGCGGCGCAGGTCCGGATTGTCGGCGCGTGCGCCATGAACGATGAAGGTCAGATGCAGCCGAGCTGGCATCGGGGCGGGGAACGGGAAGGGGCGGGGCCGCGGACGCCGCGAGCGGCCGCGCTGTAGTATGACCGCGGGATCGTCAGGCTTCCACCAGGGTCCGCGCGCGATGTGGGACACCGAGTATCATTCGCCCGCGCTCGCCGATGAGGTCGTGACGTTGCTCGGCGCCGCGGCGCTCGTCCTCGACGGGACCCTCGGCGGCGCCGGTCACGCGGCGGCGCTGCTCGAGTCGGGCGTCGAGCGCGTGATCGGCATCGACCGCGATCCGGACGCGCTCGCGGAAGCGGGCACTCGACTCGCCGCCGCTGCCGCCCGCGGGCGCTTCGCCGCCTACCAGGGGAACTACGCCGCGATCGACGCCATCCCCGCGCTCGCCGACCTTCGCTTCAACGGGATCCTGCTCGACCTTGGCATCTCATCGCATCAGATCGACGACGCGTCCCGCGGCTTCTCGTTCAGGGAAGGTGCGCCGCTCGACATGCGCATGGGTGGAGGCGACGAGGCGGCGCCGAACGCAGGGGAGCTGCTCGGCAGCGCGAGCCACGAGGAGCTCGTTCGGATCTTTCGCGAATACGGCGACGAGCCACGCGCAGCCCGGCTCGCGCGCGAGATCGAACGCCGGCGCGCTACGCGCCCGTTCCGCACGAGCGACGACCTCGTCGGCGCGATCCGCGGCGCGCTCGGCGCGCGGACCGGCCCATCCGACTTCGCGCGGCTGTTCCAAGCGGTGCGGATCGCCGTCAACGACGAGCTCGCGGGGTTGGCGCACGCGCTCCCCTCGCTGCGCGATCGGCTTGCGCCGGGGGGCACGCTGGCGGTCATCGCTTATCACTCGGGCGAGGATCGGCTCGTGAAGCACGCGTTCCGCGAGTGGAGCACCGACTGCATCTGCCCGCCCCGACTCCCCGTCTGCGCGTGCGGGGGCAACCATGCGCTCGGTGAGACCGTGACCCGGCGTGCGATCGTCGCCTCGCCCGAAGAGACCGCGCGCAACCCGCGCGCTCGCAGTGCCAGGCTCCGCGCGTGGCGCGCAAAGTAGCCGGTAGCGGGCGACTCCGGTTCGCCCTCCTGCTCCTCGGCTTCGTGCTGATCGCCTCAGGGGTGGTGCTCCGGCGCACATACGGCATTCGCGCCGCGCGCGAGCTTCAGGCGATGGAGACGCGCCGCTCGGGGCTCATCGCCGAACGCCGCCGCCTGGAGTCGGAGATCCGCATCGCGTCGAGCCGCGCGCGGCTCCAGCCGATCGCCGAGCAGCGGCTGCAGATGCATGTACCAACGGAGGCGCAGGTCGTATACCTGACGCGAGGAACGCGAGGCGCCGATGAAAAGCCCTAGTCGCATCGGCATCGTGCATCTGGCGCTCGCCGGCTTCACGCTCGCCCTGCTGTACCGATCGGCGAGCGTGCAGCTGCTGCAGGGGAGCCGCTGGGCGGCGAGCGCGCAGCACCAGCAGAGCGTCGACGCGACGATCCCCGCGCCGCGCGGGGACATCCTCGATGCGCTGGGGGAGCTGATGGCGCAGAGCCGCGAGACGGTGAAGCTCGAGGTCGCGCCGCAGGACGTACGCGATCGACGCGCACTCAGGCTCGCGCTGCTCAAGGCGGGGGTGCCAGCCGAGTGGGCGGCGCGCGCCACCGATACCTCGCGCAAGTGGGTGACGCTGCCGGGCCGCTACGTCGCGCTGAACGTCGCATCGATCATGGCGATGCGCGGCGTGCACCCGACGTCGAGCATCGAGCGAACGTACGCGTTCTCGCAGGGGACGCGCCGCATCGTCGGACGCGTGGACGAGAATGGCGTCGCCGTGGACGGTGTCGAGCTCGCGCTCGACACGCTGCTGCGCGGCGTGTCCGGTGCAATGACGACGATGCGCGACGGCCGCGGCCGGCGCTTCGAGTCGCCGACGGTACCGCGGCGGGCGGCGGTGCAGGGGAATACCGTCGTCCTCACGATCAACCACGAGCTGCAGGAGATCGCCGAGCGCGCGCTCGGCGACGCCGTGCAGAAGATGAGCGCCGAAGGGGGCGACGTCGTCGTCGTCGATCCGGCCGACGGCGAGGTGCTGGCGATGGCGAGCTTGCGGCGCGATCCGCGCTCGACGGCGTCGACCGCGCTGACGGAGCCGTACGAGCCCGGCTCGACGCTCAAGCCGTTCATCGCCGCAACCCTCCTGCAGAAGAAGCGGGCGCGCGAATCCGACGTCGTGAGCACGTTCGGCGGCCAGTGGACGATCAACGGTCGCACGATCACCGACGAGCACCAGGCCGATCACTTCACGCTCGCCGACGTGATCCGCTACTCGAGCAACATCGGGATCGTGCAGTTCGCATCGCGCCTCACACCGCGCGAGGAGTACGAGGCGCTGCGCGACTTCGGCTTCGGCACGCCGACGGGGGTGCCATATCCCGTGGAGGCCGCGGGAACCCTGCGCGAGCCGAAGCGCTGGTCGAAGCAGTCGGCCAACTCACTCGCCATGGGCTACGAGATCGCCGTCACACCGCTCCAGCTCGCGGCGGCGTACGTCGCGATCGCCAACGACGGTGAGCTGCTCGAGCCCGCACTCGTGCGCGAGGTGCGCGCGCCGGACGGGCGGGTGCTCTACCGGCATCAGCGTCGCGTGGTACGGCGCGTGCTCTCGCCCGGCGTCGCGCGCCGCATGCGCCGCATGCTGCTCGACGTCGTCGAAGGAGGCGGCACGGCCTCGAAGGCCGAGCTCGAGACCTTCACCCTCGCGGGCAAGACCGGCACGGCGCGCCGCACCGTGAACGGGCGCTATGCGGCATCGCAGCACATCCCGACGTTCGTCGGGCTGTTCCCTGGCGATCGTCCCCAGTTCGTGATCCTCGTGAAGCTCGACAATCCACGTGGCGAATACTTCGGCGGGCTCACTGCCGCGCCGGTGACGAAGGCGGTGCTCGAGGCGGCGCTCGCCTCGCGCAACGCGTCGCTCGACCGCGGCACGCTCGCGGCCAGCCGTCAGGACCCGCACCGCGATTCGACGCGCGACACCGCGGCGTCACTGGCCAATGCGAAGCTCGTGGCCGAAACGCTCGCGACGCGCCACGTGCGCGAGGGCGCCCGCGCGCTCGCCGCCGAGCGCGCGGCACTCGACTCGGGGGGCACGACGCCCTTCGTCGCGACGCTGCCCACGCCGAAGTCGGGCAAGGCGGTCAGGCTGCCGCCGCGCCCCGTGCCCGACGTGCGTGGGCTCTCGCTGCGTCAGGCGGTGCACGCGCTCCATGCGGCGGGATTCCACGTGCAGATCGAGCGCGGCGCCGAGATCGGGGGAACCGCCCCGGCAGCCGGAGTCGTGACGCCGGTGGGCACCGTGGTCCGGCTGGCGGGCATGCGATGAGTCGTTCGCTCGACGACATCCGGCAGGCGCTGCGCCGCGCCGGTCTTCTCACTGGCGAGTTCGGAACGCTTCCCGCGACCGTCGACGCGATCACCGACGACAGTCGCGCCGTCCAGCACGACGCGCTGTTCCTCGCCGTGCGCGGCGCCGAGCGCGATGGTCACGCATACCTCGCGATCGCGGCCGAGCGGGGCGCAACGGCGGCCATCGTCGACGACTCGGCGCGGACCAACTTGCCCGCGCTGGTCGTGAGTGATACGCGCCGCGCCGCGGCCGTCGCCGCGACGGCGTTCTATGGCGAGCCTGGCGCGAGGCTGCGGCTCGTCGGCGTCACCGGCACGAATGGCAAGACCACGACGGTCGGCATGCTGCGCCAGCTGCTCGACGAGCCACGCGCGCACGCCGCATCGATCGGAACGCTCGGCGTGCTGGTCGGCGGCGCGGGCGAGCCGTTCGACGGCGGCAGCGGGCTCACCACGGCGGGTCCGGTCGAGCTCCAGCGTGTGCTTCGCGCATTGCACGACGGCGGCGTACGCACGGTCGCCATGGAGACCTCGTCGCACGCGTTGCATCAACGGCGCGTCGAGGGGCTCACCTTTGCCGCGGGCGTGTTCACCAACCTCACGCGCGATCATCTCGACTATCACGGCACGATGGAGTCGTACTTCGCTGCGAAGGCGCTCCTCGTCGATCAGCTCGCGCCGGACGGCGTCGCGGTGGTCAACGCCGACGATCGTGCATGGGATTCGCTCCCGCCGGCGCCGCGTACGATACGGTTCGGATTGGGCGCGGCGGCCGACGTCCGCGCGCGGCACCTGCGCTCGGCACCCGACGGGAGCCGGTTCGCGCTCGTGCTCGGGAACGAGTCGCACGACGTGGTGCTCCCGATGATCGGCGACTTCAACGTCGCCAATGCGCTCGCCGCCGCAGCGGCCGCATGGGCACTCGGCGTGTCCGGCGAGAAGATCGCCGCGCGCATCGCCACGATGCCGCAGGTGCCGGGGAGGCTCGAGATCGTGAACGAACGCCCGACGGTATTGCGCGACTACGCGCATACTCCGGACTCGCTCGAGCGCGCGATCGCCGCCGTGCGGCCGTTCGCGGCAGGGCAGCTGATCGTCGTCTTCGGCTGCGGCGGCGACCGCGATCGTGGCAAGCGCCCGGAGATGGGCCGCATTGCGGCGCGCGGCGCTGACGTCGCCATCGTCACGAGCGACAACCCGCGTACCGAAGACCCCGAGCGCATCCTCGACGACATCGAGGCGGGGATGGAGGGCGTGCCGCACGAGCGCATCGAGGACCGGCGCGACGCGATCGCCCGCGCGCTGGAGATCGCCGGTTCCAATGATCTCGTGCTCCTGGCCGGTAAGGGGCACGAGACCTATCAGGTTCGCGGCACCACCAGGTTGCCGTTCGACGAGCGACAGATCGTCCACGAGATCGTGACCGAGAGAGTGAGCTGATGGCGGACGCCGCCACCCCGCAGGCGAGCGCGCTCGAGCAGCCGCGCTTCTGGACGCTGGACCGTGTCGCCGACGCGCTGGGCGACGGCCCGCGCGGTCCCACCGCGCTCGCGCGCATCGCCACCGATACCCGTTCGGTGTCCGCGGGCGACTGCTTCGTCGCGCTCAAGGGCGAGAAGTTCGACGCGCACGACTTCCTCGCCGACGCGGTGGCGAAGGGCGCGGCGGCGGTCGTCGTCCACGACGCGACGCGCGGCGCGAAGCTCGGCGTGCCGGTGTACGTCGTCGACGACACGACGCGCGCCCTCGGCCGCCTCGCACGGTATCGCCGCCGCGCGTGGGGAGGTCCGGTGATCGGCGTCGTCGGCACCAATGGAAAGACGAGCACCAAGGAGCTCGTGCGCGCGGCGCTCGGCAGCCGGCTGCGCGTGCACGCGACGATCGGCAACTACAACAACCTCGTCGGCGTGCCGCAGACGCTGTTCGCGCTGCCCGACGACGCCGACGTCGCGGTGATCGAGATGGGGACCAACCAGCCCGGCGAGGTCGCCGCGCTGCGCGCCATCGTCGAGCCGGACGTCGTGGTGGTCACTTCGATCGCCGAAGAGCATCTCGAAGGGCTGGGTGATCTCGAGGGCGTGCTGCGCGAGGAGATCAGCGCGTGCGACGGCGTGGCGGTCGCGATCACTCCCGCGTCGCAACCCGAGGTGGCCGACGCGGCGCGGTCGCGCGCGCGCCGGGTCGTGAGCGCGGGGCTCGAGGCCGGTGACGTGCGTGCGACTCGCTTCGCCGTCGCAACCGACGGCACCGGCTTCCTCGAGCTCGACGGAACCGACGTGCGCGTGCCGCTGCGCGGCGTGCACAACCTGCGCAACGCCATGCTCGCGCTGGCGGCGGCGCGCGAGGCCGGGATCTCGGTTGCCGATGCCGCGCGCGGCATCGCCGCCATGCCGTCGCCACCGATGCGCGTCTCGTTCGAGTCGCATGGCGCTGTCACCGTGATCAACGACGCGTACAACTCGAATCCCGGGTCGGCGCGCGCTGCACTCGAGCTCCTCGAGCACGCGGGCAACGGTCGCCAGCGCGTCGCCGTGCTCGGCACCATGCTCGAGCTCGGTGCGCAGGCCGATCGGCTGCACGACGACATCGCGCGCGCCGCGCTCGCCGCACCGATCGACCTCGTGATCGGCGTCGGGGAATTCGCCGATGCGTTGGCACGCGTCGCCCCCGGGGACGCCCGCGCCGTCGGCGGCGTCGACCCGGCCTCGGCCTGGGACGCAGCGCGTTCGCGCCTCCGTCAGGACGCCGTTATCCTGCTCAAGGGATCGCGTGGCGTTCGGCTGGAGCGACTCGTCCCTCTCATCTCCCAGTGGGCGTCCGCGGCTGGCTGACCGCCGCCGCCGCGCCGCTCGACCACGCTCCACGAACGGATCTCTTGCTCTACTACCTCTCGGTCTGGCTCGTCCCGCACTTCGGCGCACTCCGAATCTTCAACTACATCACCTTTCGCGCGGCCGGCGCGGCGGTGACGGCGATCCTGCTCAGCTTCATCGTCGGGCCGCTCATCCTCAAGCGTCTCGACAACGCGGCCAACTACCAGGTGGTGCGCGAGGGCACGCCGGACTCCCACGCCGCCAAGTCGAAGACGCCGACGATGGGCGGACTGATCTTTCTGTTCTCCTCGCTCGTCGCGACGGTCCTATGGGCGCGCGTCCTAAGCCACTACGTCATCCTCGCCCTGGTCGTCACGGTCTGGATGGGCGGCATCGGACTCGTCGACGATCTGCTCAAGCTCAAGCAGAAGCGGCTCGGTCTGAAGAACGAGGGGCTCGTCGAGCGCTACAAGCTCATCGGCCAGGTCACGATCGGGCTCGCCCTTGGTATGTACATCTGGCTGTTCCCACTCTCGCCGAACCTGCCCGGCGCGTCCACGACGCTGCCGTTCTACAAGTACCTGCTTCTGACGCCAACGCTGCCGATCCTGTATGTCCTGTGGACGACGTTCATTCTGACGGGCGTATCAAATGCCGTGAACCTCACGGACGGCCTCGACGGCCTCGCCGCCGGCCTGAGCGCAATCGCCTTCGCCGTGCTGGCGATCTTCGCCTACATCATCGGCCGCGTCGACGTCTCGCACTATCTCGGCATCTTCTACCTCCGCAATGCCGGCGAGCTGACGATCTACTGCACGGCGATGTTCGGTGCGCTGATCGGCTTCCTCTGGTACAACACCTTTCCGGCCCAGGTCTTCATGGGCGACACGGGCTCGCTCGCGCTCGGCGGGGCGATGGGCGCCATCGCGATCCTGCTCAAGTCGGAGTTCCTGCTCGTCTTTCTGGCTGCGGTGTTCCTCGCCGAGACCGTGTCGGTGCTCCTGCAGCGATTCGTGTTCAAGTACCGGCGGCGGCGATACGGAGTGGAGTACGCGCGCGAGCACCGCGTCTTCCTTCGAGCGCCGCTGCACCATCACTTCGAGGTGAAGGGATGGAGCGAGCAGCAGGTGGTGGTGCGGTTCTGGATCATCGGCATCATCGGCGCCTTCCTCGCCCTCAGCACGCTCAAGGTTCGCTGACGTGCCGGTCCGCTCGCTGACGGAAGCGCTTCCCGCCGCCTGGACGCGCGGCGAGATCAGTGTCGTCGGTCTGGCGCGCAGCGGACGCGCCGCGGCCGAGCTGCTCGCGCGTGCCGGCGCGCCGGTCTACGCGAGCGATGCCGGCACCGGCGACGCCGTCGATCACGCGGCGCGCGCGCTCGAGCCGCTCGGCGTGCGCGTGCAGCGCGGCGCACACGATCTGGCGCGCATCGCTGCGAGCGCGGTGGTCGTCGCCAGTCCGGGAGTGCCTCCCGACGCACCACCTCTCCGCGCGGCGCGCGACGCCGGCCGCACGATCGTGAGCGAGCTCGAGATCGCGCTCCAGTTCCTTCCCGGGCAGCGGTACGTCGCCATCACGGGCACCAACGGCAAGACGACGACGACCGCGATCGTCCATCGGCTCTTCGAAGGACTCGGCTACGACAGCGTCGCGGCGGGCAACATCGGCACGCCGCTCGCGGAGGTCGCGCTGCGGGCGGAGGCACCCGACTGGATCGCACTCGAAACCTCGTCGTTCCAGCTTCACGACACGCCGAGCATCGCGCCGGCGGCTGGCGTGCTGACGAACCTTTCGGCGAACCATCTGGATCGGTATGCCAGCGTCGACGAGTACTTCGGCGACAAGGCGCTGCTGTTCAGAAACGCCGGCCCGCGATCGGTCTGGGTGTCGAACGCCGACGATCCCGACTCCGAGGCGATGGTCGCCGACGTCGCGGGCCACCATCTGCGCTTCACGACCGCACAGGGTGCCGGCGACGGGTATTACGACAGGGCAGGGGATCGGCTCGTCGTGCTTGGCGAGCCCCTGCTGGCGCGCGGCGAGCTGACACTGCTCGGCGATCACAACGTGGCCAACGCGCTGGCCGCCGCGCTCGCCGTGATGGGCGCCGATGAGTCGCATCGCGTCCCGAAGGCCCGCGCCCGGATCGCCGATGCGCTCCGCAGCTTCCGCGCGCTGGAGCATCGCATCGAGCCCGCCGGCACGTACGCCGGTGTCGACTGGATCAACGACTCCAAATCCACCAACGTCGCGAGCACGCTCGTCGCCCTGCGCGGCATGCGCAAGCCGACCGTTCTGCTCCTCGGCGGCCGGCACAAGGGCGAGCCGTACACCGCGCTCGCCGACGAGCTGCGTCGCACCGGTCGCGCCGTGATCGCCTACGGCGAGTCCGCGCCGATCGTCGAAGCCGACCTCGGCGGTGTCGTGCCGGTGGAGCGACTCGGGTCGTCGTTCGAAGACGTGCTCGCGCACGCGCGAGAGCTCGCGCGCCCGGGCGACGCGGTGCTGCTGTCACCCGCCTGCTCCAGCTACGACATGTTCGACAACTACGAGCAGCGCGGCCGCGAGTTCAAGCGGCTCGCCGCCGCGCTGGGCGGATCGCCGCCGTGAGCGCCGCCGCCACGCCGTCGCGCGAGCGCGCGCTCTCGCCGGCGCAGATCCGCGAGCGCTGGCGCATGGGTCCCGAGGCGCGCGGTCTCATTCTCGTGATGGCCGTGCTGCTCTCGTTCGGGCTGGCCGTGCTCTACAGCGCCAGCGCAATCGACGCGATGCAGCGCAACAAGGAGAGCTGGTACTACTTCGCACGCCAACTCTCGGGCGTCGGGGTCGGGATGGTCGTCTTCGCCGTCGCCGCCAAGCTCGACGCCGAGCGGTTCCGCCGATGGGCGTGGCCGATCATGTGGATCACGATCGCCACCCTGCTGCTCTGCCTCGTCCTCCCCGAGAGCATCGCGCCGCGGATCAACGGCTCTCGCCGCTTCCTGTTCGGCAGCTCCTTCCAGCCATCGGAGTTCGGCAAGCTCGCCGTCGTCGTCTGGACCTCCATGTTGATCGTGAAGAAGGGCGACCAGCTGCGCCGGCTCACCAAGGGCGTGCTCCCCTTCTTCGTCGTCATCGGGCTGCTCGACGTCCTCGCCGCGCTCGAGCCGGACCTCTCGGTCGCCATGCTCTACACGCTGCTGCTGGCGGTGCTGCTTTTCGCCGGCGGCGTGCGCATCGCGCACTTCGTGACGCTCTGCGCGCTCGCCATCCCCGTGCTGTGGCACAAGATCGAGAAGGTGCAGTACGCGCTGCTGCGCCTCACGTCGTTCCTCGATCCGGGCGCCGCGCCTTCGCAGGTGAGCTACCAGCTCAAGCAGTCGCTCATCGCCGTGGGTTCGGGTGGACTGTTCGGCGTCGGGTTCGGCCAGGGACGGCAGCAGTACGGCTTCCTCCCCTTCCCGTACAGCGACTTCATCGCCAGCAACATCGGCGAGGAGTGGGGATTCCTCGGCCTCGGCGCCGTGACGCTCGCGTTCGCGGCGTACGCGCTGCTCGGCTTCCGCATCGCGCGCCACGCGCGCTCGCCCTTCCTCCAGCTGGTGGCTGTCGGCCTTACCTTCGTCACGGTGATCACGGCGTACCTGCACGTCGGCGTCGTGATCGGCCTCCTGCCGACCACCGGGCTCACGCTGCCGTTCGTCTCCTACGGCCGGTCGAACATCGTGCTCACGATGTTCCTCACGGGAGTGCTGGTGAACATCGGCAGCACGAAGGAGCGAGTGATCGGCAGCGGCGCGACGGACCCGCTCGCGCTCCCGGCAACCTGAGATGAGCGCGGAGCCCGGCCGGACCACGGTGCTGTTCGCCGGCGGTGGGACCGGCGGCCATCTTTACCCGGGTCTCGCCATCGCGCGCACGCTGGTCCGCCTGGATCCGCGGGTGCGACCGTTCTTCGTCGGCGCCGAGCGCGGGATCGAGAAGCAGGTGCTCCCGGGCACCGAGTTCCCGCACCTGCTGCTCGACCTCCATCCGCTGTACCGCGGGCGCCCGTGGGAGAACTGGCGGACGCTGCGCGGTGCGGCGAGCGCCTGGAGCGCCGTGGCCTCACTCGACCGGCGCGAGCATCCGCGCCTGATCGTCGGCACCGGAGGGTACGCTGCCGGTGTCGCGCTCGCCTACGCCGTGAAGCACCACATCCCGATCGTGCAGCAGGCGGGCGACAGCCATCCCGGGCTCACCGCTCGCGCCTTCCGACGCTGGACCCGCGAGACCTATCTCGCCTTTCCCGAAGCCGCACGCGTGCTCGGCGGCGATCCATCCCAGCTGATCGACACTGGCGCACCGATCGAGCCGCCGCCGAGTCCTCGGCCCGACCGCCGCGCCGCGCGCGCCGCGTGGGGATTTCCGGCGGACGAGGGGCGCGTGCTGCTCATCTATGGTGGTAGCCAGGGATCGCGCGCGATGAACCTCGTGGTCGCCGATTGGGTCCGGTCCGGAATCCCGGAGGATCTTCATCTGATCTGGATGACCGGCAGATCGAGCTTCGCCGAGTTTGCGTCGCTCGATGGAGGCCGCGTTCGGGTCCGCGAGTATCTCTCGCCGATCGCCGATGCGTACTCGGCCGCCGACCTGGCGCTCGCACGCGCCGGCGCGATGACGACGGCAGAGCTCTTCGCGTGGGGAATTCCCGCCATCCTCGTCCCGCTGCCAACTGCGGCCGCCGACCACCAGACGCACAACGCGCGGGCGCTGGCCGCCGCGGGCGCAGCGATTCATCTTCCGCAGGCGGAGCTCACGGCCGAACGTCTCGACCGCGAGGTCCGCTCCCTCCTCGCCGACGCGCCCGCAATGGCTCGGCTCGCCGCCGGCGCCTCACAACGTGCGCGACCTGATGCCGCCGAGTCGATTGCACGGCGGATACTTAGCTTGCTCGACTTGAAGGAGGTTCGCTCTTGAGACGCGCCGGCGCGTCTTTTATCGTCCTGCCGCCATGACCCGCCTCTTCGATCCCGCCGACCCGCGTCCCATCCATTTCGTCGGCGTCGCTGGTGCCGGCATGAGCGCCCTCGCCGAGCTCTTCACTCTTCGCGGGATCCTCGTCACCGGCTGTGATACGCACCCCGAGAATGCCCCCGACCTCGCCGCGCGCGGAATCGTCGTCGAGTCCGGCCACTCCGCGGGCCACGTCGCGTCCGCGCGGGCGCTCGTGGTGACGTCGGCGATGGCGAAAGATCATCCCGAGCTCGTGCGCGCCCGCGAGCTCGGCCTGCCGGTCGTGCGGCGCGCCGAGGCACTTGGTGAAGCGACCGCGGGCACCACGCTCATCGGCGTCGCCGGCACGCATGGCAAGTCGACTACGACCGTGATGACCACCGAGGCGCTCGCGGCGGGCGGGCTCGATCCCACCGGCTACGTCGGCGCGCGAGTGACGAGCTGGGGAGGCAACCTCCGGCCCGGTAGCGACGCGCGCTTCGTCGTGGAGGCCGACGAGTACGACCGCTCGTTCCTCGCCCTCTCGCCCACGGTCGCGGTGGTGACCAACCTCGAGGCGGACCATCTCGACATCTACGCGGACCTCGCGGACCTGCGCCGCACCTTCGCCCGGTTCGTCCGTGGCGCTCGGTACGTCGTCCTCTGCGCCGACGACGCCGGCGCCAACGCGCTGCCGACGCCGCCCAGTGCGGAGGTGATCCGCTACGGATTGCACTCGCCCGATGCTCGTCTTCGCGGCACCGCGCTCCGGCGTGCGGGACTGGGTACGACGTTCACCGTCGTGTACGACGGTGACGTACTTGGGGACGTCGAGCTCGCCGTGCCCGGTGAGCACAACGTGCGCAATGCGCTCGCCGCGCTCGCCGTCGGACTCGCGTTCGGGCTCGAGGTGCCGGCGATGGCTCCCGGTCTGGCGGAATTTCGCGGCGTCGAGCGGCGGTTCCAGCTGCTCGGCGAGGTGGACGGCGCATTGATCGTCGACGACTACGCGCACCATCCCACCGAGGTGCGCGCCACGATCGCCGCGGCTCGCAGTGCTGCACCCGACCGCCGCCTCGTCGTCGCGTTCCAGCCGCACCTGTTCTCGCGCACCCGCGACTTCGCGCGCGAGTTCGCCGACGCTCTCGCGCTCGCCGACGCCGTCTACCTCGCCGACGTCTATCCTGCGCGGGAGCAGCCGATGCCCGGCGTGACGAGCGATCTCATCGCCGATGCGATGGCGCAGCAGGGGCACCCAGCGGTCTGGCGCGGAGCGGTGACGGCCCTTGCCCCCGCGCTCTCGGATGCGGTGCGCCCGGGCGACCTCGTCGTCACGATGGGTGCGGGGGACGTCACGCACGTCGGTCCGGCGCTGCTCGCCATGCACCGTTCGGCGGCGACGTGACCGAGGACGACCAACCACGCAGCGTCCTTGGGAGGCTCGTGGCGCGCTGGCGTCTCGTGCTCGCCGGCACCGCGGCGCTCGTGCTGCTCGCGTCTCCACTCTGGGGTCCGCCGGTGTTCCGCCGCCTCGACTTCTTCCGGGTGCGCCGGGTCGAGATCCTCGGCGCCCGCTACACCTCGCCCGCCGAGCTGCTCGACCGGCTGCGCGTCGATACGACGCGGAGCGTCTGGGACCCGCTCGAGCCGCTCGCCGCGCGGCTGCGCACCCACGCGCAGATCGAGAGCGTCACCGTGACGCGTCGGCTGCCGGGCACGCTCGTCGTCCAGGTGACGGAGCGTCGTCCGGTGGCGCTCGTCGATGCGCCCGGCGGCCTGCGCGCCGTGGACGAGCGCGGACGCCGCCTGCCGCTCGATCCGAGCCGCACTCCCGTCGACGCGCCCGTCGTGACGGCGGCGCCGCGCGATACGGTGGTGTATCATCTGCTTGGTGAAATGCAGCGCGACGCACCGGCACTGTACGCCAGGCTCAGCTCCATCCGCGCCACCGGCGCGGATGAGATCGTGTTACAGATCGCCGACCTTTCCGTCCGAGCGATGACAAACGTCACGCTCGCGCGTCTGGGTGACGTCGAGCCCGTCCAGCGCGACCTGATGCGGCGCCAGTTGCACGCCGCCGAGTTAGACCTCCGCTACCGCGACCAAGTGATCGCCAGATTGCCATGAACCCGGAACGCCTCGTCGCAGGACTGGACATCGGCTCGGCCAAGACGACCGCCATCATCGCCGAGGTCGTCGGCGACCTGCCGAAGCATCCGTCGATCAAGGTGCTCGGCGTCGGCCAGACGCGGACGACCGGCATGCGCCGCGGCGTCGTGAGCGACATCGAGGAGACCACGCGGTCGATCCGGAAGGCGTTGCAGGACGCCGAGCGCATGGCGGGCGCGACGATCACCGACGTATACACCGGGATCGCCGGCGAGCACGTCAGGGCGATGACGTCGAAGGGGATCGTCGCCGTGAGCAACGATGAGATCCACAAGCCCGACGTCGACCGGGCGAACGAGGTCGCGCGCGCGCAGGCGATCCCGCAGGACCGTGAGCTGCTGCACGCGATCCCGCAGGAATACACGGTCGACAAGGACACCGGCATCCGCGATCCGATCGGGATGAGCGGCACGCGCCTCGAGACGGAGATGTATCTCGTCACGATCGGCTCGTCGCCAGCGATCAACCTGCGCAAGAGCGTCGAGCGCGCCGGCTATAAGGTGCGCGAGCTCGTGCTCGAGCCACTGGCGAGTGCGCTCGCCGTGCTCACCGAGGATGAGAAGGAGCTCGGTGTCGCGCTCGTCGAGATGGGGGCGGGCACGACCGATCTCGCCGTCTTTCACGAGGGCAAGATCCGGCAT
>JBJMNN010000228.1:0-7129 GCA_045804245.1 Gemmatimonadaceae bacterium | reverse complement strand
TGGTGAGCCGCCCCGCTCGATGTTTCGGGCTCAGTGATGGGCCGACCACCAGCGAAATGCCTCGGGGATTCCCGTCTCGGGCTTCACTGTGGGATCCCATCCCAACTCACGCCGCGCCAGGTCGGAGCTGAACGGGTTGTCGCGCGCGAGAAAATCGAGCGAGGCCGAGGTCATCGCCTTGAACCGGTTCCCGACCACGAGCGGCGCCACCGATTTGACTACCGCAAAAGCAGCGCGTGCGACGATCATCGGGATCGAGACGATGCGCACGCGCTGATCGAGTCCCTCCGCGGCACGTTCGAAGAACTCGCGGACCGTCACGTCGTAGTCGTTCGCCAGATTGTACGCCTTCCCGTTCGCGCCCGCGAAGCCGGCGGCGCGCACTAGACCGTCCGCGACGTTCGCCGCGTGCACGATCGCGAGCGTGTTGTGCCCGCCGGCGATCACCGGCGCGAATCCGCGACGCAGCAGACGCGCCAAACGAGGAACGAACTGCCGGTCGGAGGTGCCGTAGAGCACCGATGGCCGTACGGCCGTCGCCCACAGCCGCCCCGCACGCTGTGCTTCGAACACGAGATCCTCGGACGCCCGCTTCGAGCGCGCGTAGTACGACTCGTCGGGGATTCGACCGAGCGTCGTCGACTCGTCGGTGCGCCGGCCGTCGGCCGCGAAACGGTGCGTGCCGTAGACGGCGACGCTGCTCACGTGGACGAGGCGCGCACCAGCACTCGCCGCGGCGGCGATCGCGTTGCGCGTCCCTTCGATGTTGGGCCGGCGGAACGCCTCCCATCCACCGAGCGGCGTGATGACCGCCGCCGCGTGGAAGAGCACATCGCATCCACGAGCGGCGCGCACGAAGCTCGTCTCGTCGAGGACGTCGCCGGTGGCGAGCGTCACGTCGGCGCGGGTCAGCAGACCAGCACGCGCGGGGTCGCGCACGAGCGCGCGGACCTGCCACCCCTCGCGCTGCAGTCGAGGGACGAGGTGCATCCCGAGGAGCCCCGTCGCACCGGTGACGAGGGCCGTCGGCACCCGAGTCAGATCGAGAAGGGCAGGGCCGCTACATCCACGCGCCGGTCGACCGGTGGCGCATCCTCGCCCGCTCCGGGCGCGCGCGCGATCAGCGCCGCGCCCGGCTCGACCTCGCGGCGGATCATCGCGAGCGCGATCGCGCCAAGCCTCGGCGAGCGCACGGCGCTGCGCACGTCGCCGACCTGGGTGCCGCTCTCGTCGTGCAGTGTGGCGCCGGAGTGGATCGGCTCGAGCCCCGCCGCACGCACGCCACGCAGATGCTTGTTGACGTGGCCGCGGAAGTGCACGCGTGCCACCGTCTCCTGGCCGACGTAGCACCCCTTCGTGTACGAAATCGCGTGCAGCGCGTCGAAGTTCGCTTCCTGGGGAATGGTGTTGTCGTCCATGTCCAGCCCCCACTCCGGGCGACCCGCTTCGACGCGCGCGATGTCCCACGCTTCGAGCCCCGCCGGAGTCGCGCCCGCGACCATGGCAGCCGCCCAGAGCGGCGTGAACGCATCGGCCGGCACGAGCAGCTCGAACCCTTCGACCTCGAGCTCGGGAACCTTCGCGATGCGCACCGGCGATCCCATGACCTCGACGCTCATGTGCGCATACGGCGCGAGCGCCGTGAGCGCGGGAGCCGGAACGCCGGTCAACTCGCTGACGACATGGCGCGCGGTGGCGCCGAAGACGCCGATGTCGCGCAGCGAGGCGCTCTCGTCGCTGTGCGGTGCGATGCGAGGGTTCACGAACTTCCGCACCATCGCCGCCCACGCCGTCGCGGCGCGCGGCGGCGCGTCGATGAGCACACCCTCTTCCTCGACGAAGACGCGCAGGTCGGCGACGATCTTTCCCTTGGCGGTCAACGCGGCGGCGTAGCATCCCTGACCCGGCACGAGCGCGGCGACGTCGTTCGTGACGAGACCGGTCACCATCTCCGCCGCACGCGGTCCACTCACGCGCAGACGTCCGCGGTGGCTCCGGTCGAACACCGCCGCGCGGTTGTGCAGCGCTTCGTACTCGGCCGAGACGCTGCCGTACGCGAGCACGACGCTCCGTCCGCCGACGTCACCGATCGTCGGCCCGGCCTCGCGAACCGAGTGCGTGCTCACGCCGGACGACCCGAGGCGATGCCGAGCAGCGCGTCCACGGCATCGAGTGTCAGCCCGGCGAGCGAATCGACGGCGGCATCCGCCTCGAGGGCGACGTGGGCCGGCGCCCTGATGGCCACCGTGCGAAGCCCGGCTTCGCGCGCGGCGCGGATCGCCGGCATGCTGGTCGCCAGCACCACGACGCGATGAGCCTTCA
The DNA here is from genome assembly GCA_045804245.1 of Gemmatimonadaceae bacterium. Lineage (GTDB taxonomy): Bacteria > Gemmatimonadota > Gemmatimonadetes > Gemmatimonadales > Gemmatimonadaceae > AG11. Next base: position 4,807 of record JBJMNN010000228.1, on the reverse strand, counting down.
CGACGCGACGTCGTCCCAGATGCGCCAGCGCGAGCTCGTACGACGCGGGCGCCGGCGCGTCGCCGCCGACATCGTCGGCCGTGACGATCGCGGCGCAGGAGTCGTACAGGCCGGCGAGCCGCAGCGCTACATCGGTTTCGGTGCGCCCGGCGGCGGTGACGATCACGACCGGGGCGCGCAGCTGCGCCAGCTCGGTGAAGCGGGCGGCGGCCGGTTCGATGGTGAATCCCTGCGCGACCCACCCCGCGAACTCGCGCTCCGCCCTCAGCGCTACCAGCTCGACGAGCGTGGCATCGGCGGTGCCGCTGCCGAGCAGTCTCGCGGCCGCGGAGCGCACCGAACGTCCGACACCGTAGCGCTCGAACGCTGCGTCGTCGAACGCGATCCCCTCGTCGGACAGTGCGGCGCGGAGCGCCTCACGGCGTGAGTCGGCCGTGTCGGCGAGCACTCCCTCCCAATCCAGCAGCACGCCATCCGCCATGGGACGAAATCAAACCGGGCGCCGCGGCGGACGCCACTACGTTCGTGACGTGTCCCGGGCTTGTCGTGCGTGCTGCGTCGGATCGGCGGCGTACGAAGCGTCGAGCAGATCGACCGGATGCACGACACGCACCCGACTTCCCGCCTGGTGCAGGCCCGCACCGATCTGCATGAGGCAGCCGGGATTCCCCGTTGCGACGAGCGACGCGCGCGTGTCGGCGATATGCGCCAGCTTCGGCGCGAGCACCGTGTCACTCACATCGGGCTCGACGAGATTGTAGATCCCGGCGCTGCCGCAGCAGTGCTCGCTACCGTCGAGCGGGACGAGCGCGAGGCCGGGCACCGCGGCCAGCACGCGCAGTGGCGGTGTCGCGATGCGCTGCGCATGAAGCAAGTGACAGGGCGCGTCGTATGTCACGGTGAGCTCGAGCGCACCGCCCGGTCGTGGCCCTGCTTCCGCAAGCAGCTCGCTCACGTCGCGCACCTGGGCCGACATCGCCGCGGCGCGGTGTCGCCACTCGGCGTCTCCGGCGAGGAGGTGCTCGTACTCCTTCATCATCGCGCCGCAGCCGGCGGCGTTCGCGACGATGTAGTCCGCTCCGCTCGCCTCGAAGGCCGCGATGTTGTGGCGCGCGAGCGCGCGCGCCGTGTCGGCGTCGCCGGCATGCGCGTGCAATGCGCCACAGCAACGCTGGCCGCTCGTGGGCACCATCTCATAATCGTTGGCGGCGAGCGTCCGTTCGGTGGCGCGATTGGTCTCGGTGAAGAGGCCTTCCATCACGCAGCCGGTCAGCAGCGTGGCGCTGCCGCGCGAGCCGTCGCCGGTGGGCCGGTACGCGGCGCGCCCGAGCGGCGACCGCGTCGCCTCGAGCATCGCCATCGCGAATCCGAGTCGGCCCGGAAGCCGCGCGAGCAGCGACGACAGCCGCAACGCACGCGCGATCCGGCCACCCAGCATCGCGAACGAGAGCAGCGTGGGGTGGGCGAAGGTGAAGAGGATGGCGCGGGCGATCGGCGCATTGGGCTGCTTCGCCGTCAGCGTCGCGCGCGTCGCCTCGAGCAGACGTCCGTATGGAACCCCCGACGGACACGCGGTCTCGCACGCTCGACAGCCGAGACAGCGATCGATGTGCGTGCGCACGTCGGGATCGTCCACGGGCAGCGTGCCGTCGACCAGCGCGTGCATGAGCACGATCCGGCCACGCGGACTGTCGTTCTCGTCCTCGAGGGTGAGATACGTCGGACAGGCCTGCAGGCAGAAGCCGCAGTGCACGCATGCATCGATGCCGGCGCTCGCGTCGGCGAGCGGAGTGCCGGGAATCGCGCAGGCAATGGCGCTTCGAGTGGGGGACGTCACGCGGTGGGACCGAGTATGCCGGGATTGAGCACGCCGTCGGGATCGAACGTCCGGTGGATGTCGCTCGACAAAGCATCGCCGACAGCGGACGGCACCTCGTGCCACAACGGATCGGGCAGCCGCTCGGCGATGCGCGATCCCGGCGCATGCAGCTCTTTCATCATACCCCGAAGCGCCTCGATCTCTTCGCTCGTCCGCGCGGCGGGAAGGATGCATCGCACCACGCCGCGCGCGATCGTCGCGTGAGTCGCGCCACCGCGCTCGGCGACCGCGCGCACGACTCGCGACCAGAGCGCGCCCAGCTCGGCGGGCCGCGTACCGAGGCGCACGACCGCCGCGCCCGCCGGCTCCGCCGCGATCAGGCGATCCCATACCGTCGAGTCGACGGCGGAGGTCGTCCCGAGCTCGGCCACCGCCCACTCAGCCGCGCGCACGAGCGGCTCGTTGCCCCCGAGTCGCACGAGAAGCAGCACGCGTCGTTCGAGACCGATTCGTTCCGAAGTGGTCGCCGAACACAGCTCGGCGGCCAGTGGCCGATACGGTGTCGTGCGAAGCCAGTGCGCTGCGTCGTCGCAGGCACGCTCGTCCATCTGCTCGAACGCGACGGCGAACGTCCGGTCGACTTCGGGTCGCGCGCGCAGGCGCACGGTCACCTCCGTGATGACGCCGAGCGTCCCCCACGCGCCGGTCATGAGCCGCGACAGGTCGAACCCGGCGACGTTCTTCACCACTCGGCCGCCCGCGCGCACGATCTCGCCGAGGCCGGTCACGATCTCGCATCCGAGCAGGTGATCGCGCGGCGTTCCGTACGCCGAGGCGAGCGGTCCCCAAGACGCGGTGGCGATCGTCGCGCCGATCGTTCCATCGATGGATCCGTGCGGTTGCAGCGTCAGCCACTGCCCCTCGCGTCCCGCGATGTCGGCGATCTCGCCGAGCGGCGTGCCGGCGCGCACGGTGAGCGTGAAGTCGCCCGGCTCGTACTCCGTGATGCCGCGCAGCGACGAGAGTGCCAGGGTCGCGTCGCTGCGCACGGGCCGGCCAGCGTCGAGCCACGTGCCGCCGCCGACGATGCGCATCGAGGTTCGCGCGGCACGTGCGTCGCGGATCGCCGCCGCGACGGCGAGCGCGTCGAGCGGTGGCGCGTCCACGCTCACGCCGATCGCGCGCGTGCCGCTGGCGTCCCGTGCCATTCACGGCAACTGTGCACCGGCACGACCTTGCCCGGGTTCGCGCGTTGGCCGGGATCGAACACGCCGCGCAGGGCGCACATCGCCGCCAGCGTTTCTGGCGTGAACAGCCGGTCCATGTATGGCAGCTTGTCGAGGCCGATGCCGTGCTCCCCGGTAATCGTGCCGCCGGCAGCGATGCACGCCTCCATGATCTCGCGCATCGCGTCGTGCACGCGCGCCGACTGCGCGGCGTCGTTCGCGTCGTACGCCAGATTCGGGTGCAGGTTGCCATCGCCGGCGTGGAACACATTGCAGACCTGCACGCCATGGCGTTGGCCGATGCGCGCGATCGTGTCGAGAATGTCGGGCAGGCGCGTGCGTGGTACGACGGCATCCTGGACGACGAGATGCGGCGCCAAACGTCCCATCGCGCCGAACGCCTTCTTGCGCCCCTGCCAGAGCCGCGTGCGATCCGCGGCATCGGTTGCGACGCGTACACCCCGCGCACCGGCGTCGGTGCAGAAGCGTGACACGCGCGCCGAGTCCTCGTCCAGTCCGGCCGCGGGTCCGTCGAGATCGATCAACAGGATCGCCGCGGCATCCGTCGGGTAGCCGGCGGCATAGATCGACGCCTCCACGGCCTGGATCGTCGCAGCGTCCATCAGCTCGAGCGCCGCGGGCACGATCCCCGACGCGATGATCGACGACACCGCCTGGGCCGCGGCGCGCACCGAGGGGAAATCGGCGAGCAGCGTGTGCACCGCCTGAGGCAGAGGCTCGAGCCGCACCGTCACATCGAGCGCAACGCCGAAGCACCCTTCGGAGCCGACGAAGGCGCCGAGCAGATCGTAGCCGTCCATCTCGCCGCGCGCGTTGCCGAGCGAGACGACCTCGCCGCTGGGCAGCAGCGCCGTGACGGCGAGGACGTGATTCAGCGTGACGCCGTACTTGAGGCAGTGCGGACCGCCCGCGTTCTCGGCCACGTTGCCACCGATCGTGCACGCCGTCTGGCTCGATGGGTCGGGCGCGTAGTGCAGTCCGTATGCGGCGGTGGCGCGCGAGAGCGCCGCGTTCACGACGCCAGGCTCGACGACCGCGCGGGCGTTCTCCGGATCGATCGAGATGATCTGGCGCAGCCGATGGAGGCCGAGCAGCACGATGTCGTTGGCGAGCGCACCGCCGGAGAGTCCCGTGCCCGCGCCGCGCGGCACGAACCGGACGCCGCGCTCGGCGAACAGCTTCACGACGGCGACCGTCTCTTCGCGCGTACCGGGAAAGACGGCGAGCGACGGGCGCTGCTGGTAGCCGGGCAGCCCGTCAGACTCGTACGCCCGCAGCTCGCCGGGCCGCTCGAGCACACGGCGCTCGCCGACGATCGCGGCGAGGGCGCGCGCCAGGCCGTCGTCGGCGCGCGTCGCGGAGCTCGGGGTGAGGAATGACGAAGACAAATCGTTTGCGGACACGCCTGAAAGCTAGGACGCGCGACAGACGGCGACCAGCGGATGACGGCGAGCCGGCGTCCAGAATGGCGACTCAAACGCCCGGTATCGCGCGGTTTGTCGGCCTTGCCGACCCTCGCTTGCACGCGCTGTGCACCAAACCTCCCACCACCGGGGAGTTGGCGGATCGGATAGCGTTGGGAGTCTCGGCGCTGGGATCAAGAACGGAGGGTTGAACGCGGATGCGGCGGATCGAGCGGATGCGAGGGCAACGGCAAAAACCCAGCTGCCGAACCCAGCACCGACCCGACCCACGATCCAAGTCGCACAGCAACTGATTTCGGGGGTGCGCCACGAGAGCC
>JBJMNN010000227.1:0-18573 GCA_045804245.1 Gemmatimonadaceae bacterium | reverse complement strand
GCCAGGCCCCTCGAGCACGTGCAGCGCACGGTTACGTGACTCGACGCCGATGACGTCGCCGAACTTCGCTGCCACCGCGCGGTCGAACGACGCCGCGACCGCCATCGCCGAGGGCAGCGCGGTTGCCTTGGCCGACGCCGTGCTCATCATCGCCGCGCGCGGCAGGTTCGGCGTGTTCACCGGCACGCAGTCGTTCTGTCCGACGCCGACGGGCCCGTTCGTGATGCGAAAGGTCGGAATGCGCAGCCGCTCGATCCCCGGCACATGACGCCCGCCGTAGCAGCTCGGAATCTCGGCGATGACGCCCGGCGCGCCGACGAGCTGCTGCATCTTCTCGCCGAGCGTCATCGCACCGAGCAGGAGCGCCGCGCGGCGGTCGGGGCTGAGGCCGCTCTGCATCCACGGCGTCGATTGCGCATGTGCCGCGGTGTGAGCGAGGAACACCGCGAGGAAAAGCGCGCGTCGGATGTGCCGGAGTGTCGTCGTCATGCGGCGGGAGTTACGCAGCGAGACGAACGGCCGCAATACACGGATGAGCCAACCGCGTCGGCGCTCAGCGCTCGCGCCCAAGCGTGATGGGGGAAGGCTACTCGCAAGCGTGTTTCGCGCGGAGGCGCGGAGGCGCGGCGCAGCGATCTCTCCGTTGGACCATGAAAGGCTTTGAAGTCGTGGGTGGAGAGGAGCGCTGCGCCGGTCTGAGCACGTCGACCTCGAGGGCAGTCCTCTGCGCCTCTGCGTCCCTCTGCGCCTCTGCGTGAAAACCCATGGCGCGAAAGTCCGTTCCGCCGGAGGTTCACGCAGAGGGCGCAGAACCGTGCGGCCAATCGGCCACCGGCGCCGCGGTCCGCAGAGGCGCAGAGAACAGCTCGTGGCGGAGAGATCGCAGCCCCGGGCCGTCAAAGACTTTGGGATTGTGGATGGCGAGGACCACTGCACCGAGCATCGAACTCGACCCGGAGAGCAAAGGCAGATTCCTCGACTCGCTGCGCTCGCTCGGAATGACATCGGGGCTGCGCTCGCTCGGAATGACCTACCCTTGTTGTCATTCCGAGCGCAGTCGAGGAATCCCGCAGTCCTGCACGCCTCCTCCGCGCCTCCGCGCGAAAAAGCCGGCGCAAAGTGGCGTACCTGTTCCTCGCGCCTCGTGTGAACCCTCGGCGCTGAGGTCCGGCGCGCCGCCCCAGCGTCCGAACCGTCACTCGCGTATGGCGTCGAGCGAGCCACTCGACATATTCGGCCTCGAAGGCCCGACTACACGGACGTGCCTCCTGGAGGGCATGTGAGCACACACCGAGCATTCGCCATTGGCGCGCTGATCGCGGCGTTCGCCGCCCTTGCCGCCGCCGATCTCCCCAGCCCGAACCCGACGGTGAAGGTCGGGCCTGACGACATCGGCGGCCTCGTCACCGGACCGAACGGTCCCGAAGCGGGCGTGTGGGTGATCGCCGAGACGAGCGATCTACCCACGAAGTTCGTGCGCATCGTCGTGACGGACGATCAGGGACGCTACCTCATCCCCGATCTTCCGAAGGCGAACTATCGGGTGTGGGTGCGCGGCTACGGCCTCGTCGATTCGCCGAAGTCGGCGTGCGACATCGGGAGCACGATGAATCTCAGGGCCGTGCCCGCGCCGAACGCACGCGCCGCCGCAGCGTACTATCCGGCCGGCCACTGGCTCTCGCTGCTGAAGGTGCCCGACAAGAGCGAGTTTCCGGGCACCGGTCTCCAGGGCAACGGCATCTCGCCGAACGTGAAGTCGCAGGCCGATTGGGTGCGCACGATCAAGTCGGGGACGTGCATGGCCTGCCACCAGCTCGGCAGCAAGGGGACGCGCGAGATCCCGGCTGCGTTCAAGTCGCTGCCGACGAGCTTCGCGCAGTGGGAGCGCCGCGTGCAGTCGGGTCAGGCCGGCGCGCAGATGATGGGCGCGATCGGCCAGCTCGGCCACAAGCGCGTACTCGAGCAGTTCGCCGACTGGACCGATCGCATCGCCGCCGGCGAAGTGCCCCAGGCGCCGCGCCGTCCGCAGGGGCTCGAGCGCAACGTCGTGATCACCGAGTGGGACTGGGCCGATCCCAGGGCGTATTTGCACGACGTCGTCTCGACCGACCGGCGCGATCCGCACGTCAACGCGAATGGTCTGCTCTACGGCTCGCTCGAGCTCAGTGCCGACTACCTCCCCGTGCTCGATCCGGTGCACAACACGATCAGTCGCGTTCCGCTCACCGTGCGCGACTCGGCGACGCCGATCGCCGCGGGTCCGCCCGCTGGCGCGCCCTCGGCGTACTGGGGCGACACGGTGCTCTGGACGAGCAAGGCGAACGTCCACAACCCGATGATCGATCACAAGGGCCGCGTGTGGATCACCGCCGCCGTGCGTCCACCCGACAATCCGGCCTTCTGCAAGGCGGGGTCGTCACATCCGTCGGCGAAACTCTTCGCCGTGAACCGCTCGGGCCGACAGCTCGCGATGTACGACCCGAGGACGAAGAAGCTCACGCACATCAGCACCTGCTTCGGCACGCACCATCTGATGTTCGCCGCGGACGCGAACAACACGCTGTGGACGAGCGGCGGCGGTCAGGTCGTCGGCTGGCTCGACACGAAGAAGTTCGACGAAACGGGCGACGAGGAAGCATCGCAGGGCTGGACGGCACTCGTCCTCGACTACAATGGCAACGGCAAGCGCGACGAGTACACGGAGCCCAACCAGCCGGCCGATCCGACGAAGGATCGCCGCGTCACCACCGGACTCTACGCGGTGTCACCCGCGCCCGACGGCTCGATCTGGGGCTCGTCGCTCGGCTTCCCCGGCGGCATCGTGCGCCTCGTGCCCGGCACCCATCCTCCGGAGACGGCACTCGCCGAATACTTCGAGACGCCGTACGGCAACGAGAAGGCGAAGGTGCAAGGCTTCTCGCCGCGCGGCATGGACGTCGATCGCAACGGCGTCGCGTGGGTCGCATTGGCGAGCGGCCACATGGCGAGCTTCGACCGGCGCAAGTGCACCGGCCCGCTCAACGGCCCCACCGCGACGGGGCAGCACTGCCCCGAAGGCTGGACGCTCTACACCGAGCCGCTCCCGCAAATGAAAGGCATCACCGAGAACGGGAGCGCTGAGGGGAGCTACTACACGTGGGTCGACCAGTTCGATGCGCTCGGGCTCGGGAAAAACACGCCGATCAACACCGGCAACGCGAGCGAGGCGCTGCTCGCCCTCAAGGACGGTCAGTTCGTCATCATGCGCGTCCCCTATCCACTCGGCTTCTACACGAAGTGGATGGACGGCCGCATCGACGACGCGAGCGCCGGCTGGAAGGGCCGCGGCATCTGGACGACGGTGAGCACCCGCGCGCCCTGGCACATGGAAACGGGCAAGGGCACGACGAGCAAGGTGGTGCGGTTTCAGTTGAGGCCGGACCCTCTCGCCAACTAGATGGTGCTGGAAGCGCGCCCATGCCGACACTGTCATTCGCTGCAATCGCGCTCCTGTCCGCGCTGGCGCAGCAGCAGTCTCGGGCGACCGAGCGCGTCGACCTCGCGGGGCTCGCGAGCATCGAGCTGCCGTCGGAGTTCAAGGCAGTCGGTCGCGGTCAGGACGGCCCACGCACCGGCCACTTCGATCCTGCCACGCTCGACCGGCACCGCAACGACTATCAGATCACCTTCCGCTTCGAGCAGGGGCAGCGCGTATTGCCGAGCGGCAAGCTCGCGAACCCCGTGCTGCTGCACGTCACGTTGTTCAATCCCGCGAAGCCGAAACCCGACGCGACGAGGATCGGCTTTACGACGATCTCGCAGTTCTATCCGCCGGCGGGCAACGATCGGCCGCGCCTCGACGCACACTTCGGAGCGCAGCGCTGGCTCGACGACGAGATGACGGGCGACGCCGTGACCCGCTCCGCCGCCACCAACGAAGGGCGCGGCGACAGCGTGGCGAGCGGTCCACCCGAACGATGGCTCGTCATCCACGTCGATCCGACGCGACGCATCCGCATCGACCTCTATGCGTGGCGCAGCACGTACTCGCTCGACGCCGCACGCGCGCTCGTGCGGCGCGCCGCCGAGTCCGTGCAGACCACGCCGAAGCTCGCCGAGCTGTTCGGCGGCGTGGACGACGCGGAAGCGCGCGAGGACGCGAGGTTCGAAGCGACCGTACACTCGGCGCTCGCGGCGCTGAGCCAGTGCGGCATCCGTTCCATGGGACCCGGCATGGTGGCGTGGAGTGATCGCTGCGCGTCGTGGCTCTCCGACGATCGCCGGTTTCTGCGCGTGGCGCGCGCGCTCGGGCGCATTCCGCTCACCGCGGCGGGACACTCGCAGGGCGGGCCCGAGTTCGTGGTCGCGATGCCCGCTGGCCGCTCATCGAAGCTGCCCGGCCCACTCGACTTCAGGATGGCGCAGCTCTTCTGGCACGACGCGGCGAAGGGCTGGGCGATTGCCGGATTCGGTGAGCACCGTCATGACGACGACGCTCCCGACGCACCGCTCATCACGTCGATCACGCCACACCTGCGCGATCGCACCAGCGTGCACTTGATCGCCCTGGCGTCCTACGACCTCCAGCTCTCGCCCGACCCTGTGGCGATCGCCGAATTCCTGGCCGAAGCCGATCGGGTCGCGACCGCCCTGCGCGAGGGGAAAGTGGTGCCGGGGGTGCGGGCGAAGCCGTTCGTGTTCGAGCCGTGAGGGGGTTGCGCTAGTGCGCGATGCGCATTGCGCATTGCGCCACGGCCTCGGGAAGCTTCTGCCTCCCGAGGCTGTTTGCTCTAGCGCATCGCGCATCACGCCTATCGCATCTCCGCCAACACCCGATCCAGCGCCGCGAAGCTTTCCGCCATGCCGCCCTCCATCCCCGAGTGCAGCATGCCGTCGCGCTCTTCCGGCGTGAAGAACAGCGACGTGCTCACGAGGCGCGTGCGACCCTCACCCGCGTCGAAGAACTCTGCCGTCTCGAGGATGGTGTAGCCCGGCATCCCATCCCATTCGAACGTCCGGCTGATGCGGTCCTTCGGCGTAACCTCGCGAAAGCGCCCCTCGAAGCCGTGCGTCTCGCCGTCGGGCGTGTGCTCGACGACGCGCCAGTGGCCGCCGCGCTCCACCTCCATGCGCTCGATCACGAGCCTGTTGCCGCGCCCCCACCATTGCGCGAGCAGCTCGGGCTCGGTGAAGGCGCGCCAGACGCGGTCGCGCGAGGCATCGAACTCGCGCTCGACGCGGATGGTGCGGTCGGTCGGCGTGGTCAGGGTATGGCGGTATGCGGTGGCGGTCATGGTCAGTCTCCCTTGGTTCGCTCGAGGAACTCCCCGAGGCTGTCGAGTTGGGCTTCCATCATCTGCTGGTACTTCGCGATCCACGCGGCCTCGGCCGCCAGCCGGCGGGTGCCGAGGGTACAGGTGCGCACGCGTCCGACCTTCTTCGTCTGCACCAGGCCGGCGTCCTCGAGGACGCTGACGTGCTTCTTCATGCCGGTGAGGGTCATCTCGAACGCCTCGGCGAGCTCGGTGATCGACGCTTCGCGCCGGCCGAGTCGTTCGAGGATGCCGCGCCGTGTCGGATCCGCGACGGCGGCGAAGACGGAGTCGAGGCTGGACGAATACTGAACCATATGGTTCAGTATATAGGCCTGGATTCATTGCCGCAAGGGGACTGGCGGAGGCAGACTGCGGTTCGCACCGTTGCCGTGACTGCCAAGACCTCGTGGGGAGCTCGGCGTGAGCAGCGTCCCGAGCGGCGTTTGCCGTCACCCCTACTCCCACTCCCCACCGCCTTTCGAATGCTCCAAAGCCTCGCCGCCCTCAACTGGCTCACCGTCCTCGCCGCGACGGCCGCGCTCTACGTTCTCGGCGGTCTGTGGTACTCGCCGGCGCTGTTCGGACCGCGGTGGCGCGCCGGCGTCGGCTTCGTGCCGGCCGATGCATGGAAGCCCGGTCCCCTGCTCTATCTCGGACCGCTCGCGGGATGCTTCGTGGTCACGCTCGCGACTGCGCTGCTCGTCACGATCACCGACGCGCACTCGCCGGCGGACGGTGTCGTCCTCGGCCTCATCGTGGGCCTCGGTTACGGCGCCGCCATCGCCAGCGTGGACGCGACCGCGCCCTCCCACCCACGTCCCGGCGCGCTCGCCCTCATCGTCGGTGCGTACTGGACCGTGGGACTGGTGATGGTGGCGGTGATCCTGAGTGCGTGGAGATAGGCGGCGCACAGCGCCGCCGTTCGTCGGTTTGTCAGTTGACGGTTTACGGCCGGCCTCGGGACGCAGGAGCTGCCCGAGGCCGGCCGTCTACCGAGAACCGTCAACCGACCAACAAGCAGCTAGCCGGCACGCACCTTGTTCTCTCGGCGCTCTCTCTCACGGAGCGTCCCATGGCCAAATGCGAAGTGTGCGGCAACGACTACCACATGTCGTTCCAGGTCGTGACCGCCGGAGTCACGCACACGTTCGACAGCTTCGAGTGCGCCATCCACAAGCTGGCGCCCGTCTGCGCCCATTGCGGCTGCAAGATCATCGGCCACGGCATCGAGGCGAACGGGACCTTCTACTGCTGCGCGCACTGCGCACACGCGGAAGGGGCGAAGAACATCGTCGACAACGCGGAGCACGGCGCGCGACGCTGAAGTCCCGGCAGGTCACGCGTATCGCGGTCGGCTCGTTGGGGACACCGCCTTGATGGCCCGCTTGCCGACGCGCATGCAGCGGTGGCTCGGCTGCGGAGGATGTGTGATCGTGCTGGCGGGCTTCGCCGCGCTGCTGCTGTCGGTCGGCGGCATCGTCGGCCCGATCGTCGTCGCGATCGCTGCGGTCGTCGTGACGCTGCTCGTCGCGCAAACGCTGATCGCGAAGCGCCGTGCGATCGCCGCGTTCCGCGCCGCGTATGCGGGCTCGGGCAAGGACGTGGTCGTCGTCTACACCGACAGCCCACACTGGAAGGAGTACATCGAGACGCGCTGGCTCCCGCGCTGGGGCGACCGCGCGATCGCGTTCGACCGCTCGAAGCCGTGGCGGGTGGACCAGCCCGAGGCACGGCTCTGGCGCGCCGTCGCTGGTGCCGTCGAGCATACACCCGTGGTGATCGTCGTGCCGCCGAGCGGGCGAGTGCAGATCGTGCGATTCTTCCTCGCGTTCCGCGACCACAAGCACGGCAGGGAGCAGCGTCTGCGCGAGGCGGAAGCGCGGCTCGCGCAGCTCCTCGGCGAGACATCGGAGTGAGACCAGCATGCTGACCGACGACGACTGGGAACCGCTGCGCGCCGCCGTCCCTTCCTTCGCCGAGCGATGGCGCGCGTTCGTCGCGCAACCGTGGTACGAGTCGGATCCGCCGTACGCCGTCTCGGAGCTCGCGCGTCATCTGGTCGACGAGGCCGCCGCGGGCCGCACCGATGAGCTGCCCGTGTTCTTCACTGCGCTCGACACGCTGCTCGTCGGCGCGAGCGACGAGCTCTACGACCTTACGACGATCGGCCTCCTCGAGGACATCGTGCACGAGGCGGACGGCCGCGGCGTGAAGCTCACGCCGTTCGAGCGCGCGGCGAAGGGAAGCCACGCGAAGAAGGCGTGGGCCGCGGTCGTGAAGTTCCTGCGGGGAGAGACGCGGTCGCCGTGACGACGCCATCCGGCACGGCGAGCGCGCGCCCCGTCATTCCGCGATCGGCCGGTTGAGCTCTGTGCGCCATCCTGCGGGATCGGATCCCGATTCGGGACCGGCCGCGTAGATCTCCCACAGCTCCGGTGCGGCCTTCAGTCCGGCATCTGTCATCCACGACTCGAACTCCCCCCACGCGGCGCCGAGTCCTTCGTAGCCGCCGCGATACACCGTACGTGCGACGCGCGCCGCCGGCAGCCGCGAGCCCGCGACACGACCGGTCGGCTTCACGCGCGCACTCACCGGAACGCCGACCTCGAAGTCGAACGTGGCGGGATCCATCCGGAAGTGATGACTGAACCAGGGACCCGCCGGTGTGATGCCCTGCGCGGCGAGCGTGGAGAATAGCTCCTTGTGTGCGGGCCCCATCTCCTTCTGGATCTCGGAGCGCGGGATCGTGAGGTGAATGACCGCGGTCGGCTGCTCGGCGGTCGTCGTGATGGCTGGTGTGTCGATCATCGTCGTCGGTGAATGAGTGAGTGCCGGTGTCATGCGGCCGTGCTGGACGCGAGCAGCTCGTCGAGCGAGGCGTAGCCCGCCTCCATGCCGCTCGCCATCGGCGACTGCAGCACCGCGTCGCGGATCTGCTTCGAGCCGTAGCGCAGCGTCGTGACGAGCGTCGTGCGGCCCTGCGATTCGGTGAACTCGACCGTGCCGACGGCGTCGCCCTCGTACCAGGACTGGTCGTAGCGCTCGGTGCTCACGAGCCGCTCGCCTGGCACCACCTCGCGGTAGACGCCGGCGAGTCCCATCTCGGCGCCATCGGGGCCGCGCCAGAGCCAGCGGTAGCGCCCGCCCTCGCGCACGTCCATCTCGCACTCCGCCCACCGCCATCCCGGCATCGTGCCCAGCCAGCGCTTGAGCAGCTCGGGGCGTGTGTAGGCGTCCCACACCATCATGCGCGGTGCGTCGAAGCTGCGCGTGATGCGGATCTCCTCGTCGCTCGGCGTCGTGATCTGCAACGGCTTGTTCTGCGTGCTCGGCATCGTCATCTCCCCTTTCGCTTGGTGGTGGCGCGGCGCGTGCCGCGCGGGCGTTTGGTCGTGGACTGCTTCATCTCGGCGAGCAGCGCGTCGAGCCGCCCGTAGGAGTCCTCCCAGAACTGTCGGTAGCGCTCGAGCCATTCGTTCGCCTCGGCGAGCGGCGCGGCCTCGAGCCGGCGAGGGCGGCGCTGCGCGTCCTGCGCACGCGAGATCAGGCCGGCGCGCTCGAGCACCTTGAGGTGCTTGGAGATCGCCGCCTGACTGATGGCGAACGGCTCGGTGAGCTCGCGCACCGATGCCTCGCCCGAGGCGAGCCGGCCGAGGATGGCGCGCCGCGTGGGATCAGCGAGGGCGGCGAAGGTCGCGTCGAGCCGGCCGTCGGACAGGTTTCCATAACCGGAGGGTTGCATAACTTGAAGGTTATGGACAGGGGCGCGACTTGTCAAGAGCACCGGCGCTTGCCGCACCTCTGCACGGTCATATGTTGGCGGTATGTCCTGGATCCGCTCCACTCCGTTGGCGGGGGCGACGCACGTGGTCATCTGCATGCACGCTCAGGTCTCGAGCCATCCTCCGCTCTACGTCGTCGATGGCGAGCGCGCGATGCAGCGCTTCGGACCCGGCGCACACGAAGGCGCCATTCTGATTCTGACCGCGCAACCAGCGGCGGCGCGCGAGAAGAGCAATCCATGACCGAACTTCCTCCTCTCCCTTTCACCGCCCCGCTCGGCGCCTACCTCGACCAGGCGCAGTCGCTGCTCGCCGATCTGCACGCCGGCGACGAGGCAGCCGCGTGGCGGTTCAAGTGGGAGCATCCGCGATTCCGCGATCGGCCAGTTGGCGAGGTCCGGTCCGCGGCGCTCGACGCCGAGGACGCGAAGCTCGTGACAGCGCGATCGTACGCGTTCGAGAGCTGGGACGATCTCGCCGCATTCGCCGAGCGCGCCACGTCGGACCGCGGCATCGTCCGGTTCGAGACCGCGGCCGACGCGATGACCGGCGGCGACCGAGACGTGCTGGAGGCACTGCTGCGCGAGGATCCCGCGCTGGCCGGCGCACGTTCGGCACGCCGCCATCACGCCACGCTGCTGCACTACGTCGCTGCGAACGGCGTCGAGGGGTGGCGTCAGCGCACGTCGCCCAACGCCGTCGAGATCGCGCGCCTCCTGCTCGACGCAGGCGCCGATCCGAACGCGCTCGCCGACATGTACGACGCACGGTGCACGACGCTAGGCATGCTGGTGTCGAGCTCACCGCCGGCGGAGGCTGGGCTGCAGCTCGCGCTCGCCGAGCTGCTCGTCGACCGGGGCGCGGCACTGGAGGCGCCCGGGTCGCCATGGAACGCTGCGGTGCTCACCGCGCTCGCCTTCGGCTTTCTCGAGACGGCGCGCGCTCTCGCGACGCGCGCCGGACATGTGCAGGACATCGCCGCCGCCGCGGGACTCGGGCTCCTCGGTGAGACCGCGCGGCTGCTGCCGTCGGCGGATCCGCAGCGTCAGCGCGCGGCCCTCACGCTCGCGTGCATGCACGGACACGTCCGTGTCGCGCAGCTGCTGCTCGACGCCGGCGTCGATCCGAACCAGTACAATCCCGCCGGCTTCCACGCGCACTCCACGCCGCTGCATCAGGCGGTGTGGTACAACCACGAGCCGGTCGTGCGGTTGCTCGTCGAGCGCGGCGTGCGGCCGGACATTCGGGACCTCATCTACGACGGCACTCCGTTCGACTGGGCCGTGCATGGCCAGCGGAACGAGATCGCCGACTATTTGCGCGACCGCGGCCGGCCGGTGCCGGCCGCCGCACCCTAGGAGACTTCAAGATGTGCCGAAACATCAAGACGCTGGCGAACTTCGAACCGCCGGCGACGGAAGACGAGATCCGCGCCTCGGCGCTGCAGTTCGTGCGCAAGCTGAGCGGAACGACACGACCCTCGCGCGCGAACGAGGCCGCGTTCGATCGCGCCGTCGACGAGGTGACGGAGAGCGCGCGCCGGCTGATCGCCTCGCTACAGATCAACGCGCCGCCGCGCAATCGTGAGGAGGAAGCCCGCAAGGCACGCGAGCGCGCGCGCGAGCGCTTTGCCTGACCCCGATTCCCTCGGGCGACGCCGCCTCACCTTCCACCCACGACGCGATGCAGATCCTCATCCAGGTGCTCTGCACGAAAGGAAGCAGCATCCGCCAGGCGATCGCGGACGACCCGCGCATCGAGCGCTTCGCGCTCCAGGTGACGAAGGAGGCGCAGCCGGGCCGCGCACCGGGCTGGCTCAAGCTGCACGCGACGGACGAGACGCGCGGCGCGCTCAACGTCGAGTGGGACGCGCAATCGTCGGTGCTCAGCGCACGCGTCGTCACGCGCGGCTCGCGACGCCCGAGCCCGATCGTCGGCTACTTCGTCAACTACCTGCTGCAGCGTCACGAAGGACGCGTGCAGTCGATCACGACGGCGATCCGCCGCTGATCGGGTTCAGCGTGTTGTAGCTGGGCGATGCGCATTCGGATTCACCAGCCTCTTTCGCCACGGAATCCAACAATGCTCCGTGCATAGCGGCCATGACTCCTTCGTCACAGATTGCCCAGATCAGTCACGCGCGCACCAGGCACGGAGAGATCGAGCACAATGCCATCGACGACGCCGTCGAAGCAGGTGACAGGCCGCATGTGGATCGGGATCATCGCGCTCATCTTCGGCGCGATCGCCACGATCCTCACGTTCGCGTTCGCCCGCATGTCCGCGACGAACGCCGCGTCGTGGACGATGTGGCTGCAGAACGCCGTCAACACGATCCGGCTGTTCGAGGTCGCCGCGCTTGGCTTCACCGCCTACCAGTTCATGGTGGGCCGCGCCGAGCGGCGTGACGCCGAGGTGGAAGCGGCGCGGCGCGCGCGCAAGGACACGAACTACCAGGCCTGGCAGGTCATCAACAGCGCGCAGGGGAAGGGCGGCTCGGGAGGGCGCATCGACGCGCTGGCCGATCTCGTTCGCAATGATGTTTCACTGGCCGGCATCAACCTCGATCACGCATGGCTCGAGTCGATCGACCTGCGTGATGCGTCGCTCGTGATGGCGAGCTTCGAGCACTGCAACCTTCAGGGCGCCTGCTTCGACGGCGCGCGGCTCGACGGCGCCAATCTGCGGCACGCCATCCTCACGGCCACGTCCTTCGCCGGCGCAAGCCTGCGCGGAGCGGATCTCACCGGCGCGCGCCTCTCCGCCGCGAACCTTGCGGGCGCCGACCTCACGGAGCTGCGCGGGTGGCGCGAGGTCGCGACGTTCGCCCACACCAACGTCGAGGGCGTGCGGGGCGCGCCGCGTGGCTTCGCCGACTGGGCGCGTATGGGGGGCGCCGTCGATCCGTCGAGCGAGGCGCTCATGCTCCATCCCGAGCAGTCGCGCGAGTTCCGCGTGCTCTAGCGTTCGGGCGGGCGCGAGCGCAGCTCGTCCGCCGCGCGCGACAGTCGTTCGACGTAGCGGTTCGCCGACTCGTCGGCGTGGCGCAGCGGCAGCCGGAAGCGACGCTCGTCCGGTTGCCCCTCCTGGCCGCGCGGCGGCTCGTCGACCATGAGATCGCCGCCTGCCGACTGCACTCGGGACTCGAACTGCTCGACCGCCTCTTCGATCGCGGTGACGTCGTCGTTCGAATCATCGGCGCGCACGTCGACGCCGCGCGTGAAGAGCCGGCCCGCGATGTCGCGCGCGACACGATCGCGCTCGGCGTCGTCGGAGCTGGCTCGCAAATTTCTGTCGTCGGCCATCGGATCACCTCGAGGTGCACGCAAGACGGAGCGCCGATCACTCGGCGGGAGCAGCGATCGATAGCATTTCCGGTGCCGGTCTCCGGTTGCGGTCCTGCGCTGCGCCGTTGGCGAATGCGCCGTCGGAGCGGTAGATCATCGCGAACCTCTCCCCGGGCGACATGACGATGCACGTTCGTCGAGCCGCGCGATGAGCGCGTCGAGCGCGACCCGTCGGGCGTGGTCTTCGACGTCACCCAGCGCGACGCGACGGACTGATCGAACGACGCCGTGGCATGCCGTTCGCCACGCGGGGGAACGCCCCGGCGACCCACGCCGGCCGCGACCTCCAGCCTCCGATGCGCATGCCGAATCTCTCCCCCGCCGACGCCGCAGGAATCGTCCGTGACGCCGTCGCCGCGCTCAGCGAGCGTCTGGCCGGCGACTACGGCGAGCTCGTCCCCGACGCGAGCATGGAGCGCACGGCCGCACTGGTGGAGAAGCTCGAGGCGGGCGGCGACTCCAGCGCCGGCGGCCGCGGCATCCGCCTCGCCGACGATCACGTCGCGACCCTAGACGCCTGGATCCGTCTTGCCGACAACGCCGTGCTACACGAGGACACCCGCGAGGCGGCAAGGCGGACCGCGATCGGCGAGCAGCTGCGGGCCGTGCGGGCGCTCACGGCGCCGAGACACGAGAGACTGCTCGCGGACGAGCGGGAGACGGAGCTTGGAGCGTGAGGTGCGGTGAGTGGTTCGTGGGTTCGTGAGGAAGCGGCCTCGGAGAGCTCCTGCGTCCCGAGGCCGTCTCGCACGATCTCACCTTCCAACCAACCAACTCACCGGCTTCATCGCAGTGCCTGAATTACCGGCAGTTTGGACGCTCGTCGCGCCGGGAAGAAGCCGCCGATCACGCCCATCACCACGGCGAACGTCAGTCCGGCGAGCAGCAGCATCGGTGTCACGCGGAAGGCGAAGGCGATCTCGCTGAAGCTGGCCCAGTTCGTCGTGCTCGTCACCACGCCGTTGATCGGAAGGGCGAGCAGGCAGCCGAGGATCCCGCCAAGGAAGGCGATCACCGCCGACTCGGCGAGGAAGCTCGCGAGCACGCTCCGCGGGTGGAAGCCGAGCGTGAGCAGCACGGCGATCTCCGGCGTGCGCGAGCTCACCGCCGCGTACATCGTGTTCACCGCACCGAACACCGCGCCCACCGACATGATCGCGGTGATCATGATCGCGAGGAAGCGAAGGATATTGCCGAGCAGCTCCGACTGGCTCGCGTAGAACTCCGACTCGCGGTGTGCGTCGATCTGGATGCGCTGGTCGGCGAGGAAGGCGCGCTTCGCGTCCTCGAACCCAGCGGGGTCCTTCAGTCGGAAGGCAACGTCCTGGAAGGAGTTCGCACGGAACACGTTCTGGAACTGCTCGTTCTCGCCCCAGATCTCCGACTCGAAGCTCGAGCCGTCGGCGCTGAACCGGCAGACCACGTTCCAGTTGCGGTTCGAGAAGCGCAGCACGTCGCCGACGTTCACGTTGTTGAACCGGCCCTTGAGCTTCGATCCGACGCAGATCTCGCTCTGGCCCGAGGCGAAGCGGCGGCCCTCGATGACCTTGATGTTGCGCCGCACCTCGAACGCCTTGTCCGACACACCGCGCGCCACGACGTTCGCGACCTCGAACTCGTTGCCGCCGAGCCGCGGGATGTTGATGACGATGTACGTCTCGGGGCTCATCAGCGGCCGCCCATCGGCCGCGGTGGCGATGTGCGGCGACGACGCGATGATGCTGATCGCCTCGCGCGGGATGCCGCTCGACAGCTCGCTGTCGGCGCCGCGGCGCAGCAGGAGCACGTTGTCGCTCGAGCCGGTCTTCACCAGCGCGGCGATGAAGCCGTTGGCCAGTGCGAGCATCGCGATGAACACCGCCACGACCAGCCCGATGCCGAGCGCCGTGAGCAGCGTCGACACGGGACGCTGCGAGACGCTGCGGATGTTGTAGATGAGCGGGATCTTCATTCGACCCTCCGCAGCGCCTGCACCACCGGCAGCTTCGCCGCCTGCCACGCCGGGAAGATGCCGCTCGCGACGGTGAGCAGCAGCGCGACCCCCGCGCCGAACGCCAGTGTGCCCGGCGTGACGTGGAAGCCCGGGAGGAAGCCGCCGTCGCCGAAGCCCGTGACGATCGGCAGCAGCACCGCCGCGCCGAGCCCGAGTATCGCGCCGGTGATCGCGATGACCGCCGCCTCGACGATCACGAGCCCGAACACGCGCCGGTCGGAGAAACCGACGGTCTTCATCACCGCCACCTCGGACCGCCGCTCGCGCTGGTTCATCATCATCGCGTTCGCCGTGACGAGCAGGATCGCGAACACCACCGCCATGCCGATCGTGCTCATGAGGAGCTTGACGTTCCCCCACATGCTCGCGAAGCCGGCGGCGAACGCCTTCTCCGTGCCGGTCTTGGTCGGCGCGGTGGAGTTCCGGAACATGTCGTCGATCGTCTTCGCCACCGTCGGCCCCGCGTTGGGGTCGTCGATCTTCATGATGTACCAGCCCGGCGTCACGCGCGTCGGCTCGCGCTCGTACAGATAGTCGTAGTGGAACATGAAGGAGTCGTCGCCATACTCCTTCAGCGTCGGGTGGTAGATGCCACGGATCGTGAACGTCCAGTCGCCGGGGAAGATCGTTCCCTGGAGCGTGACGTTGTCGCCGACCTTCCAGCCGAACGCGCGGATGAGCCCTTCCCCGACGAGTACCGCCGAACGCTCCTTGAGGAACGCCTGCTTCTGATCCTCGGCGACCTGGATCTCGGGATAGATGCGGAGATAGCTCTCGGGGTCTATCGCGAACTGGGCGAAGAACTTCTTTCCGTCGCCGTACTTGCCGCCGAACCAGTTGGCCCACGTCACGTCCTGCACGTGCGGCACCGACTTGAGCCGCTGCGCGTAGCTCATCGGCAGGGGGATCACGAACGCCGTGGAGTTCTGGGTGATCATGCGCGACGCGCTGCTCACCTGTGACCCGGCGTTGAGCGTCGTGACGACGGTGCGCAGCGACGCGAACAGGAACAGCGCGAGCGCCACGCTGCACATCGTGAGCACCGTGCGCAGCTTGTGCCGGCGAAGATTGGCCAGCACGAGCGGGAGATACTTCATCGCACCGCCTCCCGCTCCGCCGTCGTGGTGATGCCGCCCTCGGCCTTCACTGCCGCACCGCGCTCGAGCAGCACGCCCTTCTCGAGGTGCAGCACGGTCTTCGCCCGGTCCGCCGCCTTCGCGTCGTGCGTGACCATCATGACGGTCTTGTGGAACTCCTCGTTGAGCCGCCGGAGGAGCTCCAGCACCTCGTCCGAGCTCTTCGAGTCGAGCTGGCCCGTGGGCTCATCGAGCAGGATGAGCGTGGGGTCGGCGACGATCGCCCGCGCGATGGCGACGCGCTGCTCCTGGCCGCCCGACAGCTGGCGCGGGTAGTGGTCGAGCCGATCGGACAGCCCGACGACGCCGAGGGCGATCGCGGTGCGCTCGGCGCGCTCCTTCTTGTTCAGGTTCGTCAGCAGCAGCGGCAGCTCGACGTTCTGCTCCGCCGTGAGCACGGGGAGCAGGTTGTACGACTGGAAGACGAAGCCGATCGTGCGCGCGCGCCAAGCAGCCAGCTGCGCGGGACTCATCCTGCTGACCTCTTCCCCCGCGACGCGCACGGTGCCGCGCGTCGGCTTGTCGAGGCCGGCTACGAGGTTCAGCAGCGTGGACTTGCCCGACCCCGAGGGCCCCATGAGCGCGGTGAAGCTGCCTTCCTCGAAGTCGATCGAGAGGTCGCTGTAGACCTCCACGGTCTGCGCCTCACGACTGAAGGATTTGTCGACGTTGCGGATCTCGACGAGGGACATGGTTCGGTGGGGAGAGGGTTGTGCGTCAGGCTAACGGTCATCGGTCATCGGTCATCAGTTGTCAGCCGGCCTCGGGCAGCGCTCGCGTCCCGAGGCTGGCCGAGAACCGACAACTGATAACCGATCATTGCGTTTGCGTCTTGACCTTCATCCCCTCCGCCGGAGCGTCGACGCCCCCGACCAGAAGTTGCTCTCCGCCGCTCAGGCCCGACCGGATCTCGAGGAAGCCGCCGGAGACGGGGCCCGTGGTGACGGGACGCTTCGTGAGCCGGCCGTCGCGGACGAGCCAGACGTAGCTCGCGCCGCCGTCGGACTTGAGCGCCGCGGCGGGCACGCGGATCGACGTGCGGGCCGGCGCCGCGGCGCCGGCGGCGCGCGGCCGCTCCGGCTCGAGGAAGTCCACCTTCGCGCCCATCTCGGGGAGGATGCGCGAGTCGTGGTCGAGGATCGAGACCTTCACCTGCACCGTCGCGCGCTGCCGGTCGGCGGTGGGGACGACCTGGCGCACCTCACCGCGGAAGGTCGTGTCGGGGTAGGCGTCGAGCGTGATGCGCGCCGGCCGGCCGTTGGCGATCCGGGAGATGTATGCCTCGTTCACGTCCACCTCCACCTCGAGGGTGGAGAGGTCGGCCATCGTCACCACGGCGCCGCGGGTGAGGCCGCCGCCGACCGACGGCGCCACCACCTCGCCCACCTCGGCGTCCTTGCGCAGGACCGTCCCGGTGAACGGCGCCCGGATGATGGTGTTCTCGTTGCTCGCCTGGGCAAGCCGCAGCGCCGCCTCGGCGCTCCGCTTGCGCGCGACCGCGGCGTTGAAGCGCGCCAGGGCGCCGGCGGCGCGGCTCGTATACGTCTCGAGGTCCTGCTGCGACATCAGGTTCGGATTGCGCGTGCGGATCTCCCGGATGCGTCCCGCATCCCGCTCGCTCTGGTCGCGGTCGGCCGTCGCCTCGATGAGGCTGGCGTCGGCGGTGGCGACGTTCGCCTGGGCTTGGGCCACGGCGGCCTGGAAGTCGGCGTTGTCGAGCCGCGCGATGATCTCGCCGCGATGCACGTACGACCCCTCGCTCACGCCGAGGTACGCGAGCCGGCCCGCGGTCTTGGCCGACACCGACGCCTTGGTGCGCGCTACGACGTAGCCATTGGCGGTGACGCTGGTGGCGCCGCCCTCTCCGGTGCTCCCGCCGGCGCCGGACGCCGTCGCGGTGGCCACCTGCACGGTGGGAATGGCGCGCGCGCGCAGGACGATCATCGTCACCGCGACGACGAGCACCCCCGCCGCGAAGATGATCAGGTTGCGGCCGAGAGCGCGCTTGACCGGAGCGGGGGGTGCGCCGCGGTCGATTCGGAGCTTGGAGAGGTCGGCAGGGGCAGCCATGGGGGAGGCCAAAGTACGGAAACACGGTGCTCGGGGCAAACACTACCGAGGAGCGGGACGTACGGTTTCGCACGGCTCGGTCGGGAGGGGGTGGGCGAGTGAACAGCGTCCCGAGCGGCGTTCGTCGTCACCCCCGCCCCCACTCCCCACCGCAGTTATCGGCTTCTCGCCCAACAAACGGCCGAGTGCGCGGGGCCTGTCAACGCCTTGTACCGCAATCGCTTCGTCTGGCGCGCGGACTCGTTCATCTGTATTCTAGATCACACGATTCCGGGTTGCGCGGCGGGGAGGAGCCTTTCGCGCAATTCAACTTTTTCAGCGGTTCGGCATGCCCCCAACGTCGATCTCTTCGGAGACCCTGACGGTCTTTCGCAGCGAGCTCGCGGAGAAGTACCGCCTCGAGCGAGAACTGGGACAGGGTGGGATGGCGACCGTGTACCTGGCGTACGACGTGGCCAACGACCGCCATGTCGCGCTCAAGGTGCTGAATCCGGAGCTCGCCGCCTCGCTCGGCGCCGACCGATTCCTGCGTGAGATCGAAGTCGGTCGCACGCTGCTGCACCCCAACATCGTTGGGGTGCTCGATTCCGGCTCGGCGGACGGAAAGCTGTACTACACGATGCCCTTCGTCGAAGGCGCATCGCTGCGCGACAAGCTCGATCGCGAGAAGCAATTGTCGATCGATGAAGCGATCGATTTGACGAAACAGATCGCTGAGGCGCTGGCGTTCGCGCACTCGAAGCAGGTCATCCATCGCGACAACAAGCCAGAGAACATCCTCCTTTCCAACGGACGCGCGCTCGTGGCCGACTTCGGCATCGCGCGCGCCGTGAGCGTGGCTGGAGGGGAAAGACTGACACGAACGGGGATGGCGGTCGGCACGCCGACCTACATGAGCCCCGAGCAGGCGATGGGAAGCAAGGACGTCACGCCGGAGAGTGACGTCTACAG
>JBJMNN010000226.1:0-3501 GCA_045804245.1 Gemmatimonadaceae bacterium | reverse complement strand
GGTTCGAGGGACATCCCGATCTCCGGCGGCTCCTCATGTGGGAGCAGTACAAGGAAGGCTATCCGCTGCGGAAGGACTTTCCCCTCCGCGGTCGGTTCAGCCGATCCGAGCAGCTACGACAGATCCTCTCGCTGAATCCCGAGGCCAAGTACTCGATGGAGGAGCTGTCGGTGCTCGATGCGTTCGACGAGCTCTCGCTGGAGCAGCGCGCACGGTTGCGCGGCGGCGAGAAGGTGGGGGAGTAACCGATGGCGACGACGACACGCACGGTAGAAGTCGAGCTCTCCACGACGGGGCTCGACGCGCAGGGACGGCCCCAACGCGTTCCGCTCGCGACGGACGAGGCAGGAAACATCGTGCCGTTGACCGCCCCGCCCGCGCTCGAGCCGGAGCTCGAGGGCGAGCACATGCTGATCAACCTCGGACCGCAGCACCCGGCAACCCACGGGGTGCTGCGACTCGTTCTCGAGCTGGACGGCGAGACGGTGGTGCGGTGCGTGCCGCACATCGGCTATCTGCACTGCGGCTTCGAGAAGATGGGCGAGTATCGCCAGTACAATCAGATCATCCCCTGGACCGATCGCGAGGACTACCTCAACAGCCCGGGCAACAACGTCGCGTTCGCGCTCGGCGCGGAGCGGCTGTTCGGCATCGAGATCACCGAGCGCTGCAAGGTGCTGCGCGTCATCGCGATGGAGCTGTCGCGCCTGATCTCCCACTTCGTCTGGCTCGGCACCTTCTGCATCGACATCGGCGCGTTCACGCCGTTCCTCTGGATCTTCCAGCAGCGCGAGCGCGTGTACACGATGCTCGAGAGCTGGATCGGCGCGCGGCTCACGACGACGTTGACGCGCGTTGGCGGGATGGGCGCCGACATCCCCGACGGCTGGACCGAGGACCTGGCGAACTTCGTCCGCACCTTCCCGAAGGTGCTCGAAGAATGCAACACGATGCTGACGAAGAACGCGATCTGGGTCGGCCGGACGATAGGCCTCGGCGCGATGTCGGCCGACGAGGCGATCAACTACGGGCTCTCGGGGCCGATGCTGCGCGCGAGCGGCGTCGCCTACGACGTGCGCCGGGATTTCCCGTACCTCGACTACGAGACCTACGACTTCGAGGTCCCCGTCGGGCAGACCGGCGACGTGTACGATCGCTTCCTCGTACGCATGGAAGAGATGCGGCAGTCGGTCCGGATCCTCGAGCAGGCGCTCAACCGACTCCCCGATGGCCCGGTCAACGTCGACGACCACCGCGTCATTCTGCCGCCGAAGTCGAAGGCGACGAGCGACATGGAGAGCATGATCCATCACTTCAAGCAGGTGATGGAAGGTCCGCGTCCGCCGATCGGCGAGGCGTACGTCGCCGTCGAGAGCCCGAAGGGGGAGAAGGGGTACTACATGGTCTCGGACGGCACGTCGAAGCCGGTGCGCTGGCGCATCCGGCCCCCGTCGTTCGTGAACCTCTCGGCGATCCCGAAGATGGTCGAGGGCCACCTGCTCTCGGACGTGATCGCGATCAACGCCAGCATCGATATCGTGATGGGAGAGATCGACCGATGAGCGCAGCGACTCGGGAGAGCGCGACCTGGTATCGTGGAGAGATCGACCGATGAGTACCGCCCGCAACGAAATGGGCGAGACGCACGCTCCCGCGCACGCGCCGCACAGCGGGCACGGTCATCCCGAAGGCGCGTACGCGCCGGTGTTCACGGGCGCGCGGCGTCGAGAGCTCGACGAGTTGCTCACACGCTATCCGACGAAGATGGCCGCGCTGCTGCCCGCGCTCTGGATGGTGCAGGAGGATCGAGGCTGGGTGAGCAGCGAGGCGATGGCGGAGGTGGCTCAGGTGCTCGAGCTCACTCCTGCCTACGTGAAGGGCGTGGTGACGTTCTACACCATGTACCACCAGCACCCAGTCGGACAGCACTTCATCCAGGTCTGCACGACGTCGCCCTGCAACGTGTGCGGCGCCGAGGACGTGGTGAACGCGTTCCTCAAGCACACCGGGTGCGACGAGCTCGGCGTCACCTCCGGCGATGGGAAGTACACGGTGATCGAAGTCGAATGTCTCGGCGCGTGCGGCTTCGCGACGCCGGTGATGGTCAACGAGCAGTTCATCGAGTCGGTGACGCCGGAGACGGTGCCCGCGCTCCTCGCCTCCCTGGGCTGACATGGGTTTTCCGCACCAGCCGCACGAGCGCGAGGCGCTCGTCCTCTCCACGCACTTCGGCGAGCAGGAAGCGATCGGCCTCGATGGCTGGCGCAAGCGCGGTGGCTACGTCGCGCTGCAGAAGGCGCTGACGATGTCGCCCGCCGAGATCGTCGCGATCGTAAAGGAGTCGGGGCTCCGCGGCCGCGGCGGCGCCGGCTTCCCAACGGGGGTGAAGTGGTCGTTCATGAAGCCCGGCGACGGCAAGCCGCACTATCTCTGCTGCAACGCCGACGAGTCGGAGCCCGGGACGTTCAAGGACCGCGAGATCATGCGGTGGACGCCGCACGCGCTGGTCGAGGGCTGCGCGATCGGCGCGTACGCCATCGGCGCCGAGGTCGCATACATCTACATTCGCGGCGAATACACCGAAGCGCTCGACAAGATGAACGCCGCCTGCAAGGAGGCGTACGCGGCGGGCATCCTCGGAACGAACGCGATGGGGACGGGCAAGACCGTCCACGTCTACGTACACAAGGGCGCCGGCGCCTACATCTGCGGCGAGGAGACGGCCCTCATGAACTCGCTGGAGGGGCGTCGCGGCAACCCACGCATCAAGCCGCCCTTCCCGGCGGTCGCGGGGCTGTTCGGCCAGCCGACGACGATCAACAACGTCGAGACGCTCGTCGCCGTGCCACACATCCTGAACAACGGCGCCGAGTGGCACAAGAAGTTCGGCCGCCCGGACAACCCGAAGAGCACGGGCACGAAGCTCTTCTCGGTGTGTGGCAACATCCAGCGGCCCGGCAACTACGAGGTCGCGATGGGATTCCCGTTCAAGGACTTCCTGTACGATCTCTGCGGCGGACCGCTTCCTGGCCGGCAGTTCAAGGCGATCATCCCCGGCGGAATCTCGGTGCCGATCCAGACGCGCGAGGAAGCAGAGAATTCGCCGATGGATTACGAGGGCTTCGTCGCGAACGGGACGATGCTCGGCTCCGGCGGCGTGATCGTCATCGATGACGCGCAGAACCTCGTCAAGCAGATCGCGCGGGCCGCACGGTTCTTCGCCCACGAGAGCTGCGCGCAGTGCACGCAGTGCCGCGAAGGCACGGCGTGGACGACGAAGATCCTCGAGCGCATCGTCGCCGGAGACGGCACCGCCGAGGATCTGGAAACCCTGCTGGAGATCGCCGATAACATGACCGGCAAGACCATCTGCGTGCTGAGCGACTCGTGCGCCACGCCGGTCGCGTCGGGGCTGCAGAAGTTCCGCGGCGACTTCGAGGCGTTGATCAAGCGAAAGAAGGTCCACATGGTGCCCGCGCAGGTGGCCTGATGGCTGACGTG
>JBJMNN010000225.1:0-37429 GCA_045804245.1 Gemmatimonadaceae bacterium | reverse complement strand
GTCGAGCGATTGATCGAACACCTTGCCGTCGTGCGCCGACCGCGTGCCGACCTGAATGGGAAACGGGGTGACGGGAACGTCATCGCCCTTATTGTAGCTCGTCGCGGTCTGGCCGAGCGTGGTGAGCGCCTCGCCGCCGGCGCCCTGCTTGAGGATGATGTTGATCACGCCGGCGATCGCGTCGGAGCCGTACTGCGCGGCGGCGCCGTCGCGCAGAATCTCGATCCGCTCGATCATCGACGATGGGATGGCGTTGAGGTCGACCGGCGCGGAGCCGCGACCCACGAACCCGTTGACGTTGACGAGCGCGCTGTTGTGGCGACGCTTCCCATTGATCAGCACGAGCGTCTGGTCGGGCGCGAGGCTGCGCAGCGTCGCCGGTCGCACGTGATCGGTGCCGTCGCCAATCGACGTACGCGGGAAGTTGAAGCTCGGCGCGACGGCCTGGATCATCTGCGCCGGCTCGGTGCGGCCGGTGGCTCTGATCTCCGACGAGGAGAGCACGTCGATCGGGGCGGGCGCGTCGATCACCGTGCGCTCCTGTCCGCGCGTGCCGAGCGTCGTCACCGCCTCGAGGGTCGCGGCCGCGCGCCGCACGGTGAAGTTCAGCGTCGTCGTCTGGTCGGCGACGATCGTGGCCGAGTCGCGGCCGGAGGAGAAGCCGATGAGCCGCGTGCGAACCTCATAGCGGCCGGCGGGCAGCGTGATGCGATAGCTGCCGTCCGGGCGAGTCTGAGTGCCTCGCCCCGTTCCGGTGACGATGACGGCCGCGCCCGACACAGGCTCCCCTGCCGCGGTGACGCGGCCCGCCAAGGTGCCCGTCTGTGCGACCAACGCGGTGGGAAGGAGGATGAGTGCGAGAATCGCCCTGAGCGGGGCGGCGGACAACGGGGGACGAGATGGCATAGAGTGCCTCTCCGTGAGAGGAAGGCGCGAGCTGGGACGCAATGGCCGGCGCGACCAGATTGCGTCGATCGCAAACCTATACCGACTTGGCGCGGGGAATAGTCCAGGAATGCTCGACACGCGCAGCAAGTTCCGTGAGACGTCACTTCGTTCACCCCTCGAGCTCGACACCAGTCACTGTCGTCATCGCACGAGCGGATGACGAAAGCGGGCGGCGACCCGGAGGTCGCCGCCCGCTCTGACTCGTCGCGCATGACCGCGGCGCGCGGTCACGTCATTTCGTGCGCACCACGGAGAAGACGAACGATGGATCCGCCGCGGCGAGTCCCGATGCGAACGACACCAACGCCTCGCGCCCAGCCGGTACGGCCAGTCGATAGTAGGTCGCCGAGCCGCCCCTCACGCTCGCGGAGGTGGCGACGCGATTGGCGAGCCCGGTCACCTTGAGCGGGTAGAAGCCGTTCGGCGTGAAGACGCCGTTCACCCGGGTACCGAACGTGTTGCTGAAGATGTCGCGGTAGTTCCAGCTCTTGTGCCGGAAGCGGGGATCGTTCGAGACGCCGAGGTCGCTGATGTAGTTCGCGAGCGCGAAGTCAGCGAGATAGGGGCGCGGGTCGGTTTGCAGGCCAAGGGCAACGGTGTTGAGCCCCGTCTGCGTCGAGTTGGAGAATCGTGTCCAGACTCCGGCGTCGCTCGTGAACGCGCGATCAACGGCATACCGCAGGAATGACCACGAGGCGCCGCGCGTCGACAGCTCGTCGTTCACGTCATCGATCGCCGAGGCGGCGCCGGGATCCTCGATGTACTCGAGCAGGCGCGAGAAATTCGACGCGGCATCGGCCTTCCAGATCGCGTACTTCGCTGGGTTCGTCCGGATCAGCGCATCCGTGAGCCCCTGGCGCGGCTGCATCCCACTCTCGTGGTAGTAGAGCAGCTCTTCCGCCACGTGGCTGAGCCCCTCGTTGAGCCAGGTGTCCTCGAAGTCCTCGGCGCCCGTGTTCACGTATAGGCGGCGGCCGGCATTGATCAGGTGCTGGAACTCGTGCGCCAGCACGCTGACCGTGAGCGTGTCGACGAAGCCGAGCGTGTGCTTGTTACCGTTGACGACGCCGCTCGGATCGGGGACGAGCATGTAGAACATCTCCCCTTCGTTGCTCGTCACGCAGCCCTGCAGGCCGCCGGCACCCGCCTTGGGGAAGAGATCGCGCGGATGGAAGAAGCCGCCGACGAACGAATCGGAGTTCGCGGGAGTCAGCTCGTTCACGTACTTGGTGAACAGCACCGCGACCTTGCCGTTCTGATCGAGGTCGCTCGGCGCGCCGAAGTTGTCCACGTCGAGCGGATAGACCAGCGTGTCGAACCGCGCGGCGAACTTCACGTAGTCGGCGTCGGTGAAGCCATTGGCCGGGTTGAGCGTGTCGGCCAGCACGACTGTCTTCGCCCCGATCGCCGTGACGCGGAAGCCGCGAAGAATCGCCGCGTCGCAGCTGGAGGACGAGACGTTCAACCGCAGGATGTCGCCCACGGCGACCGTTGCCGGGATCGACGCGAAGGATGCGGAAGGTGAGAACGGCGCACTGGAGGTGCGCGTCGCCGAGAGGCGCGCGTTCCGGGTCGAGCGCGCGAGGCCGAACAGCCGCGACAGGCTTCGCGCCTCGGTGAGCAGGCGCTGGTGGAAGCGCTCGTCGAGCACCTTCGTCGGTGTGGACGAGAGCCCGCTCACCGACCGCGAGAGCATCGGGCCCGACGCGGAGGGCACCTTGAGCGCCGACGGCGGGGTGGCGAGTCCCCACGCGGTGAGGTTCGTCGCCAGCTGCGTCGAGCCGTCCTGGGACGAGTTGTACGCGACCAGTGTGTACTCCGCTGCCGCGCCGGCCGCGCCGGTGAGGCAGGTGTACGCTCCCGACGCCGCCACGACCGCGCCGACGCCGATCGTGCTCGGCGCGACGAGGTCGACGCACGGCGACTCGTTCTCGGCGAGGACTCGCGCCGTGGCGGCGTCCGAGCGTCCCGCCGCGCTGACCGTGATGGTGGCCGAGCCGCCGGCGCGAAGCGCCGTCACGAGCCCCTGCGGACTGACGCTCACCAGCGTCGGATCGCTGATGCCGACGTTGATCGTCGCCCCCGTGACGGGATTCGCGAACTCGTCCTCGAGGGCGAAGGTGATTCGCGCCGTGTCGCCCGCGGCGAAGAAGCGGAGCGCCTTGGGTGTCGTCACGAGCGAGGCGAGTGGGCCGGGGGTAGCCGTCACCTTCGCGATGGCCGGCGCGGACACTCCCGCGGCGTGCGCCGCGAGCTGCGTGTCGCCGATCTTCGAGCCGAGCGTGACGACGGTCGTCGCGATTCCGGAGCCGTCGGCGGTCGCGGTGGCCGGCGCGAAGCTGGCGCCGCCCCCGCCGGTGGCGGAGAAGCTCACCACGGTGCCGGCGACGCCGTTCCCGTTGGCGTCGGCGACCTTCACGGCGAAGTTGCCGATCGCCGTCTTGACGACCCCCGTGGCCGTCGGCGACGTCGCCACCGTCACCGTGGTGGCCGGACCGATCGTCGGTCCCGATGCATCCGAGCCGCACGCGACGGCGACAGCGAGCAGCGACGAGGCTGCGAGAATCGAAGAGGAGCGCATCACTTTGTCCGCACGATGACGACCTGGAGGTTGGATACCGCTTCGCCCGATGGGCCGCCGAGACTGAGCGTCGCGGTGCCGTTCGCCGGCACCCCGAAGAGGAAGAACGCCGCGCCGCCCGGCACCACCGTTCCCGTGTAGGAAGGGGTGGCCGGCGTCATCCCGATCACCGGCAGCGGATAGAGCGCAGCGAGGCCGTCGATGCCGCCGAAGATGCTGTGCCAGTTCCAGCTCTTCTGCGAGAACTCGGCGGAGGCGGACGGAGCGTCGTCGATCGCGTTCGACACCGACCAGTCGCGCACGAGCGGCGCGACGTCGCCGAACACGGATTTGAGGTTCGCCGTTCCGACCGCGGTGTTGTTCACGAGCCGCGACCAGATGTCGCCGTCGGATGCGCTGGCGCGGTCGGCGAGATAGCGGAGCAGCGACCACACCGCGCCGCGCGTGGACAGCGAGTCGCCGGCCCGATATGGAGACGCGGACGACGGCGAGTCGAGATAGTCGCTCAGCCGTCCCCGGTTGCCCGACATGTCGTTCAGAAATGCGTTCCGGATGCGGGTGCTCGAGACGAGCGTCTGGTAGCTGATGTTGCTTCGCGGCGAGAGTCCCGACTCGCGGTAGAACAGCAGCTCTTCCGCGATGTGCGCGAGCCCTTCGTCGAGCCATTTCTGCTCGAACTCCGGCGCGATAGTCACGTACAGCCGGCGCGATGAATTGATCAGGTGCTGGAACTCGTGCGCGATCACGCCGGTGGAGCTCGAGTCGACGAACGCGTTCGAGCGCCGGTTTCCATTGATCGTGCCATTCGGGTCGGGCGCCATCATGTAGAAGTACTCGCCCTCGTTGCTCGCCGCGCAGGCCTGGGCGCGCGACGTCCCGATTTGGGGGAAGAGATCGCGCGAGAAGGTGAGTCCCCCGACGTACGACGACGAGTTCCGCGGCGTGAGCTCGTTCACCGCACGGGTGAAAACGATCGCGATGTGGCCGTTGTTGTCGATGTCCGTCGGCTCGCCGAACGCGCCGACGTCCATCGGATACACGAGGGTGTCGAAGCGCGCCGCGAACCGCTGATAATCCGCCGTGGTGAACCCCGGCTTCGGATTGAGCGTGTCGTTGAGAATCAGCGCCTTGCTGCCGATCGCGACGACGCGGACCGGATGATAGACCGGGCTCGTGCAGGCAACCGACGCATTGACGTTGATCGTGAGCAGGTCCCCTACCGCGACGCTCGTCGGCAGCGCGGGAACCGACGTCGCGTTGATGCGCCGAGCCGAGGCGAAGCGCGGTGTCAGCTCGGCCCGTTCCCGGTCGCGGAGCCGGCTCTCGAACGCCTCGTCACGCGTCAGCGCGGCCGTCGTCGGCCCGTCGGATTCCGGGCTGGGGATCCGCGCGCCGAAGAGTCCGCGATCGACCGCCTCGATCCCGCTCGAGCGCAGGCTGTAGCTCGACTGCCCGACGCTGTCGAGCCCGAGGTTGACGACGACGGCGATGAAGTTGCCGGCCGTGCCGTCCGAGACGACCCGGACGTCGCGCCCGCTCTCGACAGCGAGGGATTGTCCCAGGGTGAAGGTTCCGCCGGTCGGTCCGGCGGGTCCGTCGCTTCCGCAGGCCGCGAGAAGGGCGAGAGCGCTCAGGACGATGGGACGGCGTGCGTGCGGGAGCATCGGAGGTCGTTTCGGCGTGGTGGTGCTACGGAGCAACGGCGAGTGCTGCCTGCAAGCACGGATGCCGGCGCCGATGGACGAGGTATGTTGATCGGCGCCGGGCAACTCTGATCTTAAACCTCGGTGTCGTTCACGTTCCAGCAAGGACCCCGTGCGTACATCATCGGACGAGTCGACACGGCATCCTATTCCCACCCTACCCCTCCCATCCCGCGTCCGCGGGCGAACTCAACGCGAGGCGAGCGTCGCTCCGACCCGCTCCGGCTGTACGGTGGGGACCTCGCCGAACAGCAGATCGGCACACTGCTCCGTCGTGAGCGGCGAGACGAGCAGGAAGCCCTGCCACTCCTCACACCGATGCTCGGTGAAGAACGCCAGCTGCTCGGGACGCTCGATCCCCTCCGCGATCACGTTCACGCCGAGGGTCTGTCCGAGCGCGATGACGGCCGCGGCGATGGCGCTGTCGTCGGTATTGTGCGGCACGCCGTGCACGAAGCTGCGATCGATCTTGAGGGAGTCGATCGGGAAGAGCCGCAGCGCGCTGAGCGACGAATAGCCGGTCCCGAGATCATCGATCGAGACGCGCACCCCCTTCGCCTTGAGCGCGCGCAGGTTGTCGACCGCGCGTCCGCTAGACCGCATGGCGATGCTCTCGGTGATCTCGATCTCCAGCTTGTCGGCCGGCAACCCCGAGTCGTCGAGCACCTGCTGGACCCGCGAGACGAGGTCGGCGTGCTGGAGCTGGCGCACCGACAGGTTCACCGCCGCACGGAGCTGCATCTGGCCGCGGTCGCGCCACCGCTGCACTTGCTGGCACGCCTCGCGCAGCACCCACTCGCCCATCGGCACGATCGCGCCCGTCGCTTCGGCGAGACCGATGAACTCCGAGGGAGGCAGGATGCCTCGCTCGGGGTGGTTCCACCGGAGCAGCGCCTCGACTCCGTTGATTCTGCCCGTGCCCGAGTCGACGATCGGCTGGTAGTACACGAGCATCTGGTCGTTCTCGAGCGCGCGTTGGAGATGACTCTCCAGCCCGAGCTGCTCGAGCGCCGCCGCGCCGAGCTCTGGGACGTAGCGCTCGATCGCGTCGCGCCCATGCGCCTTGGCGCGGTACATCGCGGCGTCAGCGTTCTTCAACAGCGCTTCCGGCTGTGTCGCGTCGGCGGGAAAGAGACTGATGCCGAGACTGGTGGTGACGAACACCTCCTGGCCGTCGAGGCAGATCGGGCGCTTCAGCGCCGCGATGATCCGTTCCGCCACCAAGTCCGCGTCGCTGGCCGTTCCGATGTCGGTACACAGCACGGCGAACTCGTCGCCGCCCAGTCTCGTCACCGAGTCCTCGCCGCGCACGGCCGAGCGAATACGCTCGGCGACCGTCTGGAGGTGGTGATCGCCGGCGGCGTGGCCGAGCGAGTCGTTGACCACCTTGAACCGGTCCAGGTCGAGGAACAGCACTGCGACCATGCTCTTCGTGCGCCGCGCCCGGTGCAGCGCCATCCCCATCTGATTGAGGAAGAGCTGTCGGTTCGGCAGTCCCGTGAGGGCGTCGTGGTACGCGATCTTCTCGATCTTCGCCGCGGCGTCCATCGTCGCCTGGCGCTCTTCCTCGAGCAGCCAGATGACGAGACCCATCGCGAGTCCGAAGTAGAGCACCACGTCGAGGAGGCCCAGCGAGGCGAGCCAGAGCGGGTACAGGACGCGGATGTCCCGGTCGGTCGAGAGCGCGAGGAAATGGACCTGGTGGGCCGCGATGCCGAAGAAGGCGAGGGTCACGGTCCGGCGGCCGATCGCGCGGGCGATGCGCGGCGCGCGGCTGATCGCTCTCGCCGCGACGAGCACGGCGAGCGCCAGGAAGACGTGCCGCATCGTGACGCGAAGCTGATAGACGAGCTCGAAGTTCGAGGCATCCCACCAGAACAACATCTGCAGGATCGCGCCGACCACGACGGTCGCGACGACGATGCGCCGCATCATCTGCCTGGGAATCGAGTTGCCCGTCGTGAGCTCGAAGGTACCGAGGAGGAGGTACGTGAGCTGGAGACATCCCGCGACGCCGGACAATACGGAGATCGCGACGTGCGGCAGGAACTCGATCGTGCGGCCGTACAGAACGATCCGCGCTAACGCGCTCAGCGCGGCGTACGTGGCGAGCGCGAGCCAGCTCCACGTCCAGTGACGGAGGAACGGCCGCCAGTAGCGCCGCTGCAGCCCGACGAACACCCAGGCGATGATCAGCGCCGCACCAGCCTGCACGAGGAGGCTGGCGACAGTCAGGTACAGAGGCAGGGGCATCTGGAGATTTGAAGAGACTGCAGACCCGTGCCGGCGACGCTCGGAGGGTGACGGAGCATGACGATCGACGAACGATCGAGGGCACCGGCCCAGATGCACCGTTGCGTCGGGCCGGTGCGGCGGCCTAAGGTTGGAGCGCGGCGGCTCCGTCGCGCTCCTGCCCGCCCCACACCCTCCCATGCGATTCTCCAGCGATTCGCGCGTCGTCCTGTCCGACGAGCAGGTGTCCACCACACTCGGCGACGAGACGGTCATCCTCGGCATGGGAGACGGCGTGTACTACGGGCTCGACGCGGCCGGCGCGCGCGTATGGGCGCTGCTCGCAACCCCTCGACGCGTAGCGGAGCTGGTGAGCACGATCACCCAGGAGTTCGACGTCCGCGCCGACGTGTGCGAGCGTGACGTGCTCGCGCTGCTCGAAGAGCTGGCCGAGCGGCAGCTCATCCGCGAAGTGGCCGCCGAGGGCGATGCAGCTCTTTCGTAGACGCCGCTGGCCGCGCGAGGAATGGCTCGCGCTGGGCGAGGCGTTCGTCGTTCTGGCGTTGGTCCGGCTGTCGCTCGCGACGATGAACTTCAAGCGGATCGAGCGGTTCACCGTGCGCCTCGTGCGGCGACTGGCGCCGCGCCCCGTGGATGGCACACCGGAGGACGACGCCCGGCTCGGCCGGGCGGTCCGACGCGCGGCGGTGCTGGTGCCGGGCGCCAAGTGCCTCGCGCAGGCGACGGCGGCGATGGTCGTCTCGGCACGTCACAACCGGCGCAGCCGGCTGACGATCGGCGTGAAGCTCGGCGCGAGCGAGGCATTCGGCGCGCACGCGTGGCTCGAGACGCCGCAGGGGATCCCCGTCGGTGGCGACGAGGCCGCGCAGTTCGCCCCGCTGATGAGCGTGGACCCGTACGCGTGAACGCCTTCTCGATCCGGCGCTTCGCCTCGCTGCTGCTCCAGGCCGCGCCGCGCGCCACAGTGGCGTCGCTGGTGCTCATGGGGCTCGTCGCGCTCACGGAGGGCGCGGGCCTGCTGCTCCTCCTACCGCTGCTCGCGCTCGCAGGAGTGACCGGTGGTGCGCCCGCCACCAGCGGGATGTGGGGGAAGATCGCGCCGTACGTGCCGCATTCACTCGGCGGGGCGCTGCTGGTGTACCTCGCCGTCGTCACGACGCGGGCGGCGCTCGAGTACGCGGAATCGGTCGCCTCGGTGCGCGTGCAGGTGGAGGTGACGCGGAACCTGCGCGAGCGGCTGTATCGCGCGCTGGTGCGCGCGCGCTGGGAAACGATCGCACCGCTGCGCGGCGCGCGGCTCGCGCACGTCCTCACCGCGGAACTCGAGCGCGTGAGCCTCACGACCAACCAGCTGCTCTCGGGATCGCTGCAGCTGCTGATCGCGATCGTGTACGCGGTCGCCGCCGTCGCGCTCTCGCCGACGCTCGCACTGATCGCTGCCGTCGGCGCGCTGCTGCTCCTGCTGCCGGCGCGCCGACAGCAGCGCGAAGCGCGGCGCGCCGGCGACAAGCTCACCACGCTGGGCGCCGAGCTGTTCGCCGGCGCCACCGAGGAGGTGGCAACGCTCAAGGTGGCGAAGAGCGCCGGCATCGCCGAGCGCATGGCCGATCGCTTCACCGAGCGCGCGCGCACGCTCGGCCACGCGCTGCTCGACGCACATCGGCGCTATCGCGCCTCGAGCGCGTTCCTCACCGTCGGCGCGGCGGCCGCGCTCTCCATCGTGGTGTACGTCGCCGTGTCGCGGCTGCATCTGGCGCCGGCGAGCCTCCTCCTGCTGCTGCTCGTGTGCGGTCGGCTGGTACCTCGAATCGCCAGCGTGCAGAGCAGCTTCCTCCTCACGGCGCGCGCCCTCCCCGCGGCCGAGGCGGTGCAGGCGCTGCTCGACGAGCTCGAGGCCGCCGCCGAATCGACAGAGCACGCAGCCGCGTCGCCGCTCGCGATCACGCGCTCGATCGAATTGCGCAACGTCACGTACCGCTATCCCGGCGCCGCCTCACCCGCCGTGCGCGACGTGACACTCTCGATCCCCGCCGGCCGAGTCACCGCGCTCGTCGGCAGCTCGGGGGCGGGCAAGAGCACGCTGGCCGATCTGGTGCTGCTGCTCGCGACGCCGGAACGCGGTGAGCTAGCGGTGGACGGGGAGCCGCTCGCCGCGGAGCGCCGCGACCCGTGGCGCGCCAGCGTGGGATACGTGCCGCAGGAGACGCATCTCTTCCACGACACGATCCGCGAGAACGTGCGCTGGGTCGCGCCCAACGCGTCGGATGCAGAGGTGCTCGAGGCTCTGCGGATGGCCGGCGCATCGTCGCTCCTCGCTCGGCTGCCGAATGGCCTCGACACGAAGATCGGCGACCGGGGCACGCTGCTCTCGGGCGGCGAGCGGCAGCGTCTCGCGCTCGCGCGCGCGCTGCTACGGCGGCCGCGTCTCCTCGTCCTCGACGAGGCGACCAGTGCGCTCGATCCCGAGAGCGAGCGTTCGATCCGGCAGACGATCGCGTCGCTCACGCCGGCGGTCACGGTCCTCACGATCACGCACCGGCTCACCACGGCGCGACAGGCCGATCACGTCGTGGTGCTCGACCAGGGCGCCGTCGTCGCCGAGGGACCTTGGGAGACGCTGCTCGCGGGCGAAGATTCGCGGCTCGCGCGCCTGTGGACGGCTCAGCTCGGTCTCGACGACGAGCTCGTGCCCCATGACGGCGCTCGCTCGTCCTGAAGACATGTCGCTCCTCGAATTCGCCTCCGGCTCGCACAGCATCCAGCTGTTCGGGATCACGCTCTCGCTCGGGCCGAGCGGCATCGCCGCGGTGATCGGGTGGACGTTGTTCGCGTGCGGTGCGTTCGTCGCGGTGCGTGAGCGCGTCACCGGAAAGCGATTCGGTGCAGTGCCGCCGCTCGTCGGCGCGGGCGTGACGCTGGCGGCGATGAGCGCGGGGCTCGGCCTCGTGCTGGGCGAGAGCTACCCCTCGTTCGCGCGAATCTTCTGCTTCCCGTATGCACTGCTCGCGCTCGCGGTCGCGGTGCTCGGTCACGCCCTTCGAGCGGGCGGACGGCCGATCGGCGGCGAGGAATAACGCTCGTGGTGCTGTCGGGGCGCTCCGACGACCCGAAGCTGGAGCAGCTCGCCCGCGACGTCTTCGCCATGTTTCCGCAGTGCTACCGCTGCGGTCAGACGATCGAGCGATTCGAGGACGCCGACGTGCGCGTGCACGTCCAGCGCGTCGTGCATCGCGGGCCGTGTCCATCGCCGCCGAGCGTCGAGCGCGTGCTGCCGCCCGCGTCGGCGCCCTGAGTCACCGCGCCGACCAGGCGAGTCCGACGAAGGCGGAGCGGCCGGCGACGGGCTTCCCCGAGACGTCGAGATAGTCCTCGTTCGTGAGGTTGAGCAGCTCCACCGAGAGACGCATCGCCCGGATGCGCTGGTCGACGCGTGCATCGAGGCGGAGATGGTCGTCCTCGAACGCGCGTCGTGCACGCTGCGCGTCGACCGTGAGCGACGCACCGCGCAGCTCGTGGGTCGTGGCGGATAGCCCCACCACCCGCGTGAGCGGACGCAGCGCATACTTGCCCACCGTCCCGGGCTCGACGCTCGCGTCGAAGCGCAACCCGGAAGCGCGCATCGTCCAGTCAACGCCGGCCACGTCGGTGGCCTGCATCAGTGCCTCGACGCCCCGATAGGTCGCGCTCGCGAAGTTCATCGTGCGCCATGGCGGCGGTGGCGTCGCCGCGGTGGCGGATCGCGCCCAGTCGATCAGCGAGTGCGCATGGCGCTCGAACAGCGCGACGTCGGCCGACAGCCGCGCAAGCGGCACGACGCGCACCCCGATCTCGTACGCCTCGAACCGCTCGACGCTGAGCGTCGAGTCTGCGACGTTCGAAGGATCCTTGTAGTAGCGCTCCGTCCACGTCGGCGCGCGAAATCCACGGCTCGCCGAAGCACGAAGCTGCGCGCGCGCGGGCAACGGCACCGCGATGCCGAGCGATGGGGAGACGAACGATCCGACGGCGGACGACCAGTCGTGCCGCAGTCCCGCGTCGAGCGATGCGCCGCCGGCGCGACCGAGCGTCGCCTCGACGAACTCCGCAGATCGACGCTCGGAATGATCGCCGAGCCGGGCACTGCGCAGGCGCGCGTCGAGCAGCTCGGCGCCGAAGGCGGCGCGCAGCCGTGGCGCGAGCGCGAGCTGCGCCGTCCCTTCCGCCCCGTGCTGCCAGCTGTGGTGCACGTTCTGATAGAACGCGGGATCCTCGCGCTTCAGCGTGAAGACGTCCGAATGCCGTCGCGTATGCAGCGCGCCGGTGATCGTGACACGCTCGGTGAGCGGCGCCGAACCACGCACCGTCGCCGTCGAGCTGCGCGTCGTCTCGTATGACGGATAGGGCGAGTAGAAATCCGCGGCGCCGAACTGGCGCGCACCGATCGCCGCGTCGGCCGACACCCGAGCTGCCCCGATGCGACGCTCTCCCGCCGCGCGTGCCTGGACGACCCGATAGTCGGTGTCGTCGCGGTGGCCGCTCGACCGATCGACGTCGGCGCCGACGCGCAGCGGCGTACCGTGCACCACGCCGCCGACCGCGCCCTGACCGAGCGCGCCGCCGAAGCTGCCGGCGCGCATTGCGAGCTCGCCGAAGCTGGAGTCGGCGCGGGTGACGATATTCACAACCCCGCCGATCGCGTCGCTGCCGTACATCGCCGAGCCGGTGCCGCGCAGGATCTCGATCCGCTCGATCATCGCCACGGGGACAGCGAGATCGAGCGCGTAGTGGCCGCTCTGCACGTCGCTCACGCGCACGCCGTCCACCAGCACGACGACCTGATTGAAGGTCGAGCCGCGGAGCCCGAGATCGGCCTGCGCCGGCGACCGCGGTTGTGCGTCCACACCCAGCGCGAGGCCGAGCACCTCCGCCAGAGAGCGCGTCGCATGGCGGGCGAGGTCCGCCCGGGTGAGGACCTCGAACGAGCGTGTCGCGGAGACGACCGTGGGATCGGTCCGCGCGACGACGTGAACGGTATCGATCCGCTGCGGAGCATGCTGCGCGGCCGATGGGCGTGCGAACGCCATCGCGCCGAGCAGTGCGAGCACTGCGTGCGTGGAAGTGCGAGCCATGTCGTGGTGTCGGTGGGGAGCGGACAGCCTGCCCTAGTCTAAGCGACCCCGCGCGAAGCAGCGCTAGCGGCGCGCCTGCAGAAGCAGCGGCGCCGCACCGAGCAGCCAGACGATCGCCGCCGCGATCGCCGCGCGGCTGCGCGAGATCCGTCCCGTGACGGCGAGACCGATCGCCAGCAGTACGGTCACCCAGATCGTGAACACGTCGAGCCGGCCGACGAGCGCGAGCAGTGCCGGTGACGTCGTGTCGGGATCGAGGAATCGTCCGATGCCGAGCGAAATCTTCCACCTGCCGTTGAAGCTGCCCGGGTCCATCAACAGCCCCTGCACCGCCACGACGAGCGACTCGATGATGCGCGGCATGAACGCGAACGACGCGACCATCGTCGCCTGCGCGAGCGTCTCCTTCGCCTCGACGAACTTGCCGCACACCCAGAGCATCAGTCCCGTGAGGAAGATGCCGATCGGGACGAACGCGAACGCGCCGATCTTCGCCATCGTTTCCGAGAAGCCGCGAACCCGCTGCAACTGCTCCGCCGAGAGCTGCTGCGACTGTCTCGCCAGCGCCCGCGTCATCTCGGCGTCCATGATCTCCGACCACACGCCGCTGTTCAGGATGTACAGCACGCCGGTGAGCACCGTGACGACGACCATCGGCAGCAGGAATCCCGATGTCGCGCGCCGCGCGAACACGCTGGAGGGCGCGTAGAAGATGTCGATGAAGTCTTCCCATCGAGACGCTTTCGGCGCCGCCGCCGGAGCATCACCGAGCGGCGCTTCGCCCGTGCCGAGATTCCCGTCCGTCGACTCGCTCATGCCTCGTCGCTCCGATGTGGGTGGGCGTGAAGGTGCGACGCGATACCCGAGCTCGCAATGCGAGCGCTACCTGGCGGGGGTGCCTCGCGGCCCCCGGGGGTCGGGATCTGTGACCTCTCCCACAACGAGTGGCCGCAGGCTATCCTGACCGTTCGATCGCGATCGCTCCGGTCCTTCGAATCGGACGATGGCTCGGCGGTAGATACCGATGGTGACGCGCGTGACCGTAGGCCGTCCTAAGGTCATGGCAGCGGACTCATCTCTCGTGGCAGACAGGCCCCCCGTCGGCGACGCAGTCGACGCGGTCGCGTCTTCGGGCGCGTCCGCTTTTTATGGGCCACTCGCCGCTGCCATGGAGCGTATCGTCGGTCTCGCTGCCACTGCCCTCCGTGCGCCGTTCGCCTTCATTTTATTGACTGGCGACGACCGGCGCTGTTTCGCCGCGGGCCCCCAGATGCCCGACTGGACGTCGCACGACACCGGAGCGCTGTGGCGGTCGGGAATCGTCGAGCGGATCGTCAAGGGCACGGTCGAGATGCGCGACGTCATGGCCGAGCTCACGCCCGAGCAGCGCGCCGCCGCCGCGGGGCTGGCCATCGGGTCGCTGCTCGGCGTGCCGCTCACCGCGAGCTCGGGCGACGTGATCGGCATCATCTGCGCGGCCGACCCCTCCCCCACGCAGTGGAACGAGGACGACGCGGAGATGCTGCGCGGCTTCGCCTCCGCCGCCGCGTCCGACTGGGAGCTTCGCCGCGCCGTCGCCGAGCACGAGGCCAACGAGCGCCGAATGCAGTTCGACGCGAACCACGACGCGCTCACCGGCCTGGCCAATCGCTCCGTGCTGCTCGCACGGCTCCGTGAGGCGCTCGAACGACCCAGCGCTCCCGCTCCCGCGCCGTCGACGCAGCATTGGGACGGAGTGCTCGACGTCCCCCCCGAAGAGCTCGTCGCCGTGTTCTTCCTCGACGTCAACGACTTCCGCTCGGTGAACGAGCGGTTCGGGCATCACGTCGGCGATCAGTTGCTCGCCACGCTGGGGCGCCGGCTGCAGGAGAGCGCCGGCGCGGACGCCGTCGTCGCGCGGCTGGGCGGCGACGAGTTCGCCGTACTCGTCGAGAAGCTCGAGGGAGCCGACATCGCCGAGGAGCTGGCCGAGCGTTTTCGCACCGTGCTCGCCCAGCCGACGACGGTCGGGGGCGAGTCGGTGTCGCTCACTGTCAGCGTCGGCATCGCGCTCAGCACCACGGCGGTGGAGCTTGCGGAGCATGTGCTGCGCGGCGCCGACCTCGCGATGGCCCGCGCGAAGCGCGACGCACGGGGCGAGAGCGGCAGCCGGCCCGTCGTGTTCGACTGGACCATCGCCGCCGAGGCGCGGTCTCGCCGCCGGTTGCAGGACGAGCTCCGCCGCGCCGTGCACGGCGACGAGTTCGTGCTGCACTACATGCCGGTGATCTCCCTGGAGACGGGGCAGATCACCGGCGTCGAAGCCCTGCTCCGCTGGCAGCATCCGACGCGCGGGCTGCTTTCGCCGTTCGACTTCCTCGTCGTCGCCGAGGAGCTGGAGATCATCAACGACGTTGGCCGGTGGGTGCTCCGCCAGGCGTGCCAGCAGGTGGCGACGTGGTCGGCCAGTCTGCCGGCGGGCGAGATTCTCTCCATCGCCGTGAACCTCTCGGCGCGACAGTTCGTCAGCACCGAGTTCCTCGACGACGTCGGCCGAGCCGTCACGGACTTCGGGCTTCCGCCGGCGAGCCTCGTGCTCGAGGTCAACGAGCGCGTCGTCGCGCGCGACATGGCGCGGGCCATGGGCGTGCTCACCGGGCTTCGCTCGCTCGGCACGCGCGTGCATCTGGACGACTTCGGCAGCGGCAACTCGCCGATCGGCTACCTGCAGCGTCTCCCACTCGACGGCGTGAAGATCGACCACACGCTCGTGAATCGGATGGACCGCGACGAGAAGGCGCTTCGCCTCGTCCGATCGGTGGTCGGCCTGGCCCGCGAGTTCGGGCTCGACGTCGTCGCGGAAGGGATCACGTCGGCCGGCCACCTGAAGGTGCTGCAGGACATCGGCTGCACCCACGGCCAGGGCCCGCTGTTCTCTCCGGCGGTCGACGCTGCCGGGGTGACGGCGATGCTTCAGCAGCGTCCCTGGTAACGACGCCCTCTCGCAGTCGCTGCAGCGCCTCCGCATCTTTCCGACCGGCGCACCCACGAGCGATCTTCGCGTGAGCTCCATGCGGGCCCGCGAGCGGCCCGCGAGTCTTCGACGCGCAGCAGAAGCGGTTCGACATGGTCTGGGTCTGCCCATCGTGCCACGGCGCGCTCGTCGAATCGGAGCGCGGAACGCGGCTCACGTGCACGGACTGCGCTGCCAACTTCGGCATCTTCGGCGGCATCCCCGACATGCGCGTCGAACATCCGGCGTGGATCGACGTCGACGAGGACCGCGAGGCCGCTGCGCGGCTCGATCGCGACTTCG
Source organism: Gemmatimonadaceae bacterium (assembly GCA_045804245.1). Classification (GTDB taxonomy): domain Bacteria; phylum Gemmatimonadota; class Gemmatimonadetes; order Gemmatimonadales; family Gemmatimonadaceae; genus AG11. Next base: position 21,541 of record JBJMNN010000225.1, on the reverse strand, counting down.
GCTCGAAGCCGCTCGACCAGATGGTGCGCTCCGTGTTCGAGTCGCAACCCGGACGCAGCGAGCAACAGATCGACATGCGCACGCGGCAGGTACTCGCGGCGCCGGACCGGCTCAGGACCCAGCTCGACGGCTGGCTGTGCACCGCGACGCGCCCGCCGGGCTTTCTCGATCTCGGCTGCGGGCCCGGCATGCTGCTCGCCGCCGCGGCGGACCGCGGGGTGCCGGGGCTCGGCATCGACGTCTCGCTCGTGTGGCTCGTCGTCGCGCGGCGGATGATCGAGCAGCATGGCGGCGTCGCGACACTGTGTGCCGCCTTCGCCGAATCCCTTCCGCTGCGCGATGCGACCACGCCGGCGATTGTGTCGCTCGACGTCATCGAGCACGTCGGTGACCGGTCGCGCTACCTCGCCGAAATCGATCGCATCGCCGCCGACGGCGCGGCGATCGCGCTGGCGACACCGAATCGCTTCAGCCTCGCGGCCGAGCCGCACGTGCACGTGTGGGGCGTGGGCTGGCTGCCCGCACGCTTCCAGGCGCGCTACGTACGCGCGCAGTCCGGCCGCTCGTACGACTTCGTGCGGCTGCTCAGCGTGCCCGAGCTCATGCTGCTGTTGCGCCGTCACACGCGATTCGCCGGACGGTTCGTCGTGCCCCAGGTGCCCGACGACGAGATCGAAGCGATGCACGCGCGGCGCGCACGTCTCGCGCGACTCTACAATCGGCTCGCCGAGTCTCCGCTGCTGCGATGGCCGCTGCTCGGCGTCGGGCCGTTCTTCCGCTACACCGGCACGGCGCGCACTCGGCGCACGCGACGCGACGCGCGAGCGACGTGAACGTCACGACTGCATCACGCGTCGCGTGCACGCGGCTTTGTCATCGCACGACACAAATGTCGTCGCGCATTCGACACACAACTCGACATGATTCGTGCGTTGACTTGCCTGTCGTGCTCACTCATCTTGCGTTCGAGCACGACACTTCTCTCGCCCGTTCCGCGAGCCGCGCCACATGATCTGTCTTCGCCACGACGTTCGTCATGCCGACAGCGCTCGCGCCTCGCGCGCGACGCCGGGGCTGCAACATCCGAGCTGAGATCGGGTCATGTGGAGTCGCGCTGCGCCCTCGTGCCCGATCAGGTACGAGGGCGCGTCTCGTTGCGGACGGTGACGGACTCCGATTGACACCAACTCCTTCCCAGGGGTTTTCGATGGCACGCAAACACTACCTGCTCATCAGCGATTTCGATCAGACGCTGAGCTTCAACGATTCTGGTCACGTGATGAGCGAGATGATGGGCATCACCAACTTCGCCGAGCGCGTTGCCGGCCTGTCGCGACTCAACCTCGTGCAGTCCGGCGCCGAGCTCACATATCTCATCCTGCACGACCCCGAGTTCCGGCGCGTGCGGCGGGACGATCTCGTCGCGGTCGGCAAGCGCATCCGGCTGAAGCGTAACATCGCGCTGCTGACGTCGTTTCTCGAGAACGGGATCGACGGCCACTGCTTCGAGTTCTACGTCGTGTCGGCGGCGCCCGAGGACGTGGTCCACTCGGCGCTGGCCGGCATCGTACCGCCCGAGCGTATCATCGCCACGCGCTTCGTCTACGACGAGCGCACCGGCGAGGTCGCGTCGATCGCGCGCGTGCCGGCGGGCTACGGCAAGGTCGCCGCGGTGGACGAGCTGCGCGACCGGCTCGGCATCCCCGGCGACCGCATCGTCTACGTCGGCGACGGCAGCTCCGACATCCACGTGATGCTGCACGTGAACCGCTGCGACGGGCTGACGATCGCCGCGTCGGAGGCGCGCCTCATCGCGAGCATCGCACAGCGCACCGTGATGAGCGAGGATGCGCTCAGCGTACTGATCCCCGTGCTGGAAGACATCCTCGGCTACAACCGGAACCAGATCCGCGCGCTGTTCGAGCGGCACGGGGTGCTGATCCAGGAGTGGGATCGGGTGCGTACGGACTGGCTGACGATTCGCGAAGGCGCGGGGTCGATTCTGACGCCGGTGTCGCCGTCGAACGTGATCGTGCCGCAGGGGGCGTGGTGAGTGCGGGGGTGCGCGGGTCCGCAGGTCCGCGGGTCCGCGGGTCCGCGGGTCCGCAGATGTTGGGCACTTAGACGAGACGCTCGGTGGCGTCTCCTTGGCGCCGGTTCGCAAGCTTCTGCCGCATGCTCCCGGTCAGGCGGTTCAGCATGCGTTGCACGTGGTTCGTGCGATCGACTAGTATCGCGCCATCCGCGGCATCGAGGAAGCCGAGCGCCAACGCCAGGTCGACTTGTATCGCTAGCTCGGTGGCCGAGCCCAATGCGATGTACAGAAAGCGCAGGAGCTCGCGATCTCCTCCTCGGCCAGTGCCCTCTGCGATGTTGCTCGCGATGGACACGGCTGCTCGTCGCATCTGTCCCGCGAGCCCGTAGCGCTCATGTGCGGGAAACAGGCCAGTGCTCCCGTACACGGCGACAGCGAGCTCTCGCGCACGGACAGAAACCTCCAACTTCCTGAAATCGCGCATGGCAAAGCATGCCGATGGCGATCGGAATGCTGCAATCGTTCCCGCGCGCGCGAGGACAATTGCGGACCTGCGGACCTGCGGACCTGCGGACCTGCGGACCTGCGGACCTGCGGCCCCGCGTCAGTACCGCACATCCGCCCCCGTCACCACCCGCCACGTGTCCCGCGCGATGAGCAGCTCCTCGTCCGTCGGGATCACCCAGACCTCGAGCCGTGAGCCGGCGCGGTCGATGCGGCCTTCGGTGCCCACGGTCGCCGCGTTTTTCTCCGCGTCGAGCGTGATCCCGAGCCAATCCATGCCGGCGCAGATGCGGGCGCGGACGTCGGCCGAATTCTCGCCGATGCCGCCGGCGAAGACGATCGCGTCCGCGCCGTTCATCGCCGCGAGGTAGGCGCCGAGGTACTTCTTGACGCGATAGCAGAACATGTCGACGGCCAGTCGCGCGCGACGGTCCCCGTGCTCGGCCTCTTCGGCCAGCAGCTCGCGCATGTCCGCCGTCAGACCGGAAAGGCCGAGCAGTCCCGATTGCTTGTTGAGCATCGAGTCCAGCTCGTGCAGCGACAGTCCTTCCTTGCCCGAGACGAAATCGAGGATCGCCGGGTCGAGGTCCCCCGACCGCGTCCCCATCATCAGACCCTCGAGCGGCGTGAACCCCATCGACGTGTCGATCGAGTCGCCGCCGTCGATCGCGCAGGCGGACGCACCGTTGCCGAGGTGCAGCGTTATGATCTTCGTCCGTTCGCGTGTGCGCCCGGTGAGCTGCCGATAGCGCCAGGCGACGTATCGGTGCGACGTGCCATGGAAGCCGTACCGGCGCACGCGATGGCGCCGGTAGAGCTGATACGGGATCGCGTAGAGGTACGCCACGTCGGGCAGGCTGTGATGGAACGCCGTGTCGAACACGGCGACCTGCGGCACGCCGGGGCCGAGCGTTGCGCGGGCCGCGGCGATCCCCCGCAGGTTGTGCGGGTTGTGCAGCGGAGCCAGCTCGATCAGCTCCTCAAGCTCGAGTCGCACTGTATCGTCGATGCGCGTCGAGTGCGTGAACCGTTCGCCTCCATGCACGACACGGTGTCCAACCGCGTCGATCTGCCCGACGCTGTCGATCTCGACACCGGAGTCCGAGCTGGTCAGCCAGGCGATGACGTGTTCCACCGCGGCGGCATGGTCGCGGATCGGCGCGGTCGACTTCGTCGATTGCTCGTCCGCGCCGTCGAGCGTGACGATCGCCTGTCCGCCGATGCGCTCCACCACGCCGCGCGCGAGCCGCCGGTCGTGCGAGTCGGCAATCGCGGCGGCGTCGGTTTCGATGAGCTGGAACTTGAGCGAGGACGAGCCGGCGTTCAGGACGAGGATGCGCACGGGCGGGAGTGGAGCGGTGATGGCGTCGACGGGATCCGCTCAAGGATCGGGGATCGCCGCTCCGAACGACAGCCCTTCGCCATCACCCGCGCGTCCGGCGAGTCGACTTGCGTCCACTCGAGCGCTTCGACCTCGCGGGCTGCTCGCGCGGCGCGACCGCCTTGCGCTTCGCCAGCGCATCGTCGAGCTCACGCGCGCGCAGCGCCGAGTATTCCGCGAGACACTGCGCGCGCACCGGCGCCCACAATGGTCCCTCCCGGTCCTTCGACCGCTTGCGGCATTCGTCATCGCGGTACGCGAGCCATGCGCGCTGCGCGGTCCGGAGTCGTTGCACGGCAGCCGGCTCCGTGGTGCTCGATCGCGCACCGGCCTCCGATTGCAGACGGAGGATCAACGCCTGGAAATATCGGTCGAGCAGCGCGTCCGACTTCGCGAGGTATCCGAGCAGGCAGCGCTGCTGGTCGTCGCGCGCCGGCGAGGCGCACGACGGCCCGACATACCCTTCCGCCGAAGGCGCCGCACGCGCCGACACGTTGGCGGCGTTCTGCGCCCGGCGCGACGTGCCGGTCGCAGTCGAATCCGCCGAGGCGTCGAGCATGCCCGGCGACTCCGTCACGGCGTGCGTGTCGAGCCCTGCCATCCGCGTCGCCACACTGCTGTCTGCGGCGAGCTCGAGGTCATGCGCCAGCGAGGAGTCGCGTGCGTGCGAGGCGGCCGACTCGACGTGGGTGCCGTCCTCGCACGCCGCGAGAAGCACGGCCGAGGCCGCGATGGCGATCGACACGTGGAGCGGTCTCATCGTGTGGTCGTCGGAGTGGTCGGTCGAGGATCGCGAATGCCGCGCGGCGCCGCGCGTCGAGTACCGGCTCAGGCGGCTCCGGAACACCGCATCACTGCACAGCGCGTGCGCGAGATCACAATGCGCGTGCACGGGGTCACACTGCGTGCCGTCGCTGCGTCGAATGGACCGCTCAGGGCACGCGCATTGCGCGCCCTTCCACCGCCCTCGACGAACACCGTCGTGCGGGGCGCAGTCGCGATCCCGGCACCACGTGCCGGCGGCGGTGCGCCCCACCCGCCCACGAGCCCGCGGGGGCGCAGCAGGGCAGAAGACCGGAGGAAACGATGCGTACCACCTTCATGGAACGGCCCCACCTCGCCCGATGTCGCGCGGCGAGCGTCACCCTCGTCCTCGGCGCGACACTCGCGGTGTCCGCCGCGGCGCAGCAGACCACCAGCTCGGCGGGCACCCCTTGTCCCCCAGGGATGATGCGGGCCGGCGCGATGACGCCGAGCACGAGCACCACCGGATATTCGGCGACGACGACGATGCGCCCGGGCTCGACGTCCATTTCCGGCGCGGCGGGCGTGACCACCGCCCCGACCGACTCGACGCGCAGCACGGCGACGAACCCGAATCAACGCTTCACCGGACCGAACACGACGAACGGCGCCAACGGCACGGGCATCACACCAGCGACGACGGACACGGCGAAAATTGGCGCGTCGACGTCCGCGAGCGCCGGCGTGACGAGTCCGAGCATGTCGAGCGGCGTCACGTCCTCGACGACGACGGGAGCGACGACGACCGCGACGAGCAACACCGACTGCGTGCCGATGAACAGCGCGTCACCGAACAGCGGCGTGACGAGCACGTCGGCCGGCGACGTCAACCTCGCGCCGCCAGCGCCGAGCAGCACGTCCGGCGCGACGCCGAGCACCACGCCGGCGGATTCGTCGAGCGGCGTGTCGGCCCCAAGCAGCGCAGCTCCGAGCACGAGCGGCGCCGCATCGTCGGTGTCGCCATCCAGTGGGACCAGCGCAACCACGACGCCGCGCGCCACCGCTACAGAGCGCATTCGCGTCCGGAAGGATCAGTAGGCGATAGCAGAGGCCAAGTCCGGCTGACCCGAGTGCCGCGCGGTCCACGTGACCGTGCGGCACTTCTCGTTCGTGCTATTACGACGAAAATGTCGCGATCGAGCGCACCGACGACAGAATCGTAGGAGCGTGTCCGCGCCAGACGCCCAGCGCATGATGTGCCCGCGGCGACAGCTACCGAGCCGGCGACGTCGCGAGCGCTTCGCGCCGACACACGCGACCGAACTGTAATAATTCATCGGTCAACCGACAAAAACGTCGATTGCAACGCAGCTCGGCAAACTCGGCGCACGCTTCGCACTGGCGCTGCAACATGCTGAGCTACCGCAGCTTACGTCCGTCGCGCTCGGCGCGTGAGAGCACGTCGGCACATGGCACCGCCGTTGCCAAACCAGCGCTCGAGCTTCCGATCTCGACTCGCGAGGGCGGAGTCGGCGTGCACACGCACGCCAACAAATAGTCGTTGACCCCCCACCCGACGCCATCATGAGCAGCAGCACCTGGAACCGCAGGGACGTGGTTCGAGCGCTGGCCCTCGGCGCGGCCGGCACGGCCGGCGCCAGCCTGATCGCCGGATGTGCAGGCGATGCGAAGTCCGCCAACGCCGGCAAGAATGCCTCGGGCGCGCCATCCGGCGAGAAGCCGATCAAGCTCGGCATCATTCCGCTCACCGACTGCGCGAGCGTCGTCATGGCGCACGAGCTCGGGCTGTTCGCCAAGCACGGCGTGAACGTGGTCGTCGAGAAGCAGGCGTCGTGGCCAGTCGTACGCGACAAGCTCGCGTCCGGCGAGTTGCACGGAGCGCACTGTCTGTTCGGCATGCCGTTCGCCGCCGCGACGAAGGTGAGCGAGCTGCGTGGAGATCCGCTCCGCATCGCGATGATCCTCAACAACAACGGCCAGGCGACTACCCTCTCCTCGAAGACGTTCGGCGGAAAGGTCGGCTACGGCGACTTCGGTGCTTTCAAGAAGGCGGTCGACGACGTGCGCAAGACGAAGGAGCCGACCTTCGCCATGACCTTTCCCGGCGGAACGCACGACATCTGGCTGCATCTGACGCTCGCGTCGGCCGGGATCGATCCGAAGAGCACCAAGATCAAACCGATCCCCCCGCCGCAGATGGTCGCGAACATGGAAGCGGGCAACATGGACGGCTACAACGTCGGCGAGCCCTGGGGCGGCGTCGCCGCGAAGAAGGGGGTGGGCTTCACCTTCGTCGCTACGCAGACGCTGTGGAAGCATCACCCCGAGAAGGCGCTCGTCGTCGGCTCGAAGTTCGCCGAGGAGCGGCGCGACGACCTGAAGAAGGTGATGGCGGCGATCCTCGACGCGTCGAAGTGGCTCGACGACATGAGCAACCGCGCGCAGGCGGCGAAGGTGATCGGCGGTCAGCAGTACGTCTACGCGCCGGCCGACGTGATCGACGCGCGGCTGGCCGGCAACTACGACCTCGGCGGCGGTCTCGGCACGAAGACGTTCATCGACGACATGATGCTGTTCCACCGCGGCGGGGCGACGAACTTCCCGCGCTACTCGTACGGCATCTGGTTCATGACGCAGTACGCGCGCTTCGGCCGGCTGCCCGCGCTGCCCGCCGACGCCGAGCAGATCGCGAGGACGGTGATCCTTCAGGACCTGTACCGGGAGGTGGCGAAGGAACAGGGCATCGCCGTACCGGACGACGACATGAAACCGTTCATCGTGCAGGCGGACCGGTCGGAGTTCGATCCGATGAATCCGTCGGCGGCGCTCACGCACTATGCCTCGCTCCTGCGCGAGATGGGAGGAAAGGCGTGATGGAGGATGTCTCGCTCGCCATCCCCAGCATGGAGGCGCGCGGAGACTGGCGTCGTCGGGCGCGCGAGCTGGCGGAGCGCGCGCTGCCGACGGCCGCGGGCGCCGCGCGCAGCGCGGGATGGTCACTCGGCAGCGTGGCGATCGCGCTGGGAGTGTGGCAGCTCGTCTGTCTCACGATCTCCAAGGACTTCCCCACCCCACTCGCGTCGTTCCGCGTCACGCTCGAGCTCCTGCGCAACGCGTTCGCGAAGGTGGACGGGATGCCGGGCATCGGCTTCCAGGTGCTCGCCTCGATGCGGCGCATCGCCATCGGCTTCTCGCTCAGCGCGGCGGTCGCCATCCCGGCGGGGATCCTCATCGGCGTGAGCCCGACGATCCGGAAGCTGTTCGATCCGATCGTGCAGGTGCTGCGCCCCGTCTCGCCGCTGGTGTGGTTTCCGCTCGCGCTCGTCGCGTTCAAGAACCTGGGCGGCGTGTCGTCGTCGACCCTGTTCACGATCTTCGTCACGAGCCTCTGGCCGACGCTGATCAACACCGCCGTCGGAGTGTCGTCGCTGCCGGCCGACTACAGGATCGTCGCCAAGGTGTTCCGGTTTTCTCGCGCGCGGTACCTGCGGAAGATCCTGCTGCCACACACGCTTCCCTACGTGCTCACGGGTCTGCGCCTGAGCATGGGCACGGCGTGGCTCGTCATCGTCGCGGCGGAGATGCTCTCGGGCGACATGGGCATCGGGTTCTTCGCCTGGGACGCCTACAACGCCGGCAGCTACGAGAAGATGATCGCGGCGGTGGCGGCGATCGGTGGCGTCGGCCTCGCGCTCGACCGCGGGTTCAGCGCGCTGTCGCGACGGTTCGACTATCGGGAGTCATCGCGATGACGGCACCCACGACGCTCATGCCCGCCGTGACGGAGTCGGCGAGTGGCTGGCTCGAGCCGTATTTGCACATCGACCGCGTCGGGAAGGACTTTCGCATCGGCCGCGACACGGTGTCTGCCGTGCGCGACGTGTCGCTCGAAGTCCGGCACGGCGAGTTCGTGGCGTTCATCGGCCACTCGGGGTGCGGGAAGAGCACGGTACTCAACATGGTCGCAGGGATCTCCGCGCCGAGCACCGGCACGATTCGCGTCGGCGGCCGCGCCGTCGCGGGTCCGGGTCCGGATCGCGCCATGGTGTTCCAGAGCTATTCGCTGCTGCCCTGGCTCTCCGTGGAAGACAACGTCCAGCAGGCCGTCGAGGCCGTGTTCGAGGACCAGATGCTCGCGAAGGACAAGCGCGCGCGCACCGAGCGCTTCCTGCGGATGGTGAACCTCTGGGAGCATCGCCGGAAGCGACCGGCCGAGATCTCTGGCGGGATGCGCCAACGCACGGCGATCGCGCGCGCGTTCGCCGTCAAACCAGATGTGCTCCTGCTCGACGAGCCGTTCGGAGCGCTCGACGCACTCACGAAGGGATCGCTGCACGACGAGCTCCTCGCACTGTGGCGCAGCGACGGCAGGCGACAGACGATCCTGATGGTGACGCACGACATCGACGAAGCGATCTACCTGGCCGACCGCGTGGTCGTGATGACGGACGGACCCTCGGCGACGATTCGTGAGGTGATACCGATCCCGCTCTCGCGGCCGCGCGAGAAGCGCAGCGTGATGCACGACCCGCGCTACTTGGACATCAAGGAGCATCTGTTGGCACTGCTGCAGAAGGAGCCGGCTGCAGCGGCGAGCTGATTCGAACGGCCGACGTCCCGCCCGGGTCGCCGGACTGACCACCCACCATGGTCCTGACATGACACGATTCATCCATGCGGGCGCCGCCGTGCTGTACGCGGTCGGCGTCCTCGCCCTCGGCGCGCGCGCCGCGAGCGCGCAGGTCGCCGCTGCTCCCGCGACACCGCCCACGTCCGTCTACAAGCCGATCCGCATCGGCGGCGTCACCGTCGCCGGAAGCGTGCGCGTCCGCGGCGAGGACTGGAACTGGTTCGAATCCTCGACGGCCGACGCGAGCTACACCTACGGTCACGCACTCGTTCGACTCGGCGCCACGTACTCCAACCCGCACGTCGACGTGATGGTGGAGGGTTCGCAGCCGACGATCTTCGGCGCACCGTCGAACGCCGTCGCGACGGGACCCGCCGGCCAGCTCGGCATGGGCGCATCCTACCGCGTCGCGAATGGCGAGGACCACGCCGGCGCGTTCCTCAAGCAGGCATTCGTGCGGTTCAAGAACGTCGGCGCGACGGGGAACATGGCGCGACTCGGCCGGATCGAGTTCATCGACGGCGCCGAGTCCGTGCCGTCCGACTCGACCGTCGCGTGGCTCAAGCGCGAGCGCATCGCCCATCGCCTGCTCGCCAACTTCGCCTTCTCCGCCGCGCAGCGCAGCTACGACGCCGTGCACGTCGCGCGCGCGACGCCGAAGTACAACGTCACGCTCATGGCCGGCATGCCCACGGAGGGCGTGTTCCAGCTCGATGGCGAGGGGACGCTCACCGACATCCGCGTCGGGTACGGCGCGATAACGGTGCCCTTCAGGTGGGCCGACGTCCGGCTGTTCGGTCTGCGCTACGAGGACCGGCGCCCGATCGCCAAGGTCGACAACCGGCCGGCCGCCGTACGCACGACCGATCTCTCCGCCGTGAAGGTGAACACGCTCGGCGCGAACGTAGCGCTGGCGCATCCGCTCGGGAGCGCGAAAGTCGACCTGCTGTTCTGGGGCGCCCTGCAGAACGGCGACTGGGGCGCGCAGGATCATTCGGCCAGCGCCCTCTCCATCGAGGGCGGCGTGCAGCCATCGTTGCCGCTCAAGCCGTGGCTCCGCGCGGGCTTCTCGCAGGGAAGCGGCGACGACACACCGGGCACGACCGCCGGCGGCACGCACTCCACGTTCTTCCAGATGCTACCGACGCCGAGGATCTACGCGCGGACGCCGTTCTACAACATGATGAACAACCGCGATCTCTTCGCGTCGCTCATCCTCCGTCCCGCCAGAGGTACGAGCGTTCGGACGGAGGCCCACAAACTCTCGCTCACGGAGGCGAACGATCTGTGGTACGCCGGCGGCGGCGCGTTCAACAAGTCCGTATTCGGCTACCAAGGCAGACCCAGCGGCGGGAAGACGAATCTCGCCACCCTGGCCGACATCGGCGCCGACCGCGCGTTCGGGCCTCTGCTCAGCGTCGGCGCGTACTTCGGGATGGTGTTCGGGGGTGATGTCGTGGAGAGCCTGCACCCCGCGGGAGCGGATGGGAAATTTCTGTACTTGGAGATGACGAGACGATTCTGAAATGCGGTGGGGAGTGGGGGGTGACTGCAACGCCGCTCGCGACGCTGCTCACTCCCCACTCCCCACCAGGCACGGCCTGCTCGCTTGCCACGCATCCTGACAAATGCAGAGGGTAGCGCGCGGTGCGCGTCCATGACATCTATCTAACGTCACTCGCTCACGACAACCGCATTGTCGGCCGGCGCCCCCACGGCCGCGGTCGGGTCCACGCGCGGATTCCGCGCTTCACCCTCCACGGTCCAACGTGACTTCCTCGCCCACCAGCGTTCTGCTGCGGCGCAATCGGGTCACGGAGCTGCGACGCTCCGAGACACTGGTCGACATCTCGCAGGCGTTCGCCGCCTCCGAGGAGCTCAGCCGCTCGCTCTTCCGCGTCCTCGAGATGCTCGAGCGCCATCACGACGTCGTGAAGGCGGTGTTCGCTTTCCGCGATCCGGATACCGACGAGCTGGCGATCGAAGCGGGGATCGGCATCACCGCCGACGGCATGCGCTCGCGGTACAAGCTCGGCGAAGGGATCATCGGCCGTGTCGTCCTGAGCGCGAAACCGATCGTCGTCCCTGACGTGAGCCGAGAGCCGCTCTTCCTCAATCGAGCCGCCCGGCGGCGCGGCCTGCAGGGGATGGCGACGAGCTTCGTGTGCGTGCCGATCCTGTACGGCCGTGCGGCGATCGGCGCGCTTGGCGTCGAGGTCGAGCTGCGTCAGGATCGTGAGTTCGAGGAGCTCGTGCGCTTCCTCGAGGTCGTCGCGGCGATGACCGCGCAGGCGGTGAAGGCCGACCGCTTCGCCGAATCGGAGCGCCGGCGGTTGCTCGACGAGAACACGCATCTGCGCCTCGAGCTGAAGGAGCGCTACGAGCTGTCGAATCTCGTCGGCAACAGTGGCCCAATGCGTCAAGTGTACGAGCAGGTGGCACAGGTGGCCGCGACCAACACCACCGTGGTCATCCGCGGCGAGTCGGGCACCGGCAAGGAGCTGATTGCGCACGCCATCCACTACAACTCGGAGCGAGCGAAGAAGCCGTTCATCAAGGTGAACTGCGCCGCACTGCCGGCGTCGCTCATCGAGTCCGAGCTGTTCGGCCACGAGAAGGGGGCGTTCACTGGCGCGCATGGCCGGAAGCAGGGCCGCTTCGAGCTCGCCGATGGGGGAACGCTGTTCCTCGATGAGATCGGGGACCTCGACGTCGCGACGCAGGTGACGCTGCTCCGGGTGCTGCAGGAGCGTGAGTTCGAGCGCGTCGGAGGCACCGAGACGGTGAAGGTCAACGTGCGCGTGATCGCGGCGACGAACAAGGACCTCGAGCAGGCGATCGAGGATCGCAGCTTCCGTGAGGATCTGTACTACCGCCTCAACGTGTTCGCGATCTTCGTTCCGGCGCTGCGCGAGCGGAAGACGGACATCATGCTCCTCGCCGACTTCTTCCTCTCGAAGTACGCGCGGGAGCACAAGAAGAGCATCCGGCGCATCTCGACGCCGGCGATCGACATGCTGGTGAGCTATCACTGGCCCGGCAACGTTCGCGAGCTCGAGAACACGATCGAGCGTGCCGTGCTCGTGTGCGACAGCAACGTCATCCACGGCCACCACCTGCCGCCGACGCTGCAGACGGCCGAGGCATCGGGGACGGTCGTCGCGGTGACCCTCGCCGACGCGGTGGCGAAGCTGGAGAAGGACCTCATCCAGGACGCTCTCAAGTCGGCGCGCGGCAACCGGGCGCGGGCGGCGCGCCTGCTCGGCAGCACGGAGCGCGTGATCAACTACAAGATCCGGAAGTATGGAGTGGACTCGGCGCGCTTCCGGCGCTGACTCTCAGGTCGCTCCCGCTGGCAGGGCACACGAGATGCAACCATCGTAGAGGCCGCGGCAACCGTCCTCGTCGGCGCGAGTCGCGTGCGCCTCCCAACCCGCCATCCCCGGAGGGCAGCCCATGCCGAGAACCGCTCTCAACTTCATCGCTCCCGTCATCAGGCAGTGCATCGACGAGTGCGTGCGGTGCAACGAGGTCTGCCTGTCCACGATCCCGTACTGCCTCGAGCAGGGCGGGCATCACGCCGAGGAGTCGCACATCGTGCTGCTGCAGGACTGCGCGACGATCTGCCGCACGAATGCTGATTTCATGCTGCGCGGCTCGGAAGAGCACGAACGGATCTGCGCGGTGGCCGCGGCGATCTGCCGCCGATGCGCCGACGACTGCGACCGCTTGTCGGACGACGACGTGATGCGCGCCTGCGCGGAGGAATGCCGCCGGTGCGCGGACTCGTGCGAGCGCGTGGCGACGGCGGCGGTTTGAGAACGGCGGTGAACTGGTGAGCTGGTGAACTAGTACGCTGGTGAACTAGTACGCTGGTGAGTTCAGCAATCAGTTCACCACTACACCAGCTCACCAGCTCACCAGCTCACCACTTCACCAGCTCACCGCGGTCCCCTCACTTCACCTCGATCCGCTTTGCCTTCCGTTCCTGCTCCTTCGGTAGCGGCAGCGTGACCTCGAGGACGCCGTTGTTGAACGTCGCCTCGCACTGGTCGCCCGTGACGCCATCGGGAAGCGGCAGCGCCCGGAAGAACTGGCCGTAGCTACGCTCACTCCGGTAGTAGTCGTCGCGGTCGTCGACCTGCTCCTCGGCACGGTGGCCGGTGATGGTGAGCACGCCGTCGTCGACCTCGACGTTCACGTCCTCCTTCCGAAGTCCGGGCAGGTCGGCTCGCACGACGAGCTTGTCGCCGCGCCGGAATGTCTCGAGCTGCGGTGCCCACACTCCCGTCTGCGTAGACGATGTACCGCGCCCCAGCCCCGACGAGGAAGAGAGCAGCGGTGCGATGCCGAGCGACGGCCCGAAGCCGAAGTCCTCCATGATCCGGTCCATGTCCTCGGCCATCCGACGCATCAAGCTGAATGGAGTGCCGCTGGTGCCGTAGCCCGCGGCGGGCGCCGTGCCTCGCCGCGATATCCCGCCTCGCACGGGCTCGGTCGTCGTCTGGATCGCGCGCTGAGATTCGCGCGCCGTCCCGCCGGCCTCTCGTCCGCTGCTCGTTCCCTGCTGCTGCTGATTCGGGTTCTGGTTGGAGCGCTGACTCTGCTGCGCGTGTTCGTCGCGCGATTCTGATGCTCTGGTCGTAGGCATAACGATGGTCCTCCTGCCGAACGATGGTCCTCCTGCGTCGGGCGACCGCATGCGCGGTCGCGCGCCGAGACATCGCCGCAACCACCATGCCGATTCGTACTCACAAGGCCTTCGTGCTCGCGTCGACCTGAGCCGCCGCCAGGATGCCGCGCTCGACATAGATCGGTCGCACGAGTTCGCGAAGGCGTGGCAGCCTGAAGGCGAACCACACCCCCGCCGCGATGCACGACAGCCCGCCGAACAGGATCGTGCGCTGGGGGCCGATGCGGTGGGCCGCGATGCCAGCGATGAGGCTGCCGATCGGTGCCGTGCCGAGGAACGCCATCGTATAGAACGCCATCACGCGTCCGCGCAGCTCCTCGCGCACCACGGTCTGGAGGACCGTGTTCGTCGCCGCCATCGTGACCATCATCCCTGCGCCGACGATGGGAAGCAGCGCGAGGTACAGCGCGCCACCGAGCGCGCCCGCACCGGACGCGGTCATGAGGAACCCCAGCGTGTGCGGCCCGCCGTGCAGCACGTTGGCGGAGATGGCGGGCATCAGCACGGTGTACGGCATCCCCATGATGCTCACGAGCGAGAGCAGGAGGAGCGCGGTGCGCACGGGCACGAATCGCGTCACGTACTGGAAGCCTACGGCGAGCTCCTCGCGCATGTGCGTCTCGCGTCGCTCGCGCTGGCGTGGCACGAGACGCATCGCGTGCAGCGAAGCGAGCACCGCGACGTACGAAAGTGCGTCGAGCGCGAAACACCATCCTTCGCCGACCGCGGCGGTCACGAGACCGCCGATCGACGGCCCGATGATCCGACTGGCTTTGACCATCGTGGAGTTCAGCGCGATCGCGTTGGGCAGATCGGCGCGATCCTCCACCATCTCGCTCACGAACGCCTGGCGCGCCGGTGTGTCGAAGGCGTTGATCAGTCCCTGCGCGATCTGCAGCAGCAGGACGTGCGGCACCGTGATCATGCCGGCCAGCGTCAACACGGCGAGCGCGGCCGATTGCGCGAGCGACAAGGCCTGGGTGATGATGAGGATCCGATGTCGATCCCACCGGTCCACCAGTACGCCGGCGAAGGGCGCGAGCAGCAACGTCGGGATCTGTCCACAGAAGCCGACGATCCCGAGCAGGAGCGCCGAGCCGGTGAGACGATAGACCAGCCAGCTCGTGGCGATGCGCGTGATCCACGTGCCGACGAGCGAGATGCTCTGGCCGCTGAAGAAGAGCCGGTAGTTCCGCGAGGCCAGCGCGCGCGTGAGGTGCCGGCGGACAGGAGCACGCAGCTCGTCTGCGGACGGCACTACCGCACGACCACGAGACGCCCGCGCCCGCTCAGAGCTTCCACGGCCGACGGTAGTCGCGTGAGAGGTAGCTCGACGCGTTCGCGTCGCCGACGATGCGCTCACGCGCTCCGTCCCACTCGATCCGGCGACCGGTGCGATAGGCGATGTTCCCGAGCAGCGCCGTCGTCGTCGAGCGGTGGCCGACCTCGATGTCGGCGATCGGCGTGCTCCGCGACCGCACGCACTCGATGAAGTTCTTCATGTGGTCGAGGTGGTGCTGGTTCGAGTTCTCGACCTTCAGTCCCTGGGTGCGCTCGACCGTCGTCTCGCCGGTCTTGCGCGTCTCGGGAATGATCTCGAGCCCCTGCCGGTCGACGAACAGCGTGCCGTCGGTGCCGTGGAACAGCATCCCGTTGGTCTTGCCGCTGATCGGCGCGGCGTTCGTGACGCGATTCTCGTAGGTGCAGATGAAGCCCGGATACTGAAACGTGGCGAGGATCGTGTCGGGGGTCTCGCGATTGTCCTCGAGCACGAACTTGCCGCCGCTCGCGCTGATGAAGCGTGGTGCGTCGACGCCCATGACGAGCTGCACGATGTCGAGCCAGTGCACGCCCCAGTCGGTCATCATCCCGCCGGCGTAGTCCCAGAACCAGCGGAAGCTGGACCAGCGATCGGGGTAGACGCCGAAGCGGTTCGGATTGAATGGGCGCTTCGGCGCGGGCCCGAGCCACATGTCCCAATCGAGATCCTTGGGAGGATCGGCATCCGGCGGATTGCCGATCCCGATCGGCGCCTCGTTGCCGAAGTTCCAGGTACGCACCTGCGTCACCTTGCCGATGCGCCCGGACTTCACGAGCTCGGCGGCCTGCTGGAAGTGCTTGCCCGAGCGCTGCTGGGTGCCCGCCTGCACGATGCGCTTGTACCGGCGTGCGGCGCTCACCATCGCTCGCCCTTCGGCGACGGCGACGCCGATCGGCTTCTCGACGTAGACGTCCTTCCCTGCTTCGCACGCGAGGATCGTCTGGAGCGGATGCCAGTGATCGGGGGTGGCGATGATCACGGCGTCGATGTCCCTGTTCTCCAGCACCCGCCGGAAGTCGTGCTGGGGCTTCGCGCCCGGCGCGAGCTCGAGCCCCTTGGCGAGGTTCGGCTCGTAGACGTCACACACCGCGGCGACTTCGGTGTCCGGCTGCTTGATCGCGTTGCCGAGATCGCTCTGGCCCTGGCGGCCCGCGCCGATGAGGGCGACGACGACGCGGTCGTTCGCACCCCGGATGCGATCGTCGCGCCGCCTGCCGAGGGGCTGCATGACGACGCGGCCGGCGATCACGCCGGCCGCGCTCCACTTCACGAACGCACGACGTCCGAGGGTGTTCGGCTCCGCCATCTGTGCACCAGAAAAAGGAAAGGTTCTTCAGGGCAAATCGGGAATAAGGGGCGAGATGCCGAGGGGCGGCGCAACGGCGCAACGCCCGGACGGCGCAAGGCAATGAAGGCGCGCGAGGCCGACGGGCGCGACATGCCGACCGGCGCTGGCATTCCGCGCTCCGACTGCGCTGCGCCGTTCGGCGGTTCGCGCGCCTGCTGTTCTGCGCCGTTCCGCTTTCCCGCCCTATTCCCGGAATTCCCCGATGAGCCAAAGGAAAGGGTGCGTGGATTGTGTCCACGCACCCCAATGGTGTCCAGTCTCGCGTCCAGAAGCTCGTGCTACAGTCGCGTCGGGAAGGTGGGCCGTCCCCTGGGAAGAGGCAGTCCGAAGTCGGGGCGATCCATCACGCCGCCACCCATCACGCCGCCGCGCCGGCGACCGTCGGTGCGCGGGTCGCAATGGTCGACACCGCCATGGCCGCCGCGGATCACGACGGCTCCGATGATACCACCGAGGATTCCGCCGAGCCCGCCGCCCGCGCTCCGATCACCGATGCCTCCTTGACCGACGCCGCGGCCATCGTCGCCACGTCCGGCAGTCGGAGCGGGTGCAGGCGCCGACGGCTCGGACGGCTGCTGCGCGACGACCACCGGATCGGTGTTGATTGCCTCCGGCGCGGCGACAGGAGCCGGCGCAGGTGCGCGCTCCTCGTTCGACGCCACGTTCGGCTCCGCGACCACGTCGTCGGCAGGCTTGCTGACGGCCTCCGGCCGGCGGACCGGCGTCGACTTCCGCTTCGACGCGACGGGCCGCGGCACCGGCGTCCTCGCCCGCGTCATCTCGACGCCGGATACGAAGCGCGTCCGCTCGTAGGCGCGTGGCGCCGTGGCCAGGTCGCCCGCGGACGCTGCAGCGACGGCGAGGTCCCGCTTCAGATCCTCCGACAGCCCAGTCGACTGCTCCTGGCGCGTGTTGCATGCTCCCAGGACCACGGCGAACGAGATCGCCGCGACTTTCACGTCTGTCCGCATGTGAGCTACCTCTCGGGTCGCGTGCCTGCATCCAAGGTACGCACGCGCGTAGATGCATGCGTCGCGCCAGGTCCTGACCCCTTTCTGGCCCGGTTCCGAGGCGCGATCGTCCAACGATGGTGACAGACCCTGTCCTCGTTCCGGGACACGATGCCGCGTCGAGCCGGTCCAGATGGAGGCGCGGGCTGGAACGTCTCTTGTTCGTGCGCCGGCTCGCGCCACCTGCCCCGCCCTCTCACACGATGAGCACGATGTCCAATGTCCCGCGACCGCTGCGCATCGTCGCCGGAGCACTGCTGCTTGGCGCATGCAGTGCGCGAACCGAGGCGCCGCTCTCGAACGCCGAGCGCGCGGCGATCGCCGACACGCTTCGCACGATGATCGTTTCGGCGTACGACATCACGAAGCCGGGCGATGCCGTCGCGCGCATGATGAGTCTCTATCCCCCCACGGGCAACGTCGTATCGGCGAGCGGTGGTCGCGTCTCGGTGTCGCGCGACTCGCTCGCATCGGGAATTCGCGCCTTCTGGGAATACGTCGGCCAGAACATGCGCGACCCGAAGTGGAGTTGGGACGAGATGCACGTCGACGTGCTCTCGCGCGACGCGGCCGTCGTGACGGCGAGGTATCATGTGCCGCACCGGACCCCGCGCGGTGACCCGCACACGATCGCCGGCGCGATGACCGAGGTATTCCAGCGACGCGGCGGGCGGTGGGGCGTCGTGCAGGAGCACTTGTCCGATCTTGCTCCCTCGCTGCCGGACGGCACCACCATGCGTGACACGATGTCGATGCCGGCGGAGCATCAGCACTAGCACCGGAGCCGGCTCGACGGGAGTTCGCCGGCCTGGTGCGTGCGAAACCTCCCAACCAAATCGACTCGTAGGGTGTCCCACTCGCGGTTGTTCGTGATTGCGCGGTTCACCCTCTGTCGAGTGCCCCACCATGATCGGCATCGTCGCCCTCGCAGGCCTCGCGCTGGCCTTGCAGGATTCCAAGCCCGCTCCCGCGCCGCCCGCGCGCCTGGAGGCGCGCGTATCGCCGAAAGCTCCCACAGATACCGGCGTCGCCGCGACACGCGCCGACGTCGCCCCCGTGATCGATGGCCGCGACGACGACGCGGTGTGGCGCGTCGCCCCCGTGGCCTCGAACTTCAAGATGTGGCGTCCCACCGAGGGCAAGGATCCGCGCGCCGGGTTCAAGACCGAGGCGAGGATCGCATACGACGCGTCGAACCTGTACGTGTACGTGCGGGCCTACGATCCGCACCCCGACAGCATCATCACGCTGCTCGAGCGGCGCGACACGTACACCTCCTCGGACATGATCTGGGTGTTCGTCGACTCGTACCGCGACCGCCGCACAGGCTACGAGTTCGGCGTGAATGCCGCCGGCGTGAAGATGGACATGGCGATCTACGACGACGGGAATGAGGATCCCGCGTGGGACGCCGTCTGGGACGTCGCGACGAAAATCGACTCGCTCGGCTGGACGGCCGAGTACCGCATTCCGCTCTCGCAGATGCGATACAGCTCGGACAAGTCGCACATCTTCGGCTTCCTGATCGATCGGAACATCTATCGGTATGCGGAGCGGGTGAGCTGGCCGCTGCTGCGTCAGTCGAAGCCGGGCTTCGTCTCCCAGTTCGGCGCGCTCGAGGGGATGACCGATCTCGAAACGCCGCGGCGGATGGAAGCCGTGCCCTACGTCGTGACCAAGCAGGCGACGGAAGTGATCAACAACCGCTTCACCAACAAGTCGCGCATCGCCATGGGCGGTGACGTGAAGTACCGCATCGCGCCGAACGTCACCCTCGACGCGACGATCAATCCGGACTTCGGCCAGGTCGAAGCCGATCCCGCGGTGCTCAACCTCACGGCGTACGAATCCTTCTTCGACGAGCGCCGGCCGTTCTTCGTCGCCGGCCAGGGCCTCTTCCGCTTCAACGTCAACTGCAGTCAGGTGAACTGCAGCGGCGAGAATCTCTTCTACAGCCGTCGCATCGGTCGCACTCCGACACTGGCCGGAACGTACGGCGACACTGTGCCGCTCCAGCCGACGACCATCCTCGGCGCCGGAAAGCTGATCGGCCGATTCCCGGCCGGCTTGACGGTCGCGATGCTGGATGCGGTGACTAAGCGCGCGAGCAGCCCGGGCGATACGACGTTCGAGCCAACGACGAACTTCACGGTCCTCCGCGCCACCCAGGACATGCGCAAAGGAAACAGCGGCGTCGGTGCAATGCTCACCGCGGTCAACCGTCGGATGGACCAGTGGTCATCGCCGTACATGACTTCGGACGCGTACGCGGGCGCGCTCGACTTCCGGCACAAGTTCCTCAAGAACACCTACGAGGTGTCGGGTGCCCTCGACTACAGCCGAGTGCGTGCCGACCCGGGCGCGATGCTCAACCTGCAGCAGAGTGCGGTGCACTACTACCAGCGTCCCGACGCTGGGCTGCCCCTCGATCCCAACCGCACCCTGCTCACGGGTGATGCCGAAGAGCTGAACATCGGCAAGGTCGGCGGGAAGCACCTGCAGTTCAACTCGGCGTATTCGCGGCGGTCGCCTGGGTTCGAGGTGAACGACCTCGGCTACCTGCAGCGCGCCGACCAGCAGTCGTGGAGCACGTGGGCCGGCTTCTCCGACAGGCAGGAGCGCTACTTCTACAAGCGGTTCAATTGGAACTGGAACTGGTGGCAGTACTGGGATACCAGAGGTCTGCCGCTCGAGGCTGCGGTGAACACGAACACGCACATCACGTTCAAGAACAACTGGGGCTGGCATATGGGGGGCACGCTCGGGCAGCTGGGCACGGTGTACGACGACCGCGCAGCGCGCGGCGGGCCGGCCATCCGCCAGGACCGGTACCTCGCGCCGTGGCTTTTCATCATCGGCGACGACCGACGGAGCATCGTGCCGAACTTCAACGTGAACCTCTTCCGCGCCGACGACGGGCGCACGCACTCGGTCAGCCTCGGACCCGGCGTCGACCTGAAGCTGATGGGCCGGTTCAGCTCCTCGCTGTCGATGCGCTACTCGCACAACATCCGCGACAAGCAGTGGTACGGCCGGAACACCGACACGCTCGGCGTCGAGCAGTACACCTTCGCGCGGCTCGACCAGACGACCACGTCGGCGACGATGCGGCTCAACTACACCTTCACCCCGAACGTGTCGCTCCAGGCGTATGCGCAGCCGTTCGTCTCGAAGGGCACGTACACGAACGTGGCGGCGCTCTCCGCGACGCCGCGCGCCAAGCGCTTCGAGGACCGGTACACGTTTTTTGCCGACTCGTCGGTGACGAACAATCCTGGCGGGTTCAACTTCAAGTCGCTGCGGTCGAACCTCGTGTTCCGCTGGGAGTACGCACCGGGCTCCACCCTGTTCGCCGTCTGGAACCACGGCCGCCAGGGCTATGACGGGACGGAAGGCAACAACTCGTTCCAGGGCGACGTGAAGGATCTGTTCAAGCTGCATCCGTCGAACACGTTTCTGATCAAGATGTCGTATTGGCTGAACAGATAGGCGCGCTCGGCGCGATGCGCGATGCGCGATGCGCACTGCGCGACGGCCTCGGGAAGCTTTCGCTTCCCGAGGCCGTTTTGTTTCCCGAACCCGCGAACCTCTGAACCCCGAGTTCCGTCATTCATGAAGCCGCGGGACGCGAACGGTCACGATCTCGCGGCGACATGACATCCACCCCATATTCGCCGGCACGTCGCACTGCGACGCTCACGCCGAGGCCGAACATGACACGCTCTGTACATCGCCCATCGTTCCGCGCGATCGCCCTCGCCTCCCTGCTCCTGCTCGCGACCTCGGCGCGCAGGCCCGCGCCTGCGGAGCGACATCTGCTGTACGTCGCCAGTCCGGGGATCCGCAATTACGTC
>JBJMNN010000224.1:0-4448 GCA_045804245.1 Gemmatimonadaceae bacterium | reverse complement strand
GCTTCCACCACCCACGCCGGCTGCACCAGGCTGTCCACGAGCAGCCCAACGCGCAGCGGTCCACGCGATGGGGGCGTCGTCATGGCCATGCCTGGTCTGTCGCCTCCAGCGGCCGTCTCGTCCATCCGGACGAAACTAGACGGGGGCGCACCCGCTGACCACCCGACGCACCGTGCCGTCCGAGGCGCGCCCTAGCAGCCGCGCTTCGCCAGATACGTCAGCTCGTTCTCGCGGTCGTCCTGGAGGATGCGGTTCACCCACTCCACGCCCTGTGCCACGGAGTGGTCCATGTTCCCCACTTCGTACCGCCACGCACCGAACCGCCCGCGGGAGTAAATGTCGCGCGACTCGAGCCACGGATGCAGCACTTTCAGCGCGCAATCGCGCTCGAGGCTCGGCGTCGGATACGTGTAGTCGCGCTCGATGAGGAACGCGTCGACGATGTCCTTCCGGTCGCACTCGCTCAGCAGCTTCGAGTCGATCATCCCCTGGATCGTGTCTTCGACCACGGTGTCCCGGTTCACCGGCTTGAGCTCGGAGTGCGACACCTCGGCGAGCAGCGAGTAATACCGCGACGCGTCCGGCACGACCTCTGGCGAATAGTTCGAGAGATAGGTGACCCGATAGAACGGCGAGCTCTCCTCCGGGAAGTACATCCAGCACTTCTTCGAGGGCACGGGCTGCTCGACGCCCACGCCGACGATGTAGCTCCCCGAATGCCGCAGCCGTCCCGCCTGGCACTTCACCTCGCTCGGCGCCTCGCCCTGGATCGACTTCACGAGCAGATCCACCGGCGTGGTGTTGAGCAGGATGTCGTACCCCTCGCGCGTCCCGTCCTTCAGCACGACCTGCTTGCGCTCCACGTCCACCGAGGCGACGCCGGTGCACAGCCGGAGATTCTCCTGCACGTAGGGACGCATCCGATCGAACAGACCGCCCGTGCCCCCATGCCGCGGATACTTGAACGTCGAGTTCGGGCCCCATCCCGCGTCGTCGCGGTCGAGCACGACGTTGCCGAGCACGCGCGCGATGTCCACCACCGACACGCGCTCTCCGATCCACTCCTTGTTCATCATCTTCGGCGGATGCGCCCACACCTTGAAGTTGTAGGGCATCATGAAGTGCTTCGCGATCCCCTTGCCAAAGACGCCGTAGATCAGCTCCTCGAAGTTGTCGAACCGCGTGAGGTCGAGCTCCTGCTTCTGCGCCTCGATCACCCCCATGAGGCACTCGTAGACGATCTCCTTCGGCAGGTACTTGATGTTGTTCTGGAAGGGATACGGCAGGAACCGGTCGCACATCCACACCCAGCTCTCGCGCAGCAGGAGCTGGTACTCGTCGCCGAGCAGTTTGTCGAACAGCTTGTCGAAGTATTCGTAATGCGAGAACAGAACGTGCCCGCCGATGTCGTAGATGAAGCCGTTCGGGCTCGTCTCACTCGCGGCGAGGCCGCCCACCTTCTCGCGCTGCTCGAGCATCAGGAAGTTGCGGTAGCCGAGCTCGCGCAGCCGATAGCCGGCGGCGAGGCCCGTCGGCCCGGCGCCGATGATCACGATGCGCGGCTGGTCGCTGCCGGTGGCGGACGTCGTGTCCCGTGCGGTCGTCCGGATCTGCTCCATGTGCTTCAGCGAAGTTCGGTGTGTGCGACGCGCTGTCCGCTCAGTCCGCGGCGACGTCCTGGTCCGACAGCACCAGTTCGTCGTCGCGCATGAGCCGCAGCCAGGGCCGCTCGTTCAGGTATGCGCCGAGCGCCGCCTCGAGCGGAGGCATGAGGTGCCCCCGCTCGCTCGCGAGCGGGACGGCGCGCGGCCGGCGCGCCAGCAGTCCGAGCTCGGTGTGCTGCCGGCCGCGAACGAGCGTCTCGTCGAGGTCGGCGCCTCGCGCCGCGGCGCGCGCGAGCTCGGCCCAGCTGGTCTCGCCCGCGTTCGCGAGGTGCCAGACGCCGTGCTCCCCATCGATCAGCAGATCGAGCGTGGCGTGCACGAGATCGGGCACGTACGTCGGGGAGACGACGAGATCCTCCGCCGCATCGACGGGCACATCGAGCGCCAGCGACGCGAGCGTCCGCGTGATGAAGTTCCACTCGTCCCACGGGCCGAAGAACGCCGCAGTGCGCACGACGAGCGCGCCCGGATGCGCCGCCAGCACGCGCGCCTCGCACTGGGCCTTGCTCCAGCCGTACACGCCGAGCGGCGCCACAGGGTCCGGCTCCACGTACGGTGCGCGCTTCGCGCCGTCGAACACGAGATCCGACGAGAAGGCGACGAGCGGGATCCCGGCGGAATCGCACGCGCGAGCGAGCGTCTCCGCGGCGTGCGCATTCAACCGGTGGCACGCCTCCACGTCGCGCTCGGCGGCGTCGACACGGACGTAGCCCGCGGCGTTGACCACCGCCCACGCGCCACTCTCGCGCACCGCGCGCTCCACCGCGCCGCGATCGCTGATGTCCAGCTCGTGGCGCGTGAGCGTCCGGTGCGCCAACCCGCGCGCGGCGCACAGCCGCGCGAACGCGCTGCCCAGCGTTCCCGACGCACCAGCAATGAGGATCGGCCGGCCGGGCGGCGAGCGGCGCTCCTCTTGGTGCACCGTCGACTCGTCGTGCTCGGGGTAGAGCACGCGGTCCGCGCAGTGCCACCAGCCGGGCGCACCGAGTGCGGGGTGGTCGTACGAGCCCATGATCGCGAGCGAGCGCGCCATCCGCGCGAGCGCCGTTGCCCGCGGACGCGGTGCGCGCACGTCGAACAGCCCGGGCTCGTAGTGGCCTTCGAGCCGCGTGGCGAGCGACGTCCAGTCCCGCGTGCCGAGCACCGCCCACGCCGTCACGGCGCGCACGTCGGCCCCCGCGGCGCGCGACGCGCGCGCCGCGTCCCACACTTCGGCCAACCAGCGGAGCTGCTGCTCGCGCGTGCACCCCAGGTGCGCCTCGGTCACGGCGATCGGCAGCCCGTACCGCTGCCACGCCTCGAGCAGCAGCGCACGCGGACCCGCCACGCCGTCGGTGAGCACGCGCACCGCCTCGACGTCGGCGTACCGGTGCCGGTGGTTCCCGCCGTACGTGTGCGGCGGATAGCGCTCCAGCCGCTCGTCGAGGAATCGTTCGCTCGTCGCGTAGTGGTTGACGCCGAGTATCGTGGGCGGGCATCCGTCGCCGACGGCGCGCGCGATCTCGTTGGCCGTGAGCCCGCACCAGCGCGCGTACTCGTACATGGCGTGGCCCGGTCGCACCCGGCCCATGAGCAGATCGAAGCTCAGCCATCGGCGCTCGTTCTCGAAGTCGGCCTGATAGCGGAGCGCTCGCGTCGCGTGCGTGCGGCCGAGATCCTCGGTTTGCACGAGCTCCGCATCCCGCCGCACGGTACGGATCGCCTGCATCGCGAGCCGCGTCGCGCGCACCTGGTTCAGTGTCGCGCGCAGGAACGCCGCATCGTCGCGCAGGTGTGGGTACCACACACCGTACAACGCGCTGAACCGCGCCGTGGTGAGCGGCTCGTTCACCGGCGTGTAGCGGCGGACCCACGGATAGCGCTCGGCCACCGTCCGCGCGAACGCCGCCAATCCTTCGGCGAAGCCGTCGTCGAGGAGGCTGGTGCCGAACGGTCCGCTGCCATGGTGCACGAGGCCGACGATCGGCTCGATGCCGAGCGTGCGGAACCGTTCCATCGCCGCATCCGGCCAGGCGAACGGCGCGCGCGAGGCGCGCAGCCGCTCGATGCGCTCCCAGAGGATGGGATAGCGGATCGTGCGCACGCCGAGGTCGGCGAGACGATCGAGATCGTCGAGCCGGCCGTAGTGGCCCGTGAGCTGGAGCTGATCGTGCTGCGAGTCGCCGACGCGGTTGAGCGTGCACTCGAAGCCCGCCCACAGCTCCAGCGGCTCGGGTGGATTCATGTCCGTCGTCATCGCGACCGCGACACTCGGGTTACGACGCGCTCAGTCGCCGATGTCTTCGCCCGCGCCCGCGAGAGCGGCGCGCGAACGGACGACGGGACGCGTTTCCGGACGCGAATCGGCGCGCGTCCGCTCGGACAGGGGCCGCTCGATGCGCGACGCGCGCGTCCGCATGGCCTCCCGGATGATGCGATCCATGCGCGAGACGATGCTCTCCCACGAGTTGGCGCGTGCCTGCTCCAGTCCACGCGAGATCAACTCGGCATTCGGCCGCTCGATCGCGTCGCGCACCGCGTCGACGAACTCCGCATGGGACTGGGCGACGGCCACGACCGGCGTGAAGTTGTGCACCACGTCGGAGACCGCGGTCGACACGATCGGCTTGCCCGCCGCCATGTACTCGAGCGTCTTCGTTGGATTGATGTACTCCGTCGCCTCGTTCAATGCGAAGGGCATCAGACACACGTCGAACCCCTTCACATGCGCCGGTAGCTCCGCGTACTCCCGCTGGCCCAGCCAGTGGATGTTCTCGGCCTGCGGCAGCTCGGCGGGATCGACCT
>JBJMNN010000223.1:0-34343 GCA_045804245.1 Gemmatimonadaceae bacterium | reverse complement strand
CGCCTTGCCGTCGGACGGCGGGGGAAGCAGCAGGTCGAGCAGCCGTTCGTCGACTTTCTCGTTCGCGAGGTCCTCGACCTCGCTCTCGCGCTCCTGGCGCACCATCTCGATCGCGCTGTCGACGAGGTCGCGGATCATTCCCTCGACGTCGCGCCCGACGTAGCCGACCTCGGTGAACTTCGACGCTTCGACCTTGATGAACGGCGCGCCGGCGAGCTTGGCGAGGCGGCGGGCGATCTCGGTCTTCCCCACCCCGGTCGGCCCGATGAGGATGATGTTGTTCGGCGAGATCTCGTCGCGGATCCCCTCGGGTGCCTGCTGGCGGCGCCACCGGTTGCGGAGCGCGATGGCGACGGCCTTCTTCGCGTCGGCCTGGCCGACGATGTAGCGGTCGAGCTCCGCGACGATCTGACGTGGTGTCAGATCCGCGAGTCGCGCGAGCGCCTGCTGCGTGCGGGGTGAGGCCATGTCAGCTCGCCTCGAGCACGGTGATGTTGGTGTTCGTGTAGACGCAGATCTCGCCGGCGATGGTGAGCGCCTGCTTCACGATGTCGGCCGCGCCGAGCTGCGTGTTCGCGGCGAGCGCACGCGCCGCGGCGAGCGCATAGGCGCCCCCCGAGCCGATGGCGAGGATGCCGTCGTCGGGCTCGATGAGCTCACCGGTGCCGGAGACGATGAAGCCGTGCTGCGCGTTGGCCACGGCGAGAAGCGCCTCGAGGCGTCGCAGGACGCGGTCGCTGCGCCAGTCTTTGGCGAGCTCCACGGCGGCGCGCGGGAAGTTGCCGGGGTAGCGCTGGAGCTTCTCCTCGAACTTCTCGAACAGCGTGAGGGCATCCGCGGCCGAGCCGGCGAACCCGGCGAGCAGCTTGCCCTCGCCGAGCGCGCGCACCTTGTTCGCCTTGGCCTTCATGACGGTCTCGCCGACGGTCACCTGCCCGTCGCCGCCGAGGGCGACGGCACCGTTGCGGCGCACCGCCAGGATGGTGGTGGCCCTGATTCTGGGAAGCTCGGACATAGATGGAAGTTAGCGGGGTTCGCGCGCTATCGAATCCTCGGTCTTCCACCCGGTTCCTTGGGCGCCTCTCGTCTCAGCTCGCCCCGATTGCTGATCCGTTCGCGCAGGTAGGCGCGGTTGAGCCAGGCGCCGAGGAAGAGCAGCACGGTGCCCGCGAGCACGGCGACCGTGCCGTAGCGCCAGGTGTCGCGCCCGATCAGCGCGGCGGCCATGCAGAGCACGCCGAGTCCGATCGACGTCTCACCACCAAGGTCCCGCTCGGCGCGGGCGCGACGGCGCCGCTCGCTGTAGTAGAGCACCTTCTCGGGAAGCCACGCATCCGCGATCACTCCAACACCGAGAAGAGCGACGAGGCTGCCGAGGACGAGCGGAATGGTCTCTACACGCACGGGCGAGAAGGATCGGGAAGCGGACCGCACCGCCCCCGCACTCAAGCGATCTTCATGCCCGGGGGTGAGCCTTCTGGTAGACCTGCTTGAGCCGCTCGACGCTGGTGTGGGTGTAGATCTGGGTGGTCGAGATGGACGAATGGCCGAGCAGCTCCTGGACGGCGCGGAGATCGGCGCCCGCATCGAGCAGATGTGTGGCGAAGGTGTGGCGCAGCGAATGGACCGAGAGGCCGGCGTCTTCGTCGATCTGGTCGAGGAACCCCGAGACGACCTTCTGCACCATGCGCACGCCGATGCGCTTCCCGGTGCGCGAGAGGAAGTACGCGCCGCGCTCGACACCGGCGCCGCGCCGGTTGCGCAGGAGATCGTCGCGCTTCGCCTCGTAGTTGCGCAGCGCGAGGACCGCATGGTCGCCGATCGGCACGATGCGCTCCTTCCTTCCCTTCCCTCGCACTTTCACCTGCTGGCTTACCAGATCGAGATCGCCCATCCCGAGGCCCTGGAGCTCGGAGAGCCGCATACCGGTAGAGTAGAACAGCTCGAGGATGGCGAGGTTTCGCACCGCGGTGAAGTCGCCCTCCATGGCGCGCGCCTCGGCCATCTGGAAGAGGAGATCGATCTGCGTGCGGTCGAGATAGCCCGGCAGGTGCTTCTCGAGCTTCGGCGCGCCGACGGCGCGTGCCGGGTTGGACTCGACCATCTCGTTGCGATGCATCCAGCGGTAGAAGCTCCGCACGCCGGAGAGCGTTCGCGAGATGGTGCGCTTGCCGACGCCGCGCCGATTGAGGTGCGCGAGGAAGCCGCGCATGGCGAGGCGATCGACGCCTTCCCAGCTCCACGCGCCGGTGCCGTAGTAGCTGCCGAGGAAGGCGACGAAGGCCGTGAGGTCACGGCGGTATGCGATGACGGTCTGGGGCGACACGTCGCGCTCCTTCGCGAGATGGCGGAGGAATTCCTCCACGTCGGGCGGCACCGCCGCCGCGTCGATCGCCTCTTCGGCGTCCGACTTCACGGCGCGCGGCGTCACGCGCGCACGCCCGCCGCGACGAGGTTGGCGTCGCGCCACTCGGTCATCGCGGCGAGCGCGCGCTCGGCGAGGCGCTCCTTCTTCGCGCGCTTGTCGCGCACGCGCTCGCCCAGCTCGTCCACGAGGCCGAAGTTCGCGTTCATCGGCTGGAAATGCCTCGGGTCGGCTTCGCGCATGTAGCGATAGAGGGCACCGAGCATCGTCGTCGTGGGCGGGAGCACGGGCTCTTCTCCCGCGAGGAGCCGCGAGAGGTTGATGCCGGCGAGGAGGCCGGTCGCCGTGCTCTCGGTGTAGCCCTCCACGCCGGTGAGCTGACCGGCGAACAGCACGCGCGGATCGTCGCGCAGCGCGAGGTGCGGCAGGAGCGCGGCGGGCGCGTTGAGGTACGAGTTCCGATGAATGGAACCGAAGCGGAGGAACTCCGCGTTCTCGAGGCCGGGGATCATGCGGAAGACGCGCTGCTGTTCGGGATAGCGCAGCCGCGTCTGGAAGCCGACGAGGTTCCACATGCGCCCCGCGCGATCCTCCATGCGGAGCTGGACGACGGCGTACGCCTCGCGCCCCGTGCGCGGATCGGTCAGCCCCACTGGCTTCATCGGGCCGAAGCGCAGCGTCTCGCGTCCGCGACGCGCCATCTCCTCGGCGGGCATGCAGCCCTCGAAGTACGGGACGGCGTCGAACTCGTGCGCCGTGGCCTTGTCCGCAGCGGTGAGCGCGTCGATGAACGCCTCGTACTGCTCGCGCGACATCGGGCAATTCAGGTAGGCGCCGTCGCTCTCGCCTTCCATGGTCTCCTTGCCATAGCGGGAGGCGCGGAAGACGACGTCGTAGTCGATCGAATCATGGGCGACGATCGGCGCGATGGCGTCGTAGAAAGCGAGCGACTCGACGCCGAGTCGCGCACGGATCGACTCGGCGAGGGCACTCGAGGTCAACGGTCCCGTAGCGACGATGCCGGGCGACGGAAGCGACGTGACCTCGCCGCGCTCGACGGTAATGCGCGGGTGCGACGTGACGCGCTCGTCGACCGCGGCGGAGAATACTTCGCGGTCGACGGTGAGCGCACTGCCGCCAGGAACTCTCGCGAGGTCGGCGCACTCGAGGATCATCGAGCCGAGGAGGCGCATCTCGGCCTTGAGGAGGCCGTGGGCGTTGGTCGTCTCGGTGCTCTTGAAGGTGTTCGAGCAAACGAGCTCCGCGAGACGGTCGGTCTTGTGTGCTTCCGTGCTGACGGAAGGTCGCATCTCGTGAACGACGACCTCGTGCCCGCGCTCGGCGAGCTGCCAGGCGGCCTCACTGCCGGCGAGACCGCCGCCGATGATGTGGATGGGAGGCATGAGAGAAAGCTACACGGTTGTCGGTGATCAGCCGGCCTCGGGAGGCCGAAGCCTCCCGAGGCCAGCCGTGAACCGAATACCGTCAACCGACAAACGGCTTCGCCACTCTGGTCTCTCCGCCCTCCAACTCCTACTTTCATCGCGCCCCTCCCCTCCCCAATGCCCCTTCGCGAACAGCTCCAGGACGCGCTCGGCTCGTCGTACACGATCACGCGCGAGCTCGGCGGTGGCGGGATGTCGCGCGTGTTCGTGGCGCGCGAGGAGTCGCTGCGGCGCAACGTCGTGGTGAAGGTGCTGCCACCCGACCTGCTCGCGGGGGTGAACGCCGATCGGTTCGATCGGGAGATCGAGCTCGCCGCGGGGCTGCAGCATCCGCACATCGTGCCGGTGCTGACCGCCGGCAGCATGAACGGCGTGCCGTACTACACGATGCCGTTCGTGGATGGCGAGTCGCTGCGCGGGCGACTCACGGCGAGTGGCGCGCTGCCGATGACCGAGGTGATCGGCGTGCTGCGCGACGTCGCCAAAGCGCTGGCGTACGCGCACGAGCGCGGGATCGTGCACCGCGACATCAAGCCGGACAACGTGCTGCTCTCCGGCGGCTCGGCGGTGGTGACGGACTTCGGGATCGCGAAGGCGTTGAGCGCGGCACGCACCGTCGCGCCCGGAGGAACGCTCACACAGATCGGGACGTCGATCGGCACGCCGGCGTACATGTCGCCCGAGCAGGCGGCGGCCGATCCGGCGACCGACCACCGCGCCGACATCTACTCGTTCGGCTGTCTGGCCTACGAGCTGATCGCCGGCCGGCCGCCGTTCCTCGCGAAGTCGCCGCAGAAGCTGCTCGCGGCGCAGATGGGAGAGACGCCGCAGCCGGTGAACGAGCTGCGACCGGACGTGCCGGCGGCACTGGCGCAGCTCGTGATGAAGTGTCTGGCGAAGGATGCCGACGACCGCCCGCAGCGCGCGAGCGACATCGTGCGCGTGCTGGAGACGGTGACGAGCAGCAGCGACCATCCGGCGATGCCGATGATCCTGGCCGGTGGACGCGGCATGTTCAAGCGCGCGATGATGGCGTATGTCGTCGCGTTCGTGATCGTCGCGGTGGTCGCGAAGGCGGCGATCGTCGCGGTGGGCTTGCCCGACTGGGTGTTTCCGGGCGCGCTGATCGTGATGGCGCTCGGGCTACCCGTGATCCTGTTCACGGCGTACGTGCACCGGACGACGCGCCGCGTGCTGGGCGCGACGCCGACGTACACGCCGGGGGGCACGCCGAGTCTTGGCCAGGGCACGATGCAGCAGCTGGCGATCAAAGCGAGCCCGCACGTGTCGTGGCGACGCGCGGGGATCGGCGGCGCGGTGGCCGTCATCGGCTTCGTGCTGCTCGTGGGTGCCTACATGGTGCTGCGGGCGATGGGGATCGGGCCGGCTGGGTCGCTGCTCGCCGCGGGGGCGCTGGCGCAGGACTCCAAGATTCTCGTTGCCGATCTGCAGAGCCCGGCCAACGACTCCATGCTCGGGCCGGTGGTGACGGACGCCTTCCGCACCGCGCTGGGGCAGTCGCAGAGCGTGAACGTGGTGATGGCCGGTACCGTACGCGACGTACTGCGGCGCATGGAGCGGCCCGTCGATTCCCACATCGACTTCGCGCTGGCACGCGAGATTGCGACGCGCGAAGGAATCAAGGCGGTGATGGACGGAAGTCTGCTCGGTGTCGGGGGCCGCTACGTCATCGCGCTGCGCCTGGTCTCGGCGCAGACGGGCGACGAGCTGGCGACGTTCCGCGAGACGGCGGAGAACCAGTCCGAGATCCTGCCCGCGGTGGACCGCCTGGCGAAGGAGGTGCGCGCGAAGATCGGCGAATCGCTCAGGAACGTGCAGAGCGCGCCGCCGCTCGAGCAGGTCACGACGTCGTCGCTCGACGCGCTGAAGAAGTACGTGCAGGGCGTGCGGGTGATCGGTGAGGGCGACTTCACGAAGGGCGCCGCGCTGCTCGAGGAGGCCGTGGCGATCGACACCGGCTTCGCGATGGCGTACCGCAAGCTCGGCATCGAGTACGGCAATCGAGACATGCGCGCCAAGGCGGGCGAGTACTACGAGCGCGCATTCCGCCACATCGACCGGCTCACCGACGCCGAGCGCTATCTGCTGCTGGGCAGCTACTATGGACTGGGAACGCATCAGGACGCGGCGAAGTCCCAGGCGGCATACGAGCAGCTGCTCGAGATCCAGCCCAACAACACCGCGGGCCTGAACAACCTCGCGAGTGCGTTGCTGTTCGAACACCAGTTCGCGCGGGCAGAGTCGCTGCTCGTTCGGGCCATCCGTGTCGGACCGGTCGCGACGGTGCACTATCAGAACCTGGTGCGTGCGCGGATCGCGAGAGGAGAACTCGACTCGGCCCGGACGACGATCGAGGCGTGCAGGCGCGCGTTCCCGAAGAACTTCCAGTGCGACGGCATTCGCTGGTTCGTGCAATGGCAGCTGGGCCAATTCGACTCGGCCGCCGTCACGATGGCCGCGATCGATGCGAAGGTCACCGATCCCGCGACGCGAGCCCAGCTCGCGTTCTACAGCGCCGATTTCGCGAGGGTCCGCGGCAAGCTCGACGAGGCAACGCGCGACATGAACGAGGGTCACGACATGCTGCAGCACGCAGGTCATACTGCGCCGGCTCTCGTTCGGGCCGCGCTGGAGGCGTTCGACCTCGCCTGGTTCCGTGGCGATGCGGCGGGCGCGCAACGGCAGCTCGACGAAACGCTCGCGCGTACGCCGCTCCGGACGGTGACGATGTCGGAGGCTCCGTACGTCGAAGTGGTGTCGGCGTACGCGATGGCCGGACGGCCGGACCGGGCGCGCGTCGTACTGGCGGAATGGGAAGCGCGACGAGCCGAAGCGCCGACGGTCCGCGATTCGATCTTCGCGCAGCGCATGCGTGGCGAGATCGCGATGGCCGAAAGGAAGTACGCCGAGGCACAGACGGCGCTCCGTGCCACCGAGCGACGAGGCTGCCCCGTCTGCGACCTGCCGCTGCTCGGCCGAGCGTACGATCTGGCTGGCGTTCCGGACTCGGCGATCGCGGTGTACGCACGGTACGTCGACACGCCCTATTTCGACCGCACCGAGGTGGACGGCCTCTTCCTGGCCGGAGTCCACAAGCGCCTCGGGGAGCTGTACGAGGCGAAAGGACAGCGCGATAGAGCGCTGCAGCACTATCGCGCGTTCATCGAGCTATGGAAGGATGCGGATCCCGTGCTGCAGCCGAAAGTGACGGACGCGAAGCAGCGCGTGGCGGCGCTGACGAGGGGAAGCGATACGCGGTGAGTTTGTTGGTTGGATCGTGGGTTGGTGGGATCCCACGAACTCACGATCCAACCAACCAACTCACACTGTTCTCATCCCGCCAACGCCGGCTCCACGTCCACCGGTTCCGGCGCCGCCGGCACGTCCCACTCGTTGCCGCACTTGAGGCACTTCCGGAAGTCGCCGCGCGCCTTGGTGAACTTCATCTCCGCGCCGACGTAGCCGCACTCCGGGCAGGTCTCGGCGACCGGCTTGTTCCACGCCACGAAGTCGCAGGTCTCGTTCGAGCAGGCGTAGAACGCCGTGCCGCGCTTCTTCGAGCGGCGCTCGACCAGCTCGCCGCCGTCCTTCGGACAGAAGACGCCGGTCGGCATCGAGCGCGTGCCGCGGCACTTCGGGAAGGTGCTGCAGCCGAGGAACTCGCCGCTGCGTCCCTGCCGAACGACCATCGGCTGGCCGCAGAGATGACAGGGGATGTCCGTCATCTTCGGCTTCGCCTTCTCACCCTTGAGCGGCCGCGTGTACTTGCAGGTCTTCGGATGGTTCTCGCAGGCGAGGAACGGCCCGAAGAATCCACCGCGCGGCTCGAGTTTGCCGCCGCAGTCCGGGCAGCGCTCATTGACGATCGCCGAGAGATCGTGCGCATCGGCGATGAGGGCGCCGAACTGTACGTTCTTGAGCGACTTCTCGAACGGGCCCCAGAAGTCTTTCAAGACAGCGCGCCACCCAAGCTCCCCGTCTTCAACCTTATCTAACTCCAGCTCCATACCGGAGGTGAAGTCGACGTTGAAGATGTCGGGGAACTGCTTGACCATCACCTTCTCCACCGTCTCACCGAGCTCGGTGGGGAAGAAGCGGCGCTGCTCGAGGTTCACGTAGCGCCTATCCACCAGCACGCTGATGATCGACGCGTACGTCGAGGGGCGTCCGATGCCGAGCCGCTCGAGCTCCTTCACGAGGCTCGCCTCGGAGAAGCGCGGCGGCGGCTCGGTGAAGTGCTGCGACGGTGTGATCGAGATGACGGGAACGTTCTCGCCCATCTCGATGACGGGGAGCGCCTGCTCGTCCTCGAGCGCCTTCGAGTCGCCCTCCTCGCGCGCTTCGCGATAGAGCGCGAGGAAGCCCTGGAACTTGATGATGCTCCCGGTGGAGCGGAACAGATAGCTGCGCCGCCCGATCTGCGGCTGCTCCTTCGCGGGGATGTCGAAGTCGACCGTGGTGGTGTCGAACACCGCGGGCGCCATCTGCGACGCCATGAACCGCTGCCAGACGAGCTGATAGAGCTTGAACTGGTCGGGCGAGAGATACTTACGGATGTCGTCGGGTCGACGCGTCGGATCCGTGGGACGGACGCTCTCGTGCGCGTCCTGGGTGTTCTTCGCCTTCCCGTTGCCATAGAGCTGCAGCCCCTTGGCGAGATACTCGGCGCCGAACAGCACGCGGAGGTAATCCTGCGCGTGCGTCGCCGCACTCTCGGCGACACGCGTGGAGTCGGTACGCATGTACGTGATGAGACCGACCGCGCCCTCGGGGCCGATGTCGATCCCCTCGTAGAGATCCTGCGCGATGCGCATCGTGCGCTTGGAGCCGAACGAGAGCTTCTTCGCCGCCTCCTGCTGGAGCGTGGACGTGGTGAATGGCGCCGAGGGATTCTTACGACGCTCGCGGCGCTTGACCTCCGTAACTCCGAAAACCTTCCTTCCGGCAAGGTCGGACAGGACGCGTTCAGCCTCGGACCGATTCGAGATTTCTGCCTTCTTGCCGTCGATCTGGTGGAGCTTCGCGGTGAACCGCTGCCCCGCCTTCTCCAGTAGCGCCTCGACGGTCCAGTACTCGACCGGCCTGAAGGCGCGGATCTCCCGCTCGCGCTCGACGATGAGCCGCAGCGCGACGGTCTGTACGCGCCCCGCCGAGATCCCCTTCTTCACCGTCTTCCAGAGCACGGGGCTGGCCTTGTAGCCGACGAGGCGATCGAGCACGCGACGCGCCTGCTGGGCTTCGACTTTCTTGTCGTCGATCGAGCCCGCCTGCTGGATCGCGTTCTGGACGGCGTCCTTGGTGATCTCGTGGAAGAGGACGCGACGAACGGGCACAGTGGCCGCGCCGCGCTTCGGCCGGATCTGCTCCGCCACATGCCAGGCGATCGCCTCACCCTCGCGATCGGGGTCGGTGGCGATGAACACTTCGCGCGAATCCTTCGCTGCGCTCTTCAGGTCGGCGATCGTCTTCTCCTTGCCCGGGATCGGCACGAGCTCGGGCTCGAAACCCTTGTCGATGTCGATGCCGAGCTTCTTCTCGGGCAGATCCATGATGTGCCCGACGGTGGCGCGCACGCGGTAGCCCCGGCCCAGGTACTTGCCGATCGTTTTCGCCTTGGCGGGCGACTCGACAATGACGAGCGACGTGGTGCCGGCGGCCGGCGGGGGGCCCTCGTCCTCTACCGGCGCACTGCGGCCGCGCGCGCCGCGCTTGGCGGCGGTCTTCGCGGCGCCTCGTGCCGGCGCTTTGGCGGCCGCGCCGGCGCTCTTCTTCGCCGCCGCGGGCCGTTTGGTCGTGCTCTTTCTGGCTGCCATTGGTCTCAGTGTACGGTCGGGGAATCCGCGGCGGGGCCGCCAGGATCGTCGAATCCGGCGCCTTCCATCATCGAGCGCAGATCGTCGAGCGCGATGCGGCCGTCGAACTGCAGCATCGCGCGCTCGATCACCTGCTCGAGCTCCGCGGGGTCGAGCGCTCCGGCACCAGAGAGCGCGAGCAGGTGGCCCCAGGCATCTGGAGCGAATCGCCCACGCTCATGTGGTCCAAGAACGCGTATCGTCATGTCTCCTCGTGGATCGGCGCAGGGTAGGACCCTCGGAGGCGCCGACCGGCATCATCGTGACTCGTTCGACACCGGTTCGGGCTCGGAGGTCCGTCCCGCCCAGCCCCCGTTCCGGTGCCGTTCCGGTGCCGTTCCGGCGCTGCCGCGCGAATCCGCGGCTGGCCGGGCGTCATCATCGCTCTAAGGTAGTGGGCCCGTCAACCGGCAAAAGCTCCCCAGTGCCACGCCCGCGTCCGTCAGGCCCGGACGGCGGCGACGATCCGCCTCACAACCTCTGATAAGGCAACACGTTCCACGTCCACCACGTAGTCGGCCGTCTCGTAGGCGGTCCGGCGCTCCGACAGCAGACGCTCGAGCTCGGCCACTGGGTTCGGCCGGCTCAGCAGCGGACGGCCGGCAACCGAGCGACCCATCCGGTTGATCGCCGTGCGGGGCCGGATGCGAAGGTAGATCATGCGGGACGGAGGGCGAAGAATCGCCACGGTATCGGGGCGCGCTACCCACCCGCCGCCGGGAGCGAGGACCATTCCGCCCATGTCCTTCAGCTCCTCGGTGAGGCCGTGCTCGAGCTGGCGGAAGGTCGGCTCCCCCTTGGTGGCGAAGATCTCGGCGATCGTCATCCCTTCCCGCCGCGCGATCTCGGCGTCGAAGTCGAGGAACGTGCGTCCGAGCTCGCGCGCGAGCGCGGACCCGACCGTGCTCTTCCCCGCCCCGGGCAGCCCGACGAGGATGAGATGGGGGACGGAAGGATCAGCCGCCGAGCCGGGCTGCGATGTGCGAAAGGTAGCCATCGAGGTTCCGTTGAACTTCGGGCAGCGAGTCGCCGCCGAACTTCTCCAACATGGCGTCGGCGAGGACGAGAGCAAGCATCGCTTCGGCGATGACGCCCATCGCGGGTACCGCGGTGACGTCGCTGCGTTCGGCTGTGGCACTCGCCGCGCTGCCAGTGGCCACGTCGACGGTGCCGAGCGGGCGCATGAGGGTACTGATCGGCTTCATCGCGACGCGGACCACGAGGGGCTCACCAGTGGTGATGCCGCCTTCCAGCCCACCCGCGTTGTTGGAAGCCCGGCGCACGTTGCCGGCGCGCGTGCGACCCGGCGCGAGGGCGATCTCGTCGTGCACCTCGGACCCGTGCACGCGTGCGGCCTGGAAGCCCATGCCGATCTCGACGCCCTTCACCGCGGGGATGGAAAGGATCGCGGCGCCGATGCGTCCGTCGAGCTTCCGGTCCCAGGAGACGTGCGAGCCCAGGCCGACGGGGAGCCCGTCGACGACGACCTCGCAGATGCCGCCAAGGGTGTTGCCGGCGCGCTTGGCGGCGTCGATGCGCTCGATCATCTGCGCCTCGGCGGCGGGATCGAGCGTGCGCAGCGGCGAGGCGTCGGACGCCTCGTTGAGGCGCTCCGGCATCGGATCGGGACGCACGGCGTCGACACCGCCGAGGTGGACGAGATGGCTGCCGATCGACACGCCGAGCTCCTCGAGCAGCCGACGCGCGATCGCGCCGGCAGCGACGCGGGCCGTGGTCTCGCGCGCGGACGCGCGCTCGAGGATGTCGCGCGCGTCGTCGCGATCGTACTTGAGGATGCCGGTGAGATCGGCGTGGCCCGGCCGCACGCGCGTAACGGCACGCCGGCGCAGCGCGCCCTCCTCCTCGCCCTCGCGCGGCGCGGGATCCATGATCGCCTGCCAGTTCGCCCAATCGCGATTGCGGATGAGCATCGCGACGGGGCTGCCGATCGTCTCGCCGGCGCGAACACCGGAGAGGATCTCGGCGGTGTCGCGCTCGATCTGCATCCGTCGTCCGCGACCGTAGCCCTGCTGGCGTCGCGCGAGATCGGCGTCGATCTGCGCCGCGAGGAGTGGAAGACCGGCGGGCAGACCCTCGAGCACACTGACGAGGGCCTGCCCGTGCGATTCGCCTGCGGTGGTGAAGCGGAGCATGACGATGACGGCGGCGGGACGGAGGGAAAGACACGAGCCCGGCGACGTGCCGGGCTCGCATCTGTGCAACCTATCACGCCTTCACCGGCGCGTCATGGTCCGGCGAGGATGTCCGCCGCGGTGACGTCGATGACGACGAGCCCCGCGCTCGACACACCGAAGAGCTTGAACACCACCGATGGATCGTCGCCCGGGAAGGGGAGCGAGGCGCGGAGCGGTCCGTAGAGGTTGTACTTCGTCGCGAGCTGGCCGCGCTGGAAATCATAGTAGGCGATGTCGATCATCTCGATCGAGCCGTTGGCCGAGGCGACGAAGGCCAGGCGGTCGGCGGCGGTCGTGCCTACGCCGTCGGCGTTCGGATGGAAGGTGATGCCGGCGCCCTGGGCGAAGGTGCTCTTCTTCCCCTGCAGACGCAGGTTGAAGGGCTGCTCCACCGAAGCGAAGTACGACTCGCTGCCGTGGATGCCGACCGTCTTGCCGGTCTTGTCCAGCGCGATGCCGAACACCTTGTCCGCCGCATTCTTGATGAGGTCTCCGATGTTGATCGCCGGCGAGGCGTACGTGTAGGAGTCTGGCACGCTGCCGTCGTCCTGGAGCATCAGTGCGCGGCCGTAGGAGCTACTCGCGTGCCCCTCACCGAAGGTGATCCACTTGCCGTCGCCGCTGGAGGCGGCAAAGGTCGTGTCGCTCAGACCGATCGAGTTCTCGTCCAGGTTGACACCCCAGTCCACGTCAGTCTGCGGGACCGCGGCCTTGAGACTGTTGATCGCGTCCAGGATGCCGAGCGTCGACGTGACGCAGGTCGCCGCTGCGGTACTGCCTGAAGCGTGGTCGCAGAGCGTGAGCGCATCGTTCGCCGTGCTGGTCGCCGACGCGGGCACGACACCGGCGTTGTCGATGTTCGCGATGAGGAACGAGTTCGGATCGGCGCCCGTCTTCGCGAACGCGAGGATGAAGCGTTCGTCAGGCGCGGGCGCCGCCGGGTCGAGGAAGCGCACGGTGCCGAGTGGTGCCGCGCTCGTGGGCTTGGTGGAGAAGTACAGGCGGCCCGAGCTGCTCTGCTCCACGTACTGCGGGCGATCCGAGTACGAGATCGGCGCCGACACCGTGATGCGGATCTTGCCGGTGGCCGGATCGCGCAGCTCGGTGAGCTTGTACATGAAGGAGACGCGCGTGAGGAGGCGGTTGTTCAGATCCTCCTTCATGCTCGACGCGCTCGCCGCGCCGATGAACACGCGGCTGAGGTTCGTGCCGCCGGAGTTGGCGACGTACAGCGTGTCGCCCGCGCCGGCGGTGCGGGACATCGTCATCCCCCACGGCTGCGAGCCGACGACGACACCGGTCGCGTCGAAGCCCTGCGTCGTCTTCTGCCAGACCTCGAGGCGGCCGTAGTTGATGTTCGAGAGAAAGACGTTGCCGCGCGCACGATCGACGACGAGGTCGGCGATCGCGCCGTTGCGGTTCACGGGGAGCGTGTAGGTGCGCCCGTAGACGACGAGCGCCGTGTCGCTCGCCGGAACGAAGGACGTGCCTGCGACCGACGTCGAGCGCACGCTGTAGCCCATCCGCCCCCCGCCGTCGTAGGCGAAGCTGCGAACATTGACCGTCTTGCCCTGTACGCTCGGCGCGAAGTTGAGCGGCACGTTGTAGGGGAGCGGCGTCGCATCGGTCACCGTCATGCTGTCACGCTTGAGAAGCGCGCCGGCAAGGTCCCGTGCCTCGAAGCCGACGATGCGGATGCTGCTGCCCGTCGCGGTGACGAACAGCGTGTCCTTGATCTCGATGCGCGTGCCCAGCGTCTGTCTCACTCTCGGCGCGTCCGCCGTACCGGCCTTGACCGCGATGAGGACCGGGTTTGACGAGCCGTCCTGGCCGTTGATGTCGGTCGAGATGGGCGTGATGGTGATGACGCCCTTGAGCGGCGCATTCGCCGGCACCTTGACCAGTGCTTGCATAGTCGCCGCCTTGTTGGGCGGCGAAAAGTTGACGATCACGGTGGTATCGATCGGCGTCGGCCAACTCGGATCGCTCGTGGCGTGGAAACCGAGTTTGGTGACACCCAGCGTACTGAGACCCTTGAGCGAGACCTGGAAACTCGATCCGTTGATGGCACTGTCGCCCAGGACCGGGCTCAGGAAGAGGACGGTCGGGCCGTTCACCATCTTCACCTTCACCCGGACCGTGTCGGCGTTGCCGGCGAGGTCGGTGAGCACGCCGGTGACGACCAGCGTGTCGGTGACGGTGTCGACCGGCGCCTGGACGCGGATGTAGCGCTGGATGGCCGTGTCACGCAGGCCGGCCCGGAAGACGGTGCTCGGCGCGGTGACCTGTGGATAGCGGTTGATGATCTGATCGATCCCCGCCGTGGGCGTGCGAACGCTCACGCCGTCGAACGAGACCCTCTGCAGCGCGATGTTGTCCGTCAGGCGCGCCGTGATGAGGAGCGAGTCCCCTATGTTGAGCTTCGCGCCCGGGACGGGGGCAAGAAAGGTGAGATTGGGCTTCTGGCCGTCGCCGACGGTGAATGGCAGGCCGGGCTTCCCGAACTTCGTGACGATGCCAGAGCGGTCCTGGGCGAAGCCGACGAGCGTGTAGTTGCCCGTGAGGAGCGTGTCGGGGATGACGTACGTGTAGGGCGGCGTCTGGAAGTTGGTCAGCTTGGTGCCGATCGGCACGTAGCTGCTGTCGGCACGGATCTGGACGCTGTCCGTGGCGCGGATGCGCAGGAGGCGATAGCCGGCGTAGACGATACCGGAGCTGTCCGCCGCGGAGACGCGGATGTCGAGCGTATCGCCCCCGCTCACCGGCCGGCTGGCCTTGGCGGAGGAGACGGTCAGCGTCGGGCCGGCGGAATCGGCGATCGTGACGACGATGGAGTCGGTCTTCTCGTTCGTCGCGCCGTCGGAGACGGTGGCGCGGATGGTGATCTTGTCGCCGCGCGTGAGCCCGCCGAGCTGCACGGGGACGTTGCGCGTCACGGTGGGCTGGGTCGGCTTGATCGTCGCCGTGTCGACGCCGATGACCTGCGCACCATTGCTGACGCGCGTGAACATGTACGACACGCCGACGTTGTCGGTGCCGTTGACGGCCACGGTGAGCGGGGTGCCGATGTCCACCGTACCGTTGACGCCGGCGGAGAGGGTGAACTTCACTACCGGCCGATCGACGTCGTCGTTGACGTTGGTCGACTGCGTCGGCAGACGCGAATCGCAGCTCGCGACGACCGCGACCGCGAAGGCGAGCGCGGAGAGCCGCGCGACGTGACGGATCAGAGTCATTGATGGAATCCGGATCGCCTAGCGCCGGCCGGCATCGGAGGGCTGCTCGCCCTCATCGATGATGTGCGGCGTGAGCATGATGAGGAGGTCACGCCGCTGCTCCTGCCGCGTCGTGTAGCCGAACAGGCGGCCGATCAGCGGGAGATCGACGAGGAGCGGGATGCCCGACTTCGAGACGCGAACGCTCGTCTGCGTGAGGCCGGCGATGACGACGGTCTCGCCATCGGCGACGAGCAGCTCCGTCTTGTTGCTGTTGTTGTCGATCAACGTGCCGTTGTTCGTGAAGTTCACGTCGGAGTTCACGGTCTCGACGCGCATCATGATGTGACCGTTGTTCGTGACGCTCGGCGTGACGCGGAGCGTGACACCGGTCTGGATGCGCTCGACCGCGACCGGCGCGTTGAGCTGCGTCTGGCCACCGCCGGAGCTGATGAGCGGGACGAAGGGGACCTGGACGCCGGAGATCAGCTCCGCCGTCTTGTTGTTCAGCGTGGTCACGCTCGGCTCGGCCTGCACGTCGAGGAGCGAGACCTCCTGGAGCGCGTCGAGGAAGGTCGAGAAGTCGAACCCGCCGAGCGCCGTGGAGTAGATCAGGCGGAGCGCCGCGCCGGGGACGTTGCCCGACGCGTTGGCGATCGCGGACACCGTGTTGCCGCCGAGGAGCACTCGCGGGGGGTCGTTCGCCGTGCCGGGATGGCCGGCGGAGTCGGTGCGCTGGATGACGTTGCTGAAGAACTGCTGGCGCGTGCCGAGATCGTACTTGATGCCGAGGGCGTCGAGGTCCGTGCGGTTCACGAGGACGATCTTCGCCTTGATGTTGACCTGCGGCTGGCGCAGATCGAGCGATTCGGCGAAGGTGACCAGGTCGTCCAGCGAGCTGACCGGCGCCGTGATGCTGACGCTGTTCGTCACCTCGTCGAACGAGACGGTGCCGCGGCCGCGGCAGATGCCCGAGTCCATGAGCTCGCGACCGGGCGTCCTGGGCGCGCTCGGCTGCGCAGGCGGCGCCCCGGCGACGGGCGGCGTACCCGCGGCGGCGCTGCTCGAGGCGCTGCTCTGCTGCTCCGACGGGATGCACTGCATCATGCGCGTGCGCACCTGCTCGGCGATCGGCGTGGCGCGCTGGTAGTTGAGGCGGACGACGCGCGTCTGCAGCGGCTCCGTCAGGGCACGCGAGGCGATGCGCTCCTGCGTGTCGACGATGAGGATGCCGTTCTTGTCTTCCGTGGCGGCGAGGTTCTGCGAGGCGAGGATCGCCTGCAGCGCGACGTCCCACGGCTGGTCCTTGATCTCGGCGTCGATACGGACCGCCGGGATGGCCGAGCTGGGGATGATCGTGCGGCCGGAGAAGGCGGCGAACGCCGCGAGCACGTCGCGGATGTCCGCCTGCTGATAGGTGACGGTGATGCGTGGCTGCTGCGGGCGCTGCTGCGCCTGCTGCACGACCGTGCGCCGGCGATCGTCGGCACGCTCGCGGCGCGACGCGTCGTCGGCGACGCGCTGCTCGGCGGCCGGATCGCCCGCGGCGCGCGCACCGACCGGCGAGTCGTCCCGCGCCTCGGGGCGCGGGCTGCCGGTGTGCCAGGCGGCGAAGTTCGACGAGCCGTCGGTGGCGATGGAGATGCGGATCTCGCCGTTGTCCTTGCTCACCTCGTAGCTGCGCGGGCCATCGAGATTGATCACGATGCGCACCGTGTTCTTGCGGTATTGCGAGACGCGCACGTCGGTGATGGCACCGCGCGCGACGTGATCGTAGCTGCGCGAGCCGATGCCGAGCGATGCGCCCGTGACGTCGAGCACGATGCGGTCGGGCGAGCGGAGCGTGAAGTCGGCGACGTCGACGGCTCCCGCGACGCCGATCACGAGCTCGGCGCGGCCCGAAGCCGGCACCACGCTGAGCGAGGTTACTGCCCCCTCGGCGGGGAAGGCTGCAACTGGCGCGGCGTTAGGGCCGAGCGCGAAGGAAGCAGCGACGATGGCGGCCAGGAGGCGCTTCATCTAAAACCTCACCTTAGTTGAGTCCGACCAGACAAGAGAGTCCTGGCGGCTCAGCCCGAACTCATCGATCGTGAACAGCACGGCGCGCTGGCGAATCTGCGTCACGCGCATCCGGCCGAGCGTGCCGCCGTTGGCAACGCGGTACTGCGCATTCGTCTGGACGTCGCGCATCACGGCGACGGCGCGTCCAGTGTTCTGGTACAGGATGCCGACGAGTCGCAGGTCGCCGAGGAGCGGCCGCAGGTCGTCGGTGAGAATGAGCGAGAAGAACGGATCGCGCCGGCCGACGGCGGTGTAGTCGTAGACCTCGCGCGTCACCGACGCAGCGTTCGCCGCCGGCGTGACCGAAGGCAGCGAACCGGATGGCGCGGGGAGCGCGCCGCTCGGCGTGCTGCCCGGGCCGGAGACCGGCGGTGCGGCCTTGGCGGTCGTCGTCACGGGAGCGACACTCTGCCCCGTCTGCGCGGCGATCGACGCATTCGTGGCGTCGACGGCGCGCTGCGCGGCGCGCTTCGGGGCGTTGAGATCGATACCGCCCGTGGTGATCGGCGCGGCCTGCGCGGGGGACGTGATCGGCGCGCCCTCCCTGGCGGGAAGCGCCGCATGTGCGGGCGGCGGTGCGCTCGCGGGCTCGTCGCTGCTCGTGATCGACGTGCCCGTGACCAGCTTGTAGACGAAGCCGACGGCCACGAGGGTGCCGAGCACCGCGAAGCGGATCAGCTGCCGCTTGACGGTGTTGCGCGCGACGTTGGTGCCGTACTGCTTGAGGGCGGCGATCATCGTTCACCTGGCTTGGAAGGCTCCGGCTCCAGCTTCGTCGCGCCCGGCTTCGGCGCCGGCGCGGTACGAGCGACGTAGGTCTGGATCTCGAACCGCGCCTCGAGCGGCTGCGTGCGCGGCGCGCGGTTGCGAGTCTGCTGCTGCGTGGGGTTCAGCCCCACGTTGATCGGCGCGACGATACGCTGCAGCGTGCCGATGTTCGTGAGGAAGACGCCGATCTGGTGATAGTCGCCGCGCACGCTCATGCGGTACTTGTAGGCGTCGTACTGGTCGCCGTTGAGCTGCGGCAGCGGCTGCACGTCGGAGATGTCGAGCCCGACGCGGCGTGCGGCGGTCGACACCTGCTCGAGGAGCACCGGTACCTCGTTCGCGGTCGGGACGAGCTCGCGCATGACGTTCAGGTCGCGCTCGAACTGCTCCGTCTCGGCCCGCAGCTCCGACGTCTTGCCCTGCGCCAGCTCCGCCTTGGCGCGCTGGTTCACGTCCTTGAGCGCCTGGACGTGCACGTCCACTTGGTCGAGCTCGAGATTCTTCGGCGACCAGAACTGATACCAGTAGCCGCCGGCGAGCCCGACGGCGAGCACGCTCAGCACCACCAGGTTGCGGTCGCGAGGATTCAGGGAAGCCATGGG
The DNA here is from genome assembly GCA_045804245.1 of Gemmatimonadaceae bacterium. GTDB lineage: Bacteria > Gemmatimonadota > Gemmatimonadetes > Gemmatimonadales > Gemmatimonadaceae > AG11. The sequence continues at coordinate 15,819 of JBJMNN010000223.1, read as the reverse complement.
GTTACCTCACCGAGACCGCGAGGGGCACACGACGTACATCGGTGGCACCAGGACGCGAGTAGAGCATGTCGAGCTGGAACTGCGTGACTTCCTTGCCGTTGTCGTTCGCCCGCTGCGAGCTGGCGAGCGTGACGTTCTCGAGCAACGGACTGACTTCGAGCTGCTTCATGAAGCGCGTGAGCGCTTGGATGTCGACCGTGTTGCCGACGAGCCGGATGCGAACCGTGTCACGCACGATCTGCGTGGGAACCGCCTTGCGACGACGGCCCGACGGGCCCGCGGGCTCCGGTGCGACGACGGTGGTGACGGGCGCGGTCGCCTGTCCCATGCCGCTGAAGCCGAGCGACACGATCCAGGTGTACGGCGGCAGCGCGCTGCTCACTTCCTCCATCACGTGCGGCCAGATGTACCGGTCGTCGTCGATCGCGCGGATCATGTTCAGCGAGCGGAGCACGGTGTCGCGCTTCGCCTCGGCCTTCTCGCGCTCGTGCAGCACCGACGCGTAGCGCGTCGAGTCCTGCACGGCCTTCTGCAGCTCGTCGTCGAGGCGCGCGGCGCGCGACTCCTGCGTCGTGAAGAGGCCACCCGTCACGAGGATCGCGACGATGGCGCTTCCGATGGCGCCGAGCATGTACGGGTCGCGGACCTTCGCCTTCAGGTTGCCGAGCGAGGCGCCGATGTTGCGCTTCGTGCCCGCGCTACCGCCACCGCCCTTCCTGGACTTCTTGCCCGTTCCCGGGATCAAATTCACATGGATCATCGCTCGGCGCTCCTCAGGCGACCTGCCGCATGGCCAACCCGATGGGAAGCATCAGGAGGCTCGCGACTTCATCCGTGACGAGGCTGTCGAGAGCCCCGTCGCGAATCGTGAGATTGGTGAGGGGATTGGCCTGCTGGACCGAGATGCGCAGGCGGTCCGCGAGCGCGTCGGAGAGCCCGGGGATGCGAGCACCGCCGCCGCACGTGTAGATGGCGCGCACCTGCCCCGCCGAACGGGACGACGATGCGAGGAACGCAGCGGCGCGTTCGATGCCCACCGCGATCTCCTCGCCGCGCGATTCCAGCACGGCGTCGAGATGCGTGGAGCGATCGTAACCCTGCAGAAGCTGCTGGGCCTCGTCGGCGGAGATGCCGCGCTCGCGCTGCAGATCTTCACGGAAGCGACGCGTGCCGACCGTGATGTCGCGCGTGAGGACCGGCACCCCCTCCTCGAGGATGTTGATGTTCGTGACGTCGTGCCCGATGTTGACCAGCGCGACGATGCCGCGCATGGCTTCGGGATAGTTCATCTCGAACGCGTTGTGCAGCGCGAAGGCGTCGACGTCGACCATGCTGGGCTCGAGGCCCGCATCGGTGAGGACGCGCAGCTTGGACTCGATCAGCTCGCGCTTCGCCGCGACGAGCAGCACGCTCATCTCGACGCCGTCGTCGTCGGGATCGAGGATCTGGAAGTCCAGCTCCACGGATTCCATGTCGAACGGCACGTGCTGCTCCGCTTCCCAGCGCATCAGCTCACGCGCCTGCTGCTCCTTCACGCGCTCGATCTGGATCTTCTTGATGATCACGTCGCGCCCGCCGACGGCGGTCACGACCTGCTTGGTCTTGACGCCAGCCGCGGCGAGTGCGCTCTGAATCGCTTCGGCGACGATGCCCGGGTCCATCACCTCACCTTCTACGATGGCGTCGGCGAGCAGCGGCACCACCGCGACCTTGACGAGCTCCGGCTGCTTCCGGGAGTGATCGACGACCGCGACCTTGACGAGTCCCGACCCGATGTCCAAGCCGACCGTGGTTTTCTTGCGACCGAACAGTGCCATGGGAGGGTACGCGAGGCAGGAGGCGGGAGTCTGGCCCAGGAGAGGGCGAGCCAGCGATGACAGGTGAGGACGAAGCGGACGGGAGGCCATTACGACCGCCGTGCTACTACCGCTTTCGTTACGTCAGGCGGGGCGTGCTACATCGCAGCCCAGCCCTGAGTTGCATCTGACAATTCGTGCGCCCTGTGAGTCGTCCGTCGGGCATCGTGACCGTGCGTCCGGTCACTGGTACCGGTGACACGACCGGGCTGGTCTGCAGGTAACAACCGATCAATCGCGATGTGACGGGTGTCACCCGCGCCGACGCGCGTCGCGCGCAAGACAGCGCGCGCCGCATGCGCTTCGCTGGGAAAATCAGTACAGATCCGCACTCGCCCATCGCGTGATGGGTCGAAGTGGTTGCACTGCGGTAGTGTCGATCGTCGGCGCGCGCTCGAGCAGTACGCGCATGCGTCGTCGCGCCAGTGGCACGCGCGCGGAAGGCACGCTCGCCTCCGCGGCGACGACGTAGAGCAGTGCCGATACTCGATGCACGCGCACCCGAACGTCGGCCGAATCCAGCGCGACAGCGGCCGATTCGGAGAATGCGCGCGTCGTGAAGCCACCGATGCCGAGCGAGTCGTCGGCCGCGCTCCACGACGACATCGTGCGCGCGAGCCCGCGACGCGCAGCGGCTTGCGCCACCACCCCGGCGCGCGCCGAGCGTGTCGCGCGTGCAGCACCACGAGCGGCGGCGAACGCACCGGCGGTCAGCGCGGCGCCCAGCGCGAGGAGTGCGAGCACGGCGACGAGCACGACGCCTCGGCGCCGCGGTGCGCGTCGTCGTATCGCGCTCCGCATTGTCGCGCGCGCCGTCACGTCACGGCGCGCCCGGGCGCGACAGCACCGCATCGGCGGAATCCTCGCGCACGCTGTCGGCACCGGTGGATGGCACGATCGAGAGCGCCGTGATACGCACGCGCGCGATGCGTCCCTCATTCGTGCCATCGGGATCGAGCGCGGATCCCGTCGCATCGAAGTAGCGGAATCCGGTCCGCGCGCCGTTGCGCACCGAGCGAAGGAACGGCCCGGCGATCGGTTGCGTGGCGAGGAAGCTCGACGTCGCCGGACTGTAGTCGCGGATGCCGACGTACCATCGGCCGTCGCCGGCACGATACACGACCCATCGCTCCCAGCGCGTGACGCGCACCGCAGTGCCCGCGGCGGCCTCGGCGGGCGCGTCGAGCAGGAGACGGAAGGTGGGACCGCCGGCGGAGGTCGGAACGGCGCAGGCGGTCGTCGCGCGCGACACTCCTGTCACGGCGCGCGCACGCCAGCCGAGGGGCGCACCGCGGTAGAGCCAGACGGAGTCACCGACAGCGGGCGCTCTCGCGGCACCGGCCAGCGCTGGCGTCGCCCCGCTTTCGGGAAGCATGGTGACGGTGGACGCGCTGTCGCAGGTGAGTGAAGTGGCGACCACGGTGCGAAGCTGCAGAGAGGAATCGCTCGCCTGCCCCGGCGCGACATCGCCAGCCGACGCGTCGAGCAGCGACAGCTCATCGGCGAGGATGCGCATCACCGGGCGCACCTGGAGCTCCGCACCGCTCAGTCCCTCGATCCATCGCACACTGCGCTGCTGGCGGAGCATGCTGCCGGCCGCGACGGAAAGGACGATTCCGCCGAGCGAAAGCGCGACGAGCAGCTCGGCGAGCGACATCCCGGCGCGCCTCAGCACAGGATGCCACTCCGCAGCAGAAGCGTGCGCTCCCCCGCCGGCGCGCGCCAGCGCACCTCAACGTCGACGAGCGCGGCTCCCCCGGAGACGGCGCCGACCGTCCAGCGCTCCATCTGTGCCGCGCCAGCGTCGACGAGCGTGCCACTGCGCGCGGTGGCGCAGCCCTGCTCGCGGAGCGCGCCGAGGCGATCGCCGGCGCGTTGCGCGGCGCGCCGTTCGCGTGCCGCGCTCGCCGAGGCGCGCGTGGCGATCGCGCCGTTGCCCGCGACGCCAAGGAGACCGACGGCGAGGAGCACGAGCGCGACGAGCACCTCGACGATTGATACGCCCGAGCGACCGGTCGAGCCGGTGCTCGCGTTCCGCGCGGCGCATTCAGGCAATCGCATGGCCGCATGCTAGCGCGCGGCGTGTCGCTCACCGCACCACACGCACGCGATTCGGCGCGGAACTACGCTCGGCGAGCTATTCGCCCAATCCGTAGTCGCGGATCTTGTAGAGCAGCGCCCGGTGGGAGAGATCGAGCAGCTTCGCCGCGCGCGTACGGTTCCCGCGCGTGCGCTCGAGCGCCTCCTTGATGAGCGCGCGCTCGAGCTCCTCGGTCCGCCGCTTCACCGAGAGATCGAGCGGCGACGCGCCATCCGGACGCACCGCGGGTGCCGAGAGCGTCGGAAGCTGCTCCACGTCGAGCTGCGGACCGTCCGTGAGGACCATCGCGCGCTCGACGACGTTCTCGAGCTCGCGCACGTTCCCCGGCCACGGATACTCGACGAGCGCGCGCATCGCGGCGGCCGTGACGCCGGTGACGTGCAGACCAAGCCGCCGGTTGAAGCGGCCGACGAAGTGGCGCACCAGCTCCGGGATGTCCTCGGAGCGTTCACGGAGCGCAGGGAGATGGATGCGCACGACGTTGATGCGATAGTAGAGGTCGGCGCGGAACTTCCCGTCGGCGACGTCGGCCTCGAGATCGCGTGCCGTGGCGGCGACGAGCCGCACGTCGACCGAGCGCGATGCATTGTCGCCGACGCGGCGCACTTCGCCCTCCTGCAGGGCGCGCAGCAGCTTCACCTGCAGCGGCACCGGAAGGTCGCCCAGCTCGTCGAGGAACAGGGTCCCCTCGTGCGCCTCCTCGAACAGCCCCTGACGCTCGGCCGTCGCTCCCGTGAAGGCGCCTTTCGCGTGGCCGAACAACTCGCTCTCGAGCAGCGACTCCGGAATCGCCGCGCAGTTCACCGCCACGAACGGCCTGGCGACGCGCGGGCTCGCGTCGTGGATGTGCCGCGCGATCAGCTCCTTCCCCGTGCCGCTCTCGCCGGTGATGAGCACCGTGGACGGATGTCGTGCCACCTTATCGGCGAGCGTGAGCGCCTGCTCGATCTTCGGGCTGCGGCCGACGATCCCCGACGGCGCGCGCAGCGCGACCAGCTCGTCGTGCAGCGCCTCGACTTCGCGCCGCAGACCTTCGCGCTCGATCGCCTTGCGCACGACGAGCAGCACCTGGTCGGCGCGGAACGGTTTCGCGATGAAGTCGTACGCGCCGCGCCGGATCGCCTCGAGCGCGGCTTCGTCGTCGCCATAGGCGCTCATCATGATCACCAGCGCCGTACCGCCCGTCTCCTTGTACTTCTCGAGGAACGCGAGCCCGTCGAGGCCGGGCATGCGGACGTCGCAAATGATCAGATCCGCCGGCGCCTCGCCGAGCTGCTGCAGTCCCACCGCGCCATCGCTCGCGGCACGCACCGTGTGTCCTTCGGCCTGGAGGATGAGCGTGAGCGTGTGGCGGAGGCCGAGCTCGTCGTCGACGACGAGGATGTTCATGACTTCGCGATCGTCGGAACCGGTTCCACGAGCTCGAGTCCGGGAATGGGCGGCGCACCGGGCGTCTCGGGCGCGAGCGGGAACAGCAGATGGAATGCCGCGCCTCCTTCGCGCGCCGTCTGGACCCAGACGATGCCCTGAAAGTTCTCGACGATGCGCAGCACGATCGCGAGCCCGAGGCCCGTGCCCTTGCCCGGCTCGCGCGTCGTGAAGAACGGATCGAAGATGCGCTCCGAATCCTCCGGCGGTACGCCCGGTCCGGAATCGGCGACGATGATCTTGACGATGTCGTCGGGCCGGTTCTCCGACTCGAGGTATCGGCGCACGCGCGGCGACGGCAGGTGCGGCGCGGCCGTCCGCGGCGCGTCACCCGCGCGCACCATCCCCGCCTCGAGCGTCGCGCGCGAGGTGCAGGTCGTGCGGATCGTGACCAAGCCCGTGGGTTCCACCGCATGGGCGGCGTTGAGCAGCAGGTTCACGAACACCTGCTCCAGATCGTGGCGCTCGCCGTACACGCGCGGCGACTCGTTCGCCAGCTCCAGTCGCAGCGAGACGCGCCGCAGCACGCCCTGCGCGTTGAGCAGGTCGACGACGTGCCGCAGCGATTCGTTGACGTCGATCGGCAGCGGCGTCGGCCTGCGGGGCCGCGCATAGTCGAGCAGTCCGCGCACGATGCGATCGATGCGCAGCGTCTCGCGCTCGACGCCGCTGATCACCTCGTGACCGAACGCATCGCCTTTCACGCAGCTGCGCAGGATGTGGCTGTATCCGCTGAGCGCGCCGAGGGGATTGCCGATCTCGTGCGCGATGCCCGCGGCGAGACGGCCGACGCTGGCGAGCTTCTCCGCTCGCACGAGCTGCGTCTGCTCCTCGATCAGGCGGTCCGTCATGCGATTGACGCTCTCGCTCAGCTGCTGCAGCTCGAGCGCCTCGTAGGTCGAGACTCGGCGTCGCAGGTCGCCGCCGGCGATCGCTTCGGTGGCCGCTGCCGTCTCACGAAGTGGGCGAATGATGAGCCGGTTGATCTTCCAGCCGCAGAAGGCGACGAGCACGACGACGTCCGCCGCGACGAGGAGGCTGATATAGAGTGCGCCGTGCACCGCGTCCGTCTGGTCGTAGAACAGCACGACCGCACCGACCGCGAACACGAGCGCGGCGATGGCGAGGACGGCGAAGTTGACGAGAAGCTCCGTGCGGAGCGAAGGCCGAAGATCTGGTCGCATCATGCGCGAGGAAAGGCGGCACGAGCGCCAACGGCGGCGCTGCTCACCAGACGACCGGCCCAACCGGTCGGAAACGCACGAGCGGCCCACCGGATCGAATCCGGTGGGCCGCTCCTTCCTCCTTCGCGGAGGCTTACACGAGCTTACTTACAGGTCGGCTCGCCGTCGCCCGCCGCGCTGACCAGCGGGTTGGTCGTGTTGACGCCGATACCGCACGAGAAGTTCGCCAGCTGGCTGTGCGTGTTCGTCGCGAGCCACGCACCCGAGAACGTGGAGATGTTCGGCATCGAGACACCCGTCGACGGCTTGAACTTCATGCCCTTCGAGGTGTCCGTCGCATACTTGGCCGAATCCGAGAAGTACGACTCCTCGGCCGTCACGAGGTTGCGGAGGTCCGACTTCATCGCGGCGATGTACGCCTTCGACTTGGTGTTCGCGAACTTCGGGATCGCGATCGCGGCCAGAATACCGATGATCACGACGACGATCAGAAGCTCGATCAGGGTAAAGCCCTTGCGCATGCTCTTCATGTGATACGCTCTCCGGAGAGGTAGAGGGTGACGGCGCGACATCGCGGGCCGTCGGGCGGGAGTGCCGGTATTCGTGCAGCCAGCCATGTCTAAGGCAACGTGCGGACCACGGTGCACGCTGGTCGTAACTTGTTGCCACTGCACGCCTTGCGGATTTCCGCGTCCGGTCGGGACTCTTGCTTCGATGCAGGATTCTGCATGGTCCGGTGCAGTTTGCGAGAGACGACCCGTGATCAGATGCGGGGCCGCTTCCTCAGGGGACGGCCGAGCGCCGAATCGGCAACGAACACAGCATTGCGCAGATACTTCCCCTCCCAGGGGAAACCGTAGCGCATGCCGGCGAACGCCTGCTGCCGCGTGTCCCGCCAGCGCTCCACCACCGACAGGCAGTAGACATAGCCCAGCCGCCCGTCGCGCAGGGTCGAGTCGATGGCGAAGCTCCACTCGTACAGCGGGATGGCCGGCTTGCACAGCCCCGAGCGGCGATACGCCTCCGCCACGTCCACCGTGGCCCCGGCGTCGTACGGAAAGAGCCGGATCGCGTGGCGCAGCTCCGCCTCGGCCTCGCGCAGCCGCTTCTTCACCGCGAGGTTGCGGCCGCGCAGCAGGTGCGCACGGTAGCTGAGCGGCGCGTCGCGCACCGTCTGGTCGAACAGAATGTCGTTGTCGTGCCAGACGCGCTGACGTACGATGCTCTTGCCCAACCCGAGGACGAGCAGCAGACCGGCCACTCCCGAGAGCGCCAGCTGCGTGCGGCGCTCGGCGCCGTCGAGCAGATAGAGAATTGCCACCGCTACGACGAGCACCACGCCCACGCTCGGAAGGAAGAGCGTGCGTTCGGCCGTCACGATCCCCGTGGGCAGGAGCACGTTGCTCACCGGCCCGTAGGCGATGATGAACCAGAGCAGCCCGAAGGTCGCCACTGGAGCGCGGCGCCGGAGTGCGAGCGCGAGCAGCAGCGTGCACACGACGATGAGGATCCCCGGCAGCTCATCGGCACCGATGCCGTTGGCGATGATGACGTCGTTCGGCGAGTAGTCGGCGCTGAGGCGCGTCGGGAACAGCATCAGCTGCGCGATGCGCGGGAACTCGTGCATCATCGTGCCGATGCGTGCGGCCGCGTCCATGTTGAGGAAGCGGAACGCCGCGTACGGCGCGAAGCCCGCGAGGTCGTCCTGGACGAGGCCGCGCAGCTTCACGTAGCCCAGCGTCACCCCGATGAGGGCGAGGAACAGCGGCCGGAGCGTCACGACGCGCGCGCGCCAGGAGCGGTCGTCGCGCACCACCGTCCCCTCCGCGGCGAGCAGCAAGAGCGGAAACACCGCGCCGTGCTCCTTACTGAACAGCGCGACGGCGAACAGCAGCGCGAGCAGGCCGACCGTGCGCGTGTCCAGTGCGTCGTCGCGGCGCCGTCGCAGGTAGAGTCCCATCCCCACGGCCACGGAGAGTCCCACCATCAGCTCTGCCTGACCGACCATGTTCCCCGTGACCTCGACGTGCACCGGATGCACGGCGAACAGCGCCGCGGCGAGCCACGCGCCCACCGGTGGGAGCAGCGCGAGCGCCATCCAGTAGACGGCGAGCGCCGTCGCGACGGCCAGCAGGATGTTCACGAGATGAAACACCCACGCCACGCCGCCGCCGACGACCCACTGCAGCGTGAAGAGGAGGATCACCATCGGCCGGTAGCCGTCGCCGCCGTACTTCGGAGGCCAGTAGCTCTGCGCGAAGAAGCGCCAGAAATGGCGCAGCGAATGCACGCGCTCGTTCATCATGATCACGTACCGGTCGTCGTACGTGAAGTCATGGCCGATGCTCGTGATGCATGCGGCGAGCGCCAGCAGCGCGACGGATGCCGGCAGCAGCCAGCGGCGCGTCCGTTCGGTCATGCGAAGACGTTGAACTTCAGAATGTGCCAGAAGGCGGCGATGCCGTCTTTCCAGTTGATCTTCTTTCCCTCGGCGTACGTGCGTCCCGCGTAAGAGATTGGCACCTCATAAATGCGCGCATCCCGCCTCGCGAGCCGCGCGGTGATCTCCGGCTCGAAGCCGAACCGGTCCGACTTCAGCTCGCTCACGAGACTCCGCGCCAGGTCCCCGCGGACCGCCTTGTAGCATGTCTCCATGTCGGTCAGGTTCAGATTCGTCAACATGTTGCTCCACAGCGTGAGCAGCGTGTTGCCCACCGAGTGCCAGTAGTAGAGCACCCGGTGCGGACCGCCAAGGAAGCGCGAGCCGAAGCACGCGTCGGCTTTTCCGGCGACGATCGGCTCGAGCAGTACGGGCCAGTCTGCTGGGTCGTACTCGAGGTCGGCGTCCTGCACGATGACGATCTCCCCCGTGGAGGCCGCCAGCGCGGTGCGGATCGCCTTGCCCTTTCCCCCGTTCTGGGGCTGAAGGACGAGGCGGTGGATGTAGCCCGCCTCGTGGAGCGAGAGGAGGCGCTCCCGCGTGCCGTCGGTCGAGCAGTCGTCGACGCAGATGATCTCCTTTCGCACCGGCGTGGCGTGCACGCGCTCGAGGATCGTCTCGATCGTGTTCAGCTCGTTGTAGACAGGTATCAGCACCGACAGCGTTACCGTCGCCGGGTTCAGCGGCGTCAGCGCCCTCGGCTTCGCCGCCAACGTGAACGTGCGCGGCGCCGAGTACGGGGAGGGCATCGTGCGTTCTTGGGAAGGAACGGAAGTCATCGTGCGTTCACGGTGAAGATCCCGCCGCGGTCCACCTGCTCTCGGAGGCGCAGTCGCGCGGGAGTTTGTGTTGCGAGGAACCGCGCGGCGTCGTACGCCCTGCCGGCGCCGGCCACCACGGTGCGCACGGGATACGCCTCGATCACGGCCAGCAATCCCTCCATGGCATTCTCGCGCGGTGAGTAGTCGCGCAGGTACTGCGCGGGAGTGAGCGTGATGATCGGCAGCGCCTGGCGTCCGGTGTAGAGATACACCGCACCCTCATAGTCAGTCGCCACGAGCTCGTCGGGCGCCGTATTGGCGGCGATCCACCGCACCGCGGTGGCGATGCGCGGCGTGTTGGCGCGCGGGATGCTCGACCACCACCGTCCGCGGATCCCGCGCGTCTCGTACGCCGAGTAGCCGACGGCCACCCACACGAACGCCGCCGCGAGCACGACGCGGAGCGGCGCGCGCCAGACGGGTCTGCCGAGCGCCGTCCAGCCGCCGACCGCGACGAGGGCGAGCAGCAGCGGCCACACCGTCCATACGAAACGCGCCGTCTGGAAGGGCCACACGAGCACGATGGCGAGATAGCCGGCGAGGAAGAGCAGCGTCACGGGCACGCGCCGCCATGTCGCCACGCACGCGGCCACGACGAGCATCGCCAGCGCGACGAGGGTGACGGCATGCGCCGCGCTGCCCCGCATCGGCGAGAACAGCACCGCGAGCATCGTGCTCGTCTCGTTCGTCGTCTTCGCGATGGTCTGGGGGATCATCGCGACGCCGAGCGTGCGCAGACCGCGGATCCACCACGCCGCATACGAGTCGTACATGCCGAGGAGTGGCGACGGAAGCGCGCCGGCGTGGCGCGACATCCAGAGCTGCCACGGGAGCAGACAGATGAACGCGGCGGCGGCGAGCAGCGCCGCGTCGCGCCACCGCCGCCGAGCGATGAGCGCGATCGCCGCCGCGGGCACGAGGACCACGCCATGCGTGCGCACGAGCGCGCACCCGCCGATGGCCGCGCCGAGCGCCAGCACGCGCCACACCGGTGCCCGCTCGGCGGCGAGGCGCTCGAGCGCGAGCAGCAGCGCCAGCGCGATCGCGAGAAAGCACAGCTCGGACAGCACCAGATTTGCCAGGATGAGCAGCGGCACGCTCACCGCGGTGACCGCGCCGACACCGATCGACCACGCCGCGCCCAGCCCGGCGCGCGAGCGCAGCAGCCGCGCCACGCAGATCGACGCCACGGCGAGAAAGACCGCGTTGAACATCTTGAACCCGACGACGCTCGCCGGAAAGGCCGGCATGACGAATGAGAGAATTGCGAGGAGCGCCGGATAGCCCGGAGGAAAGTGCGTGGCCGCCGGATGCCCGGGCACGTTCAGGTAGCGGTACCCTTGCCCCGAGGCGAGCGCACGGGCGAGGATGACGTAGAACGAGTCGTCCGCCACCACGCCGACGGGCAGCGCATCGACGATGGCGATGCCCGCCGCGAACGCCAGCGTGCCGACGCCCGCGAGCGCGACCGGCCACCACGCCGTCGTGCGACGTGTGCCGACGTCGGCCGCGACGGTCGGTCGCGAGCGCTCCTCGTGATCCAGCGGCACTGCGAGGGTCACGCTTCGACGCCGTACCGTGAGAGCTTGCGATAGAGCGTCGACGGATCGATGCCGAGCACTTCGGCCGCGCGGCTCTTGTTGCCGCCCTCGCTCTGCAGCACCCACATGATGTACGCGCGCTCGATCGCCTCGAGCGTCGGGTTGGCCGGCGGCCGATCGCCGACGAGCGGCTCGCTCACGCGTGCGGTGACGCGCTCGGGCAGCGCCGACACGGGAATGGAATCGCGTGAGGTGAGGATCACGGCGCGCTCCAGCGCGTTCTCGAGCTCACGCACGTTGCCGGGCCACGAGTAGCTCACCAGCGCGTCGAGCGCGTCCTCCGAAAGCACCTTCTGCTCCTCCCCGCGCACCACCGCGGTGCGCGCGAGGAAGTGCTCGGCCAGCAGCGGAATGTCGTCGGCGCGTTGGCGCAGCGAGGGCAGGTGCAGCGCGATCACGTTCAGACGGTAGTAGAGATCGCTCCGGAAGCCGCCGCGCTTCATCTCCTCGTCGAGATCGCGGTTCGTCGCGGCGAGCAGCCGCACGTCGATCGGCAGCGGGTCCGTCGCGCCGACCGGGATCACCTCGCGGTGCTGCAACACGCGGAGCAGCTTCACCTGGGTAGCGGGCGTCGTCTCGCCGATCTCGTCGAGGAAGAATGTCCCCTTCGACGCCGCGGTGAACAGGCCCATCTTGTCCTTCACCGCGCCGGTGAACGAGCCCTTCACGTGCCCGAACAGCTCGCTCTCGAGCAGGCTTTCCGGAAGGGCCCCGCAGTTGATCGAGGCGAAGCTCTTGTCGCCACGGCTCGAGAGCTCGTGGATGTATCGTGCGATGACTTCCTTACCCGTCCCCGATTCTCCCTGGATGAGCACCGTGGAGTCGGTCGGCGCGACGGTCTCGGCGAGTCGCAGCACCTCGAGCCAGCTCCGGCTGTTGCCCACCGGGCGGCCCGACGTCGCCTGCGCGTGGCGCTTGATCTCCTGGCGCAGCGATCGGTTCTCCACCCGCAGCTCGCGGTGCTCGCCGGCGCGCTTGAGGATGGCGAGGAGCTCGTCGTTCTGGAACGGCTTCTGGATGTAATAGAAGGCGCCCTCGTTCACCGCCTGCATCGCCGACTGGAGCGTCGCCTGCGCGGTCATGAGGATCACCGGCGTATCCGGATTCTGCTGCCGCGCCGCGGCGAGGATCTCCACGCCGCCCACGTCCGGCATGCGGACGTCGGAGAGGACGATGTCCGGCTGGAGCGACGCCAGCTGCGCCAGCCCCTGCCGTCCGCCGTGCGCGGTGTGCGTGTCGAAGCCGGCGTTGCGCAGCAGGATGCCGAGCGACTCGAGGATTCCCTGCTCGTCGTCGACGACCAGGACTTTAGGGGTACGAAGGGCGATCACGTGAGCACCGCGACGGAGGAGGTGGGAGTGGCAGCCGGCCGGCGAGAGGGCTCGGCGCGCGGCAGCACAACGGTGAAGCGCGTGCCGGCCGAGCTGCTGTCGACAAACACGAGGCCGCGGTGCGCGTCGATCGCGCGGTGCACGACGGCGAGCCCGAGACCGCTGCCGCCAGGCTTGGTCGTGAAGAAGGGATCGAACAGCCGGTCGCGGATCTCGTCGGGGATCCCGGCACCGGCATCGGTCACCGTCAGCATGACGGCGCCATGGTCGTACCGGGTGCCGCCGACGTGCTCCGGCAGCGCGGGCCGAACGGCGAGGTGCACCTCGCCTCCTTCCGGCGAGGCCTGGATGGCGTTGAGCAGCAGGTTGAACACGGCGCGGTGCAGCAGGTCCTCGTCGCCGTCGACGACGTACTCGCCGGAGTCGGCATCGCACGTCACGCGCACGCCGTCGGGACGGTTGGGGCTCGCGCCCGCGAGCCGCGACGCTCTTTCGCCGAGCAACCCGAGATCGATCGGTTCCACCCGCGCCACGCGCACCCGCGCGAAGTCGAGGAACTCCGAAAGCAGTCTGCTCAACCGATCCGACTCACGCAGCACGATGCGCGCGAGCGTCTGCTCGTCCTTGCCCGAGAACGGCGAGCGCGCGAGCTGCTCCACGGCGCTCCGGATCGAAGCGAGCGGGTTCTTTATCTCGTGCGCCAACGACGCCGAGAGTTCGGCCACTCCCTCGAGTCGCTCCGCGCGGAGCCGGAGGACCTCCATACGCTTCTGATCGGAGATGTCCTGGAAGATGGCCGTGGCCGTTCGGTCGGTGCGCAGGCCGTCACCGTCGGTATAGGTGGTCGTCACGCCGATCGAGAGTCGCTTGCCCGCGACGGCGATGATCCCCTCGCCGCGCGTAGTCCGGAGGCGCTTCGTCACCGCGCGCTCCAGCGACTCACCCAGCTCGGGGGCGATCGTCCGCAACCGACCGAGGACGTCCTTCCCCTTCGTCCGCTCGAGATCGAACGCCAGCAGCTGCTCGGCCATCGGGTTGGCGAACAGCAGGCGGCCGGACTCGTCGATCGTCACGATGCCGCTGCGGATGTTGTGCAGGATGTCCGCGGCCTGGAGCCGTACGTGCGCCAGCTCGGCTTCCGTCCCGGCACCGAGCTCCTTCACCTTGGCGCTGAGGTACGCGCTTCCGAGCGCCACGATGGCGAAGACACCCAGCTGCAACCAGACGCCGATCGTGAATGGCGACCCGACGCTCCAGATAGCGTCGGCGACGTACAGGAGGTTCCCCAGCGCGGCCACGAGCAGACCGCCCCCCACCGGGAGGAGCAGCGAGGAGGTGGCGATCACCAGGATGTAGAGGGCGGCGAACTGGGAGGGGTTCCCGTTCGTCGCGGTCACGTGCACGACGGCCGTGACGAGCAGGAGGTCGAAGACCGCCTGCAGATAATAAAAGATGTTGCTGAGAATCCGGTGATAGAATCCGCTGAAGAGGACGGACGCACCGGTGACGATCAGCGAGGCGACGAACGCCAGCGTCGCGACGAGGAGCTTCCGGCCGTCGGTGTCCGGATTCTGCCAGACCAGCACCGCGGCGAGGAAGATCGCCCCGGCGATCGACAGGCGTCCGACGTAGACCCAGCGGACGAGGCGCGCTGGATCGAGCAGGAACGCACGTTCCTCGTCGAGGAGGCGGGTCGGGAGTCTCACGGGGCGTCTCGCAAAGTGCCAGAGGCGGTGGGCAGGATCGAATCTGGCATTCTGCCACGGTTCATTTGGCTGGACGACCGGCCACCAGAGGGGTTACGCGATGAGCAAGGAAGGGGTGCTGGAGGTCTCCGAGAGTCTCGCCATCCCGCGCTGGGAGCTGGAGTACAAGGCGACGCGTGCCGGAGGCGCGGGCGGCCAGCACGTCAACACGTCGAGCACGCGGATCGAGCTGCTTTGGAACGTCGAGCGAAGCACCGTGCTGGACGACGAGCGGAGGGCTCGCGTGACGGCACGCCTGGCGACGCGAATCGACGGCGAAGGGTGGCTGCGGGTGGTCTCCAGCGCGCGGCGCAGCCAGCAGCAGAACCGGGAGGCGGCGGAGGCGCGGCTCGCGGAGCTGGTGCGCGGGGCGCTCGTGGTCCGGAAGCGCCGGCGTCCCACGAAGCCGACCCGCGCGTCGAAGGAAAAGCGGATCGGCGACAAGCGAAAGCGCAGCGAGACCAAACGAATGCGGCGGAGCGACGCGGACTAGCACGAGGTTCGGCGGCGTCCGTCCGGGGGATTAAAGCGCCCTCTCCGCCCGTCTGCACTCAGTGGACGAGCGAGCGGCTGCCGGGCGACCTCACTCTGGAAGCAGCACATGGGGTGACGTGCGAATGACGTGTCACAGGTGCGGCGCCGAAGCGGGACGCGCAGCCGCTTGTGTCCCGATGTGCACGCGCCGAGGTTAGGCACAGCGGACCCGAGCGCATCTTGGAGGCGTCAGCGGCGCGGCAGGTTGGTCGAGCACCGTTCCAACGTTCGTGCAGGTCGGTCAGGAAAGCGGGCGGGGCACCAACTTTGCCCCTCCTGGGACGAGGCGTCGCTTCGCGGCGCGCTCGACACGCTCCTCAGTCGCGGTTCGACCGCGGGATTCGCGCGATGACTTCCTTCGCTCCCCGCCGCGCAGGGCTGTTCGCTTTGCTCGGTGCGCTCCTCGTCGGAGCGCCTGCCCCCGTGGCAGCGCAGTACTTCGGTCGCAACAAGGTGCAGTACGAGAAGTTCGACTTCCGCATCCTGCGGTCGTCGCACTTCGATCTGTACTTCTATCCCGCCGAATCGCTCGTCGTCCACGACGCCGGTCGGCTGGCCGAGCGCTGGTACGCGCGACACTCGGACAGCTTCCGTCACACCTTCGACCGGAAGTCGGTGGTCTTCTACGCCGACCATCCTGACTTCCAGCAGACGAACGTGATCGGCGAGGAGCTCTCGGAGGGCACGGGAGGCGTCACCGAAGGACTGCGCACCCGCGTCATCATGCCGTTCACCGGCATCTACGCCGACAACGATCACGTGCTCGGCCACGAGCTCG
>JBJMNN010000222.1:0-88558 GCA_045804245.1 Gemmatimonadaceae bacterium | reverse complement strand
TACGAGGCGCACCTCGTGGTGCCGGGGAAGCTCGACGTGTACGGCGCGACGATCCCCGGCCTTCCGGCGATCGTGCTCGGCTTCAATCGCGACGTGGCGTGGACGTTCACGAACACCGGCGCGGACGTGATGGACTTCTACATCGAGGAGGTCGACGACGACCGGCATCCGACGCGGCATCGCGTCGACGGCGCGTGGCGGCCGATCGAGCCACGCGTCGAGGTGTACCGCGGGCAGAAAGGCGACACGATCGCCGTCGACACCGTGTACTACACATTTCGCGGTCCGCTGCAGCGCGTGCGCGACCGCTGGCTCTCGCTGCGCTGGACGGTGCTCGACGCGGGGCGGGAGGCGGCGGGGTTCATCGATGGTGCGCGCGCGCGGACCGCCGCCGAATTCGAGGACGCGATGGCGCGCTCGTATCGCGCGCCCGCGCAGAACATGCTCGCCGCCGATCGCGGCGGACACATCGCGATCCGCTCGACCGGGCGATACCCGATCCGCGCGCACAATGGTGCCGTCCCGCTCGACGGCACGTCGAGCGCGAACGACTGGACCGGGGACCTGCCTGTGGAGAAGTGGCCGCAGGCGTTCGATCCCGCGCAGGGCTTCCTCGCGTCGGCCAACCAGCAGCCCCTGGATCCACGCGCGGTCGGCTTCTGGTTCGGCGGCAGCTACGACCCGTGGCGCGCGCTCCGCATCAACGCGTTGCTGCGCGCCGACAGCTCCGTCACGGTCGACGACATGCGCCGCTTCCAGACGGATCCGGGAAGCGCGCGGGCCGACCTCTTCGTGCCCTATTTCGTGAACGCGGCGCAGCGCGTCGCGGCGCGCGACGCGGGTCCCAACCGTTCCGTTCTCGCCGAGGCGGGACGGTTGCTGGATCGGTGGGACCGACGATACACCATGAGCAACACGGGCGCCGTGCTGTTCGAGGCCGCAATGCGCGAAGCGGCGCTGCGGACGTGGGACGAGCTCGCGACCGAGAACGGCGGCCGGCGCGCCACGCCGTCGAGCGCCGTGTTCGCGCAGCTGATGCACGACTCCGCGAGCGCATGGTGGGACGACCGCGGCACGCCGCAGGTGGAGGATCGCGACGCCATCCTCGCGTCGAGCGTCGTCTCGGCATACCTCGCGACCCGGCAGCGCTTCGGCGTTGCGGGGGACAGCGGATGGCGCTGGTCGAACGTGCACAAGGTGAGCATCCCCCACCTGCTGCGCCTCCCGGCGCTCTCCGCGCTCGGCCTTTCGGTCGAAGGTGGACCAGGTACGCTGAGCCCGATGACCATCGGCGGCTCGAACGGGCCGAGCTGGCGCATGGTGGTGGAGCTCGGCCCCACCGTGCACGCGTGGACGACCTACCCAGGCGGCCAGTCGGGAAACCCCGCGAGCTCGCACTACAAGGACCGCATCCCGCAATGGCTCGGCGGCACGCTCGAAGCCGCGCACGTGCCGGTGCGAGCGAGCGAGCTGTCGTCGGCGCAGCGCAGCGGCACGCTCACGCTGCGGCCGAGGCGCTGACGGAATGCTCGCTCTGCTCGCCACCGCGCTCGCGGTCGCGACGCTCACCTGGGTGCTCGGGTGGTGGGGCGTGGTGATCGCGGCGCTGGTCGCGGGGGTCGTGCTCCAGCGGCGGCGCAGTGCAGCGTGGCTCGTCGCGCTGGCCGCCGTCGCTGCGTGGGGCGCGCTGGTCGTCGTCGACACGCTGGGCGGACGCTTCTCCGCGCTCGCGACGTCGATCGCGGGAGTGCTGCGCGTGCCGGCGGCGGCGCTACTCGTCGTCACGCTGCTCTTCGGCGCGCTGCTCGCGTGGAGCGCAGCCGTGGTGGGGGCGGAGATCGGGCGGCTCACGCGCGTGAACAGTCATTCCGCGTAGCGATGGCGCGCGAGCGGGCGCCAGCTCTCGCGCGCGGGTGTCACCACCGGCAGCTTTCGCCCATGTCGGATACGGGCATCATACTCTCATTCGATGCGCTCCTCGCCGCGCCGCTCGGCGACGACGCTCCGGCGTACGCGCATCGGCTCACGAACTGGCTCGGCGTGACGCCGGGGCTGCTCGCCCTCGACGAGAAAACGACGACGCGCCGGCCCGCGCCTGGCAAGTGGTCGCCGCGCGAGATCATCGGTCATCTGATCGATTCGGCGAGCAACAACCACCAGCGCTTCGTGCGCGTGCGCAACCGCGACGATCTCGTCGTCGAGGGCTACGACCAGGACGCATGGGTGTCTGCGCAGCGCTATCAGGACGCGCCGTGGGAAGAGCTCGTGCTGCTGTGGATGACGTACAACAGCCATCTCGCGCGAGTGATGGCGGCGACTCCCGCGGCTGATCGCGACCGCGTGCGCCATCGCCACAATCTGCATCTGCGCGCCTTCCGGCCCGTCGCCGAGGACCGTCCCGTGACGCTCGGCTACTTCATGAACGACTACGTCGATCACCTGGAACATCATCTGAGACAGGTGCTGGGATGAACGATCCGCGGCCCTCGCCTCCCACCTCCACCTCGCTGCGCCCCGCGCTGGCGCTGCTCGCGGGCCTGGGAGTGACGGTGCTCATCGTCTTCCTCGGCGTCACGATCTCCACGCTCGCCGCGCTGCGCGGCGTCGATCCGAAGTCGTACGTCGCGCCCTTCTGGACGTATCCGACCCATCTGCTGATCAGCTTCTTCGGAGCGCTGGCTGGCGGGTTCGCGACGGCGCGGATCACGACCGGGCACACACTGTTCACGACGCTCGTGCTCGCGCTGATCCTGCTGATGTCCGCGCTCGCTCCCGTGCTGCAGCACACGCCGAGCGCGCCGGGGCAGCCCGACTGGTACGCGCTGTCGCTCGCCATCGCGAGCCCCGTCGGCGCCCTGCTCGGCGGGATCCTCGAGCGTCGCTGGTCGCGGGCTCCGTCGATACCGTCCGCCTAGGAACAGTACCTGCGCAGCGGTGTCTCTCTCGCTGGACGTGCGGCACGCACCACCACAGCATTGCTCATGCGTCGACTCGCCATCCCAGCCCTGCTCGTCGTGATGCTCCCACTGCGCGCCGCCGCGCAGGACACGGACGACAGCACCCGCTACGTGAACATCTCGCCGGCGGTCGGCTTTCACTATGGCGTGCCTCTCAAGCTCTCCATCGCGGCGGGCGGATTGTTCGACTTCCGCGGCCGGTACGACGACGGGATCATCGTGATGGCCGAGATGGGGCAGGGTGGCGCGGAAGCGTCGCTCGGCTACTTCAGGATGATCCGCTTCGGCCAAGGATTCGACGTCCGGCTCGCGGGACTGCGCACGGACCGCGATCCGCGCAACGCGGCGCCCGAGACGACGTACCTCGGCGCCGAGGCGCACGTGATGTTCCTGCTCGGCGTGGGTGGGCGCATCGGGTGGTTCCGCCGCGTGAGCTCGTACTCGGGCACCAACTCGTACGACAACGTCGGCGCGTTCGGCGTGTCGCTCGGATTCTGACCATGCGTGACATCGACTGGCCGCTGGCGATCACCCTCGCGGTGATGTTCGTGCTGATCTCGATCTTTCGCTGGCGCTACTTCCGGTCGCTCGCGCGCCGGCGAAGCCGTCGCCGCGAGGGTGACGACACGCCGTCCTGAGCGCCATGCGCCGACTGCACGGTTCTTGTATTTGAAGGTGCGCATGGGGATCCGTGAGACCGAAGTCCGCTCGCTCGGCGAGCTCATCGACCGGCTGACCCCGGAGAAGCCCGATCCGATCACTGGCCGTCGCCGCGATTCGTGCGTGTATCACGGCTCGGCCGACGCGTCGCGGTCGCTGCTCACGAGCCTCGACCGGCTCGGCGGCGTGAATCCGCCGCACACGAAGACAGGGCTCGAGGAGCACATCCTTCGCAACTTCGCGCGCTACTCGCGCCCGCACCTGCAGCAGGCGACGAACGAGTGGGAGCTGCTCGTGGCCGCGCAGCACCACGGCGTGCCGACGCGACTACTCGACTGGAGCTACTCGCCACTCGTCGCGGCGCACTTCGCGACGATGGGCGGCCAGACCGTCGACCGGGTGATCTGGCGCCTCGATTGGAAGCGCATGCACCGAGAGTTCGGATTTCCCGAGCTCGCACTGTTGATCGCCGACCTGCACCAAGTCGTCGGCCGCGACGGTGAGTTCACGCCATGGCGACTGATCGGCGAAGGGAGCAAGGCGAAACCCTTCGCCTGCATGATCGATCCGCCGACACTCGACGCGCGCATCTCCGCGCAGACGGCAACGTTCACGCTCTGCTCCGACACCTCGCGTGGGTTCGAGGCGTTCCTCGCCAAGCACGGCCTCGAGGAGGCGCTGACTCGCTTCGTGATCCCACGTGCCTCGGCCGACTGTGTGCGCGATCAGCTCGACATGGCGGGAATGGACGAGCGGCGGCTGTTCCCGGATCTCGACGGCGTCGCGTCGCAGATGCGGAGGTACTACAGCTAGCGCGTGAGTGCGTGAACTGATCGGCGCGGAGTCGCGCGGAGTTGTACGACGAGCACGCGGAGGACCGCGACGGACCGCGGCGCCGCGAACGGCTGAATGCCGACCCAAAGCTCCTTTTGGGGTTGCGGATGGAGGGTGCGGTGCTCGGGCGCGTGCATCTCGACCCGGAGAGCAAGTGCAGATTCCTCGACTCGCTGCGCTCGCTCGGAATGACAGCGAGCATTTTCCGCGCTCTCGAGGTGACCTCCGCGGGCTCCGCGTCGATCAGTTACGACGATCCTGACGACAGGCTTGCAAAGCGGCCCCGGCGCGCCGAAGCGTCCGAGGCCGTCTCGCATCGCGCACCGCGCGCTATGGCAACCCTGCTTCTCCCGTCTCCCCTGGAATGTCCGACGGCGACGGTGGAGCCTGCGGCGGCTTCGGCTTGGCGCGCCACCACTTCACCAACCACACGACCAGGATGATCGGCAGCGCGATCTTGATCGCCAGGATGCCCAGCGCGAGCAGTCCGCCCACGAGCAGGAGCAGCACGCCGCCGAAGCCGACAACCACCAGCACCGGCAGGCCGATCGCGGCGAGCAGCAGGAAGATCGGAGCGCCGACGAGGCCGAGCACGATCAGGATCGGCAGCCCGATCACCTTCAGTACCCCCGCGAGCGGCACGAGGAGGAGAAAGAGCGTGGCGAGCATCCCGCCGAGCGTCCGCCCGACCGCCATCCTGAGGGCGAGCGCCTTGAGTACCGTCCACATGAGCCGACTCCGTCTGAAAGGGTCCGGCGTCGCGCCGGCACCGTGACCTACGACCGGGGATACGGGTCGGTTTCGCGGCCCACTCGGCCCCGGCGGCTGCGCTCGCCGGGCCAGCTCAAGATCATCCAGGAGGCGGTCACGCTCGCCGTGTTCGTTCCATTCGCGGTGATCTACATGCGCCAGCCGCTGCGTCTCGACTTCGTGTGGGCGGCGCTGTGCATGTGTGGGGCGGTGTATTTCGTGTTTTGGGGGGCGTGAGGAGAGGGCGGTTTTTCAGTTGTCGGTTTTGGGTAGCCGGCCGGCCTCGGAAAGCTCCGGCGTCCCGAGGCCGGCCGAGAACTGAGCACCGATAACCGAGAACGGCGCGCGCAGCGCGCTCATGCCACCGGCGGCAGTGGCCTCGGCGCTCTCGCCTGCGTGCGCTGCAATACCGTCGTCACTGAGGGAGCCAGCTCGCCCAGCGCGTCCTCGTGCTCGCGCAGCACCTCGGACGATGCGGCAGCGTCGGGGCTCATCCGCTGCCGGCGCAGGCGTACGTAGTTGAGGCGCAGGAGCCAGATCGCGCGCTGCACGTCGTCGGGAATCTCCGGGGCGAACGCGACCCAGGACGGTCCGCCCGCCTGCGCGAGGGGCAGCGCGAGCCCCAGCTCGAGCACCGTCGACTTCAGCGCGCGCGTCAGCGAGACGTGCACGGAGCAGTCGTGGTGGATGTGACCGACCTGGCGTCCGTACAGACGGAACTCGATGCCGTCGTCCGTATCTTCGGCGAGGGGGTTGAGATGGGTCCGCATCTGTACTCCGGGCCAGCGCCGCACTTCCTTCATCACGCGCAACGCGAAGGCTTCGCGTTCGGCTCCAGTCAGCATGCGTCCTCCCGACTCGGGGTGGCGTGCAGCGCACTCGACCTCGGCGCGTCTGGTATCGGACCGGTGAAGCGACCGCGCCGCTCGTCTCGGGCCCACTGACAAGGCATACTCCATTCCAACATCACGGCACGCTGTCGTTGCACATTTGTTTTTCGAACGTGCTCGAGGATGAGCTGCTACTTCGTTGGCGCACACCGTGGAGTGAGGTCGCCTGTCGCGTCGGGTTCACGCGCCTCCAGTAGTGCCACCACGACGGGATAGACGACGTCGGGCATACCGCACCGCTGCGTGGCGTCGATGAGGTCGTGCGGCAGCCGGAGCTCCGTTGCGAAGCGGTAGAATGCCGTGCGCGTTCCGACGCGTTCTCGCCAGAGTTCGGCGATGCGAACCACTGGAGCCGCGTCGACCGTGTGGTCATTGCCGTTGACGACCAGCGCCAGGTCGTGCACGGCGGGACCTCCATGCTCCACGTCGCTCATCACGCTGGCGCCGAAGCGGAGCGTCTGCGCAACCGCGCGCGTGGAGACACCGAAGTACGCGTGCGGCCGCAGCGTGTCCGGCTTCTGATGGAAGGTCATGTTGGGGACGCGCGTCATCAGATTCATCACGGGCGCGTCGAACAGCGCGGGCACGCGTGCCAGCGAGATGGCAGGTGCGATCACGACTACGCGCGTGACGTCCGGCCGATGCTGCGCGATCCAGATCGCCACGTCGGCGCCCGCCGAGAGCCCGACGACCATCACCGAGTCCCCAAGGCCCCGCGCGTCGTCCACGGCGCGGTCCGCATAGTCGCGATAGCGTTCCGCGGTGAGCGTCTTCAGCGCGCCGACGTCGCCCGACCGGAGCCCGTGGTCGGGCAGCCGAGGGATGAGGACGTTGTAGCCCCGATCGAACAGGAGCTGTCCCAGCTCACGGAACTGCCGCGGCGAGTTGGTGAATCCGTGCACCAGGACGACGACTCGCGACGTGCGCGCCCCGTGATCGAACAGCACCGAGCGCGCGTCGTCCATCGTGGAATCGCGCTCCGCCTGTGCGACCGCCGCGAACCGCGCCACCGATGCCGCGTGATCGATCGCCGGTTGCGAGACGGAGCGGAGCGAGCGCGTATCGATCGGCACGACCGCGAACGCCGTGATGAGACCCAGCACCGCCAACAGGATCTTCATCTCGATCTCACCGCCACGATCCGATGCTGAAGCTGGCCTGCTGCCGGCCGACGGTGTTGTGGCCCACCTCGATGCGCATGGGGCCGAGGACTGTCTCGATCTCGATGCCGTATCGGTTGCCGTCCACGAAGTGGAGTGGCGGCCGCGTGACGCTCGCGCGCACCGAGTCCGCGTCCGCGATGACGCCGTCCTCGCTCGACGCCGTCAGCGAGATCGGGCCGACGAGCGCGTACTTGAGCATGAACGTCGTGGTGTTCTCGAACGTCCCGCGGGCCTCGAAGCGCCGGTAGCCGGCGAACCCCTCATCACCGCCGAGAGAGAAGGTCTCCTGATCCGGCAGGTCGTTTCCGAAGCCGAATCGCACGGCCGGGATGAAGGTGAAGCGCCGCTTGAAGTGACGCACCGTGTTGCCCGTGATCAGCAGTCGCTGGTATCGCGGGTTGAGATTGCCGTCGACGGTCACGATCGGGGAGCCGTTCCGGCGCAACCACCAGAACTCGCCGCGCAGCCCGACGGCGTTCACGGCTGGCTGCGCCTTCGGCATCCACAAGTGCGTCTCGGCACCCCAGCGGTAACGTCCGCCCCATGAGAGCGCACGCTCGAAGCCGATCAGGAGACGGGTATCGTCCACCTCGTGCGGTGGGAGCGGTACTCTGTCCGCGTCGTAGAAGCGCACCTGTTCCCGCGACAGGGAGAATCGCGCGATGGGATGCACCGTGAGGCCGAGGAGTTGCGTGGTGCGTCGCGCTCCGAGCGTCAGCTCCTGCCGGATCTCGCCGAGCTCGAGGAGCGCCGTCCCCTCGACGCTCGTCAGCCCGAGGCGGCGATCGATGACGCCGGTCCAGAGATGCGCACCGATCGACGTGACGTAGTCGAGGCCGATGCCGATCGTCCGCTCAGGCCGGTCGATGAAGGCGGGACGGAAGGCGACGTGCGTCGAGTCCTCCGGCGCCGGGTTGAGCCATACTCCCTGGAATGGGTCGGAGTTCGCGATGCGGCGCACCCCACGGCGCAGTGAGTCGGCGACGAGGCGTCCCCGCGTCTCGATCTGAAGTGTGGGCATCTCGGGCAATGCGTCGACCGCAATCGTTGCCGTCGGCATGATTGCCCCGACCAGCGACGGTACCGACGCGACGGGACGCGTCGTCGATGCGGGTGGCATGCACGACGCGGTGCGCAGCACCTCCACGGCGCGATCGTGCCCGAGCCGTACGAGCGACGCGATGCGCGCCGGCGCGAAGTCGAGCGCGGCGAACTGTCCGGTCTTCGTCGAGACCATCAGGTCCGTCTGGCCGAGGGTGTCGATGGGCTGGAAGAACAGGAAATCGATGAGGAGCGAGGCCGTGCCCATCGTGGAACCGGTCGACTTCGGCGTCTGCGACGAGTTGTCGAGCCTCGAGACGATGACACGCTCCGCGCCGAGCTGGCGTGCGACCGATATCGGCACGTTGAGCGCGATGCCGCCATCGATGAGGAGGCGGTCGTGCATGCGCACGGGCGTGAACACGAGCGGGATGGCGAAGCTCGCGCGCACCGCCTGGGTGAGATCCCCGCGATCGAGCACGACGAGACCGCGGGTCGCGAGGTCGGTGGCGATGGCGCGGTACGGCACCGGCATCGAGTCGAAGCTGCCGCGGGCGAGGAGATTGCCCCGCAGCAGCATCGCGTTCATCAGCGAGACGACCTCCGCCTCGTCGACGGTGCCGTTCTGCAGTGTGAGCTGTCTGCCCGAGCTCTCCCACACCGCGAATGGGCGGAGGCCGACACCGACGATCGGTGGAAGCCGCGGCCGGTAGGATTGGAACAGTCGGCCGATCGGGTACGCGATGCCGAGCGAATCGATCTCCGCACCGGTGTAGCCGCTCGCGTAGAGCGCACCGACGATCGAGCCGATGCTCGTCCCCACCACGAGATCGGGGTGGATGCCGAGGCTGTCGAGCACCTTGATGACGCCGATGTGCGCCGCGCCCTTGGCGCCACCGCCGGCGAGCACGAGCGCCGTCCGTGCGGGCGCGCACATCGGCTGTGGGATTCGATCGGCGGGCGACGCGGCCGAGGACTGAACGACCTGCTGTGTGCGCGCGCGTCCCGCCATGCCGGTGCACAGCAGCACAACGGCGACCACGACCTGCCCTTGCCGACGCCGAGCGGCCCAGCGAGTGGCGCGCCGCATCCCGGGGCCTGGAGGAAGGCATCGCCGAGCGTACGGCGCGGAGCGCGCCGGCCTCGTGCGACGTCGCCCAATCTGATGGATGCCTGGGCTCCCCGATAGCCCCGCCGGCGCTGGTCCCACTCGTGGCCGCTGGACATACTCCACTCGTTCCTCATACCACACCACACGCTGCCGATGCATCTCCCCCGAGCGTTCCTCCTGTTCCTCGCGTGCGTGCTCACCGCGCCGGCCCGCGCATCGGCGCAGTGGCGGGCGCAGGCGAGTCCAACCGACGTCGAGCTGCGCGGGCTCAGCGTCGTGTCGCCGAGCGTCGTGTGGACCAGTGGCGAGCGTGGCACGGTGGTGCACACGCGAGACGGCGGCGTGCACTGGACGCGCGACACGATCCCCGGCGCGACAGCGCTCGACCTGCGCGCCATCGCCGCGACGTCGGCCATGACGGCGCACGCGATCAGCATCGGCGATTCGTCGCGCGTCTATCGCACGACCGACGGCGGGCGCACCTGGTCGCTCCGCTGGTCCGCCACGCGGAAGGGCACCTTCCTCGACGCGATCCGCTTCTGGGACGCGCGGAACGGCATCGCGATGAGCGATCCCGTCGATGGCAAGCTGCTGGTCATCGTCACGAACGACGGCGGCGACAGCTGGCGGGAGATTCCCGCGGACCGTCTGCCTCCCGCGCTCCCGGGCGAGGGCGGATTCGCCGCGAGCGGGACGTGTCTCACCGTCTTCGGCGAGACACACGCATGGATCGTCACGGGAGGCGCCGCATCGGCGCGCGTGTATCACTCCGCCGATCGCGGCACCACGTGGACGGTGCACGACACGCCGCTTCGCGCCGGCGTCGCCTCTGCCGGCGCATTCTCGGTGGCGTTCCGCGACGCGCGCCACGGTGTGATCGCGGGCGGTGACTACGAGAAGCCCGATCTGCGCGGCCGGAATGTCGCGGCGACGAGCGACGGTGGCGCGACGTGGACGCTCACCGACAGCGCGGCGAGCCCCGCCGGGTATCGCTCGGCGGTGGCGATCGTGCCGGGCACGCGCGCCAACACGCTCGTCGCCGTCGGACTCACGGGAACCGATGTGTCGGTGGACGGCGGCGTGACGTGGCAGCGTGTCGACTCGACGGCGTACAACAGCGTGGCGTTCGCGTCGGCGTCGGCGGGATGGGTAGTCGGGCCGAAAGGACGTATCGCGCGATGGAGCGGCTTCATGCCCTACGAGCCAGGTACACCGCGACAGTGACGGTGACGGATCCGTTCGGCGCGACGAGCCGAGTGTCGCGCACCGTGACGATCGCCAATGCCGCGCCCGTGATCACCGCCGTCACCACACCGGCGGTCGCGAGCTCAGTGGGCGCGTCGCTCTCGGCGACGGCGACGTTCACCGACGCCGGCTCGGTCGATACGCACGATGCGGTGATCGAGTGGGGTGACGGCCAGAGCACGACCGTGAGCGCCGGCAGCGCCCTCACGGCGAGCGCGCCGCACACGTACGCGAGCGCGGGCTTCTTCACCGTGACCGTCACCGTGCGTGACGACGACGACGGCAGCGATCAGACGCGCTCGTCGATCGTCGTCGTGTACGACGCGGCCGCCGGCGCGGTGAACGGCAGCGGCTGGATTCCCGGCGCCACGAGCGGCGACAAGTCGTCGTTCGCGATCGACGTGCGGTACGCGGGGGGCACGCAGCCCGTCGGCACCTTCTCGCTCACCGCGCAGGCAGGCGCGTTGTCGATGACCGCGTCGGCATTCGACTGGCTCGTCGTGCAGGGCTCGACCGCAACCGTGCGCGGCACCGGCACGACGGCGACCGGCGCCACGGTCGCGTGCCAGATCAGGGCGCGCGACGGAAAGACGGTGGGTGACAAGGACCGCATTCTCACCCGGGTGTGGAAACCTTCCACGGGCGCGGTACTCTACGACTCCGAGCCCCGGGGCGGACGAGCTCGCGGCCCCGACGGCCGCGGTGAATGGCAACCTGACGGTGCATCAGTAGCGAGCCGTCCGTGCTACGGCCGTGCGCTCGCTGCACGGCCGAACACGATGAGGGCGAGGTAGCGAGGCGCTCCCGATTCACCTTCGGGAGCGCGCGAAGGAGCGAGTGCGACCAGGTCGGCCGCCGCATCGATCCAGTCCGGCTGCGTCGAGCGTTCGTCGGCGAGCGCAGTCAGCGTGCGCTCCAAGCCGAGCGGAAGCGGACGTGTGAGCGCGCGGCGTACCCTGGCCGCGCACTCCATGATGCTCGCGCGCCGATGACGCGGTGTGCTCCGCAGCGCATCGTCGAGTGCGCGCCGAATGCGCCGCCGCATCGGAGAGTCGACGACCGCGATCCCCGACGAGCGCTGCGTCCAGTCGTGAGCGATCCAGCCACGCAGCTCACGGTCTGCCGCGTCACGCTCCGCGGGGTCGGCGAGTCGAGGTGCGCCGTCGGTAAAGTGGAGCGCTCGCACGATCGTCTCGGATGCATCGCTCACGATGGCGCGACCTTCGCAATTCGCCACGGAAGCGACGAGACGCCCGTCGTCGAGCAGGGCGATCCATCCGGACGCGTCGGCGTGGACTGCTGCTTCGATAGCTGTTCCGCCGACGCCGACGTTCCGATGGACGCCGGGACCGAGATCCATTCGCCAGCGCGCGAGCCGTCGTGCGATCTCGCCCCGCAGCTCGGCGGCCGACATCGCGGCCGGCTCTCGTGCCGCGCCCTCGCGCGAATCGAGGCCCGGAGCGCCGAGCGTGGGCAGCACGTCCACGCTGCGCCCGATCGTCGACTCGGCCCGCGCGAGCTTGGCGCGGAGCCGCGCTTCCGTTCGCAGCAGCAGCGACGCCTGCGCCGGCGGCGACAGGAGATAGCTCGCCACCTCGCGTGCCCCACCCGGACGACGGATGCGTCCGAGCCGCTGCGCGAGGCGGGCGGGATTCCACGGGAGGTCGAGGTGCACGACCACCGACGCGTCCTGCAGGTTCACACCCTCCGACAGCAGATCGGTCGCGAGCAGCAGCGTGACGCGCTCGTGCGCGGCGGGCGGGCGCGCTCCCTGTGCGCGCGGGGCGAACCGCGCCAGCAGCTCTTCGCGGCCGAGACGCCCGCTGGCGATGCGCGCCTCGCGCGCCGTGAGCATACCGCAGCCAGCGTCTCCGCGCAGTGCCGACCAGTAGGCGCGTACGGTGGTCGCCGATTCGCTGAACGCCAGGATTGCCTCGCCCTCGTGCGCGCGGCGCAGGCCACGAAGGACGGAGACCCGCTTCGGGTCCGGGTCGTCGACCCGCGCGATCGCGCTCCGCAGTGCATCAAGCCCAGCGCGCTCGCGCTCGATCGCGTCCGCGAGCGTCGTGCGCTCGCTCATCTCGAGGAACGACGCGGCGAGCAGCGTGGCGAAGCCGAGCTGCACGCCACCGGCGCCACTCCAGCTTCCGAGCTCGCGCCGACTCGGCTGCCGTCCTTCCTGGTGACATTGCTCGATGGCCGCGAGGGTGTGCTGCCGTCGTCGAACGGCAGCCGCGAGCGCCGCTCGGCTCGACGCCCAGGCACGCACGAGAGACAGCTGCAGCAGCACGCCGCCCTCGCCGGCGTCGATCGCGCGCGGCGGCGGAGGGAGCGCGAGAATCGCGCGCAGCACCTCGCCGTCGTCGGCATCGATGGGGAGCCAGCGCGGCGGCGCGACGCGCGGCAGCGGCAGCTCGGCCGAATGGCTCGACCGCACGACCCAGCGCGCGAGCTCGGCCGGCGGGAGCAGATAGGCGACTTCACCGACGAGCAGCGCGATCTGTGCAGCGAGCTCACGCACGTTGTTCTGCAACGGCGTGGCGGAGAGCATCAGCATCGGCGCGTGCGCCGTCAGGGCGGCGAGCGCCGCATGTCGCCGCGACGTGGGGCGGAACCGGTGCGACTCGTCCACAACGACGCCATCGAAGCGCTGGTCGACCGCGTGTCCGCGACTCAACGCCTCGTGGCTCGTGAAGTCGCACCGCACTCCCGCGCAGTGCGCTGCCCGTTCCCACGTCGGCTGGAGCGAGGCGGGCAGAACGACGAGCGGCCGCGCCCACTGTCGCGCCACGGCGAGCGCGACGTACGTCTTCCCTGTGCCGACGTCGTCGGCGAGCAGGCAACCACCATCACGACGGAGATGCGCGCGCACGCGGCATACGGTCTCGAGCTGATCGGGGCGAAGCACGACGGAGCCCAGCGTCGGCGAGGGTGCATCGATCGTGACGAATTCAGCGAGCGTCGCACGGGCCACGTCGAGGCGATCCTGGGCTTCGTCGACCGCGATCCGGCTCACGATCGATGGCTCCAGGCGAGCAGCGGTGCGACCTCGACCGGCTTCAGCCGGTATGCTCCGCACACCGCGTCGAGCAGCGCGGGTACGCTCGGCGGATCGTGCAGGATCGCATGCTCGGCGACCGGCGCGAGGATCGACCGCGCCCTCGGCCAGTCGTGCGGCAGTGGGAGCAGCGCGACCGTCCAGGCGAGATACCGATGCCAGCCGCCGCGCGCCGGTTCGGCGATGGCGCCCAGCCACGCCGCGGCGAGCGGCGAGTTGAGCAGCGCAGCGATGGCCAGCGCATCGTCGGGATTCTCGCAGGCGAGGACGTAGCAGCTGTTGAGCGGCACGGTGGGATCGCCGGCCGGCAGGACAGCCGCGCGCGGAGCTCGACCGAAGTCGCACCACACGACGCGCGTGCGCTCGCAGTCGGCAGCTTCCGTTCTGAACAGCGACCACCATGCGCGCGCTCCATGCAGGTCGCTGCGCTCCGACAGCCTCGTGCGCCACGGCGCTAGCCAGCGTGCCGCGCCTCGAGGCAGCGCCTCCAGCGGCCTTCCGTGCGAGTCGTGCGTCCACACGATGGCGCTGGACGTCGGTCGCAGCCGCCAGGGAACGATCGCCTCACCGCGAACGAGGGGGCGAAGAAGCGCGCGTTCGATCGAGCCGCTGCGATCATCCTGGCTGACCATGACGTCTTCGCCAGACTGACCGACGACCTCGACGACGAACGCCTCGTTGCATCCGCATTTCACGCCGAGCGTCGGCCGGCCGAGTCCGCACTCACCGAGCGGATGTCCGCGAGCGGAGATGCGGTCGAACGCCGCGCGCACCTGAGGCGGCAGGAGCAGCCACGGGCTCGCCGGATCGCGCTGGTCGAACCGGATGGACGTCGGCTGCGCGCGCCACACGACGTCGAGCGACGCACGCCGGACGGCGACGTGCATTTCGTCAGCCGGATGCGGCGTGGAGCTCGCCGCTAAAATCATAGACGGGTACACCGCGGCGTCGAACGCGCACGGCGCCTCAGACCAATCCTCGAGCCGCAGCAGTCGGGCGTCGCGGCAGAGCAGTGCTCGCGTGCCGCCTCCGGCGAGCGAGTGCCACAGCTTCGCCGGCACGAGCAACGCCACGACCCCATGCGCGGCGGTGAGCGCGAGGCTGCGTTCGACGAACAGCGCGGCGAGATCGACCTGCGCGCCGAACCCGGAGCCGGCGCCCGCACGCTCCGCGCCGGCCGCCCATGCGGCGTCGCGGAACACGATATAGCGCTCGCGCAGCGAGGCTCGCTTCGCGGCGGGGATGTTGTGCAGCCGCACCCACGGGGGGTTCCCGATGACCAGCCCGAACCCGCCGCGCGCGTGGACGTGTCCGAAGTGCGACGCGAAGGCGAACGGCAGCGCGCCCCCTGCCGCGATCTGCTCGCGCTCGCGGCGCAACGCCGCAGTGCGCCGCCGGAGTGCCAGCGAGTCGCCGGGCTTCAGCGTGGCCGCGCCGCCTCGAGCGCCGAACAGGTCCACGCTCCGCAGCGCGAGCACCCGCTCGCGACGCTCGGCGCGCAGCGCGACGAGCTGCCGATCGATCGCGGCGATGCCGCGCCGGCGCTCCTCGCGCTCGAGGGCTCGCCGCAACGTCGCCTTGCGCCGTCCCGTGGCGCGCGCGTAACGCAGGCGAAGCGCGGCCAGTGCCGCAGGCGGTCCGACGAGCGACGGGGGCGTCGAGAACGCGTCGCCGGCAAGCGCGTCTCCGACGCGGACGTTGCAGTCGAGGTTCGGCAGGGGCGGCACGGCGCTCATGCGTCGCTCGTCGCTCTCGATCACCACCGAGAGCCACAATCGCAGCTCGCACAGCCAGACCGCCGTCGGGTTCACGTCGACTCCGTGAACGGCACGGGCGAGCACGTCGCGGCGCACCTCGGCCAGTGGCCGCGCGTCGCCCGCCAGCCGATGCAGTTCGGCGATCCGCTCGAGGAGATGCACGAGAAACGCACCCGATCCGCACGCAGGATCGAGGACCGTGAGCGCCGACAGCTCGGCCCGAAGCGCGGACGCGTTGGAGGGGCCGAGCGTCTCGCCGCGCAGCGCGGCCTCGATGATGGCTTCTGGCAAACCGCCTTCAGCGAGACGGCTCGCGAGCGCCGCGTCCGCCACGTGCGCGACCAGCACCTGCGGCGTGTAGAACGCACCCGACGTCCGCCGCTCGCGCGACGCCATCAACGATTCGAACGCGCGGCCCAGCATCTCGGGGTCGATCGCCGCCTCCGACCATCGCTCGTGCTCCTCGCGCGCCGTGAACCGATACGCGCCGAGCACCTCGCCGAGGAAGCGACCGAGCGACTCGTCGGAGAGCCGTGTCTGCGTGTGCCGGCGTTCGAGCGCCGTCTTGCCGAACAGGCCGCCGTTCAGGAAGGGGATCGCACCGAACGCTCGCGCCGCGCGCGCACGGCGGCGAATCGGCGTGTTGAGCGTTCCGAACCAGAGCGGCAGGAGCACGCGCTCGTGGAAGCCGCCGCCGCGCGCCATGCAGGCGTCGAACTGCCGCGCGAGGAAGGCGCGGTCGCCGTCGAGCCAACCCTTCGTCTCGAGGAACGCGAGGAAGAGGAGGCGCGACGCCGCGAGCAGCGCGAGCTCGGCACGGTCGGCCGGAGGCAATCGCGGCAGCGAGGACGAGAGCGCACCGACGCACTGCTCGAGTGTGCGGTAGAACCGGCGCGACAACGCCTCGCGGCCGAGCAGCTCGCACCAGCGCGTATGCGTGAGCAGATCGTCGACGCCGGCCGACGCCGCGAGCGCCGCGAGCGCCTCGGCGTCGCTCGCCACGACGTGATCGCGCCGTGCGACGAGTGCGACCAGTCGCGGCGTGCGGCCGCCCTTCGTCCAGCACGCCACGCCGACCTCGCCCCCAGAGGTGGCGCCGAGCAGGAGCCAGAGGACCGAGCCCGCGCGTGCGCTCAGCGCCGAGGCGAGTCGGGTGAACAACGCGCGCAGCGGCTCCGTGCGCCCGGTGCAGACGATCAGCGCGCGCAGCGCACCGCGTCCGCGCACGAGGCGCGTCTCACCTGCCTCGTCGGGAACCCCGAGCGCGGCGCGCGTGGCGTCGTCGACCGGGAGCGCGATGGGATCGAACGAGAGCTCGGCGGCGATCGGGAGAAGCGTGTCGATGGACTGCGCGGCGCCGAGCAGCGCGGCGGCGTGACGGAGAGTTCGCACGCGCGCAGGGTAGGGCACGCATGCTTGCGAACCGTGACCGGTTGTACGCGCGCATCAGCGAATGCGTGGTGCGCGGGTTTGCGGGTTCGCGGTCGCTATGCCGCCCGGTACTCGCGCTCCTTCCACCGCACCCGCTTCCCGCGTACGATCGCGCCGAGCGCGATGTAGAGCACCATCGCCGATCCGAGCGGGTGCAGCAGCGCGTACACGGGCGAGAGCCGCAGCCAGGCGTACACGAGCAGCCACCATACCAGGTTCGCCGTCGTCGCGATCGCTGCCCATGTCAGCGCGCCAGAGCCGACGACGCCGAACAGCCCGAGCGCGAGCACGATCGGAGGAATCACCCCGAACAGTCCCGGCGCCACGAGCAGCAGCGGAAAGATCGCGCGCCCCACCGCGCCGAGCGGCATCGCCTTGCGACCGCCGGCGTAGATGTTCTTTCCCCAACCATCGATCAGCTCGCGCAGCGACGTGTACATGCGCGTCGAGAGCTGCGAGAGGCCGAGCACCAGTGTCACCGTGCGGCCGGCGCGGAACCACAGCTGGGCGAGGGCCAGATCCTCCGCCACCTCGTGCTTCACCGCCGCGTGACCGCCGAGCGCGTCGTACGTGTCGCGGCGCACCCAGATGCACTGCCCGTTGGCGATCTTCTGCGACACGTTGCGCGATCGGTTCACCAGCTCCGTCCCGCCGAATCGCTGCAGCATGATCGCGAAGATCTGTGGCTGGATCAGCCGCTCCCAGAAGCTTCCGAGCTCCTGCATGCCGGCCACGGTGAGCAGGTCGGAGCGGCGCGCGCGCATCGCGTTCACCACGCGCGTCACGAGGTCGGGCGACTGCCAGGTATCTGCATCCATGAAGCCCAGCAACTCGCCGCGCGCCGTCGCTGCGCCCGCCGTGCATGCCCACTGCTTGCCGAACCATCCGCTCGGCAGGGAAGGGGGCGTGATCACGCGCAGCCGCGCGTCGCGCCGCGCCAGCTCGGCCGCGATCGCGCCCGTCTCGTCGGTCGAGTGGTCGTCGACGACGATCACCTCGAGACGTGGATAACGTGACGCGAGTGCGGACTCGGCGCAGCGGCGAATGTTGCGCGCCTCGTTGCGCGCGGGAATCACGAGCGAGACGAGCGGGGCATCACGCGGTGGATCGGCGGGCTCGTCGTCGAGCGAGCGAGAGAGGCGCACGCGGACGAGTGTGACGATCGGACCGAGGATCCAGGGCGCGGCGAACAGGAGGGTAACGAGGCGGGGCACGTGCGCAAGCTAGAGCCTCGATCGACGAAGGGCGCTCCGATCGGAGCGCCCTTCATCTGTGCGGACCGACTCTGTTCAGCGTGACGTGCTGCTGCCGCCGGCTCCGCCCATACCGCCCGAGCCGCCCGGGCGCTGACTGCCGCTCTGACCCGAGCCGCCCTGCCCGGATCCGCCCTGGCCCGACCCGCCCTGGCTACCGCCGCTCCCCGAGCCGCCGTAGCCGGCCGAGCCCCCGGCGCCGCGCGACGAGCCCGACATTCCCGACGATCCGGAGGAGCCCGACGAGCCGGACATGCCGCTGCGTCCGCTCTGGCCGCTCTGACCCGTGCGGCTCACGTCGCCGTCCAGCTCGTCCGAGCCGGAAGGCGCGCGCATTCCGCCACTCTTTGAGCTGGCAGTGCGCCCCGCACCTTCACCGGCCGAGGCATTGTCACGGATTCCGCCCGACTGCCCCGACTGCGCCGAGGCTCCCGACTGGCCAGACTGACCCGATTGCCCCGATTTCCCCGACTGCTGATCGCCCTGCTGCGGCGAGCCCGAGCGACCGGACGAGCCGCTCATCCCACCCTGGTTCGACGTGCCCGAGTTGCGTTTGTCGTCCATGTCGATGTCCTCCACTACATGGTGGATCAATCGAGCCGGACGGTGGGACTTCAGTCGCCCGCTCGAGGTGGGCTCGGTGAGGGCATAACGGGTGCCATTTGTTTTGTCCGCTCGACAAACACTTCACCCCATACCGAGCTCGCGCGCAGGGCATCGCGCAGAGCACAGAGCGCATAGCGGGTCACGCCATTGCTTGGCGCAATGGCGCTCTCTACGTTGCGCGCGATGCGACTTCCGCCACTGCTCTCCGCCGGCGCCCGCGTCGCGCTCGTCGCGCCGGCCGGTCCACTGGGTGGCCCGGAAGAGCTCGACACCTCCATCGCGAATGCCAGAGCGCTCGGCTGGGAGCCGCTTCCCGGCGCCAACGTCCTGACCCGCCATGGCTACCTTGGCGGCACCGACGCGGAGCGGTTGCAGGATCTCAACGCCGCGCTCGCCGCCGAGGACGTCGATGCCGTCTGGTGCGTGCGCGGCGGTTACGGCGCCATGCGGATCCTGCCGTACGTCGACTGGGCGTCGCTCAATCGTCGTCCTCGCGCGCTCATCGGCTTCTCCGACGTCACCGCGCTGCACGCCGCGGCCAGCACGCGCTGCGAGCTGATCACCTACCACGCCCCCACGGCACGCGGCACGCTCACGGACTTCTCGCGCGCCTCTCTCGTCCGCGCCGTCGTCGAGGGACGCGATCCCTGCGGCCGCGCCGACGCCGCGCGTACCGTGCGCCCCGGACGCGCGCATGGTCGGCTCGTCGGTGGCAATCTCGCTCTGCTCGCCGCGCTCGCCGGCACGCCGTACGCACCCGACTACCGCGGCGCGCTCCTCGTGCTCGAGGACGTCGGCGAGCCTGCCTATCGAATCGACCGCATGCTGACACAACTCCGCTTGAGCGGCGCGCTCGCCCAGATTGCCGGACTGGTCGTCGGGCACTTCACAGCGGCCACGCCCGGTCACGACCTTTCATCGGGTGCGCTCGACACGCTCGTCGCGGAGGCGGCCGACGTGGCGGGCGTGCCCGCGGTCGCCGGGGTTCCCATCGGGCACATCGACGAGCAATGGACGATCCCGCTCGGCGCAATCGCGCAGCTCGATGCCGAGGCGTTGACGCTCACCGTCCAGCTCACGTGAGCGCGCCGCCGGTGCCACGGGCGCGCGCCGTCACTCATCGAGCTCGGGCATGAAGACCGCCAACGACCTTTACCGCGAAGCCAGGGCACGCGTGCGACAGATCAGTGCGAAGGAAGCGTTGGAGCTGCACGCCTCGGGACGCGCCACGTTCGTCGACGTGCGCGACCTCAACGAGGTGAACCTCGGCAAGATTCCCGGCGCGCTCCATCTCGACCGCGGTCGTCTCGAGTCGAAGGTGGAAGCGGCGATCCCGCGCGATGCCACCGTCGTGCTCTACTGCGCGGCGGGCAACCGCTCCGCCCTCGCCGCGGAGACGCTGCGGGAGATGGGCTACACCGACGTCGTCTCGCTGGACTCGGGTTTCCGCGGGTGGGTCGAAGCAGGCGGAGACATTCAGGATTGACGGAGTTAGGTGGCGGACCTACGGACCCCCGGACCCCCGAACCCCCGGTTACTCAGGAGCTCGACCATCTCGAGCGGCACCCATCCGTCGCACGTCTCATCCGGTCGCTGGCCGAGCATCCGCCGATCGTCGTGCGTCCGGAGCCACCGATGCGGCTCGCCGCGATCCTGCTCGCGCTCCGGGCTCGCGCCGACGGCGAGCCGGAGTTGCTCATGATCAAGCGCGCCGAAGCGGAAGGCGATCCGTGGAGCGGCCACATCGCCTGTCCCGGTGGTCGCATGGAGCCCGGCGACCACGATCTCGCCGTGACCGCCGTGCGCGAAACGCTGGAGGAGACGGGAGTCGACGTCGCACGCGACGGCCGGCTGCTCGGGCATCTCGATGATCTGAGCCCGCGCACGCCGACGCTCCCGCCGATCATCATCCGTCCGTACGTGGCCCTCTTGCGCGCGGGAGTCGAGATCGTGCCGAGCCGCGAGGTGGCGGCCGCGTTCTGGGTGCCGGTGTCCGCGCTGCGCGAGCAGACTGCGTGGGGCACCGGCAGTGTCTCCGTCGCCGGTGTGTTGCGCGACGTCTCGGTGTTCCAGCACGGCGAGTACACCGTGTGGGGACTCACCGAGCGCGTGCTGCGACAGTTCCTGACCTACATCGGCGAGTCGCCCGACGGCCGGTAGAAGGGCGACGCGATGCGCACCGCGCACCACCTGCGATCGTTCACGCCGCCAGTCGCCGCTCGCTCATCAGCGCGAGCGTATGTCCGTCCGGGTCGCGAAAGAAACACATCCACAGCTCGTGGTCCGGCATCCGCGCGATGAGGTGCGGTGCGTCGATGAACGTCACACCGCGCGCGATGAGCGCGGCGTGCTCTGCCTCGATGTCGGCGACACGTAGATAGAGCACCGTGCTCCCGCCCGGCGTGAACTCGCCCTCCGGTGTGCTCAGCATCAGCCGGACGCCGCCGATCATGAGGAACGCCAGCGTCGGCATCGGGGAGAACACAAATCGGAGCCCCAGGCCGTCGCGATAGAACGCCAGGCTGCGTTCCACGTCGCGCACCGTGAGGGCGATCTGACCAAGACTCTCGATCATCTGCATTCTCCAGCACGCGTCGTCGCGCGCGTCGCGGTTGGTTTTCGCGCGGATATGCTACAGTCAGTGCCACAACAGCACGAGTCCCGTCTCGGTGACGCATCCGTCGAAATCGGCCGCGATCGGGCACGACTTCCTCGAGCGCCTGGGCGCGGGCGATGCGCGCGCGCTCGAGGAGCTGTGCCGGCAGCAGTACGCTGCGCTCTGCCGGCTCGCCGAGCGTTACCTCGCCGACGGCGCCCGCGGTGCTCGCGGCGGGCCAGCGAGGGCGTGTCGAATCGAGTGGCGTCGTCGCCGTCGTCATCGAGGCGGACCTCGACCGGTGGACGGAGTGGGCGCCTGGTGGGATCCTCCTCGAAGGCATGACCGTCGGCGACGCCGCGTTGGAGCTCGGCCGGCGCTTCGGCGTGCCGGTAGAGGTCCGGGGCGCCGACCTCGATGTCCTCTGTTCGGCCGGTCGTGGAGGGGAGTCGCAACGGGGGCCTTGCGTGAATGTCGCCTCGAAATATGTTTAGGTCGGCCTAAACAAAGCGGCCCCCACTTCTATGGGTACCGCCGAACGTCTCCCGCGCCGTCATCCGATGTCAGCAATTCATCCCGTTCTGCCGCCCGAGCCGAAGCCAGCGGCAGCGACCGAGCCCGGCTGGCGCCGCGCCAGGGTCGCGCCCAGCCTCGCCGAGGTCTACCGCAGCGTCCCCGTGGGCTCGAGCACCACCTGGCGGAAGATCCTCGCCTTCGCCGGACCCGGCTATCTGGTCGCGGTCGGCTACATGGATCCGGGCAACTGGGCGACTGATCTCGCGGGCGGCTCGCGCTTCGGCTACGCACTGCTCAGCGTGATCCTGATCTCGAATCTGATGGCGGTGCTCCTCCAGGGCCTCGCCTCCAAGCTTGGGATCGTCACCGGGCGCGATCTCGCGCAGGCCTGCCGCGATTCTTACAGCACGCCGGTGGTCTGGATGCTCTGGCTGCTCTGCGAGGTGGCCATCGCCGCGTGCGACCTGGCCGAAGTGATCGGCTCGGCGATTGCGCTCAACCTATTGTTCGGCATCTCGCTGCCCGTCGGCGTCGCCATCACCGCGCTCGACGTCCTGCTCCTCCTCTATCTGCAGAACAAGGGCGTGCGAGTCCTCGAGGCGCTCGTCATCACCCTCGTGGCCACCGTCGGCATCTGCTTCGCCTTCGAGCTGCTTCTCGCGCGACCCGACATCGGCAACCTGATGCGCGGCTTCATCCCGACGACGGACATCGTCTCCGACCGCGAGAAGCTCTACATCGCCATCGGCATTCTCGGCGCGACCGTGATGCCGCACAACCTCTATCTGCACTCGTCCATCGTGCAGACGCGCGAGTACGACGAGAACGCCGCCGGCAAGCGTGAGGCGGTGCGCTTCGCCTTCGTCGACTCGACGATCGCGCTCTCGTTCGCCCTCTTCATCAACGCGGCCATCCTCATCGTCGCCGCGGCGAGCTTCCATACGAGCGGCAACGCCGACGTCGCCGAGATCCAGGACGCCTACAAGCTGCTCACGCCGCTGCTCGGCGCCGGCGCGAGCACCGCGTTCGCGCTGGCCCTCCTCGCCTCGGGGCAGAACTCGACGCTCACCGGCACGCTCGCCGGCCAGATCGTCATGGAGGGCTTCCTCAACATCCGCATCCGGCCCTGGCTCCGGCGGCTCATCACGCGGTTGATCGCCATCATCCCCGCCGTGATCGTGTCCATCATCGGCGGTGAATCGGGAACGGCCAAGCTGCTGATCCTCAGCCAGGTGATTCTGAGCTTGCAGCTGTCGTTCGCGGTCTTTCCGCTGGTAATGTTCACCTCCAGCAAGTTGAAGATGGGCGAGTTCGTGAACCCGGCGTGGCTGAAGTTGCTCGCGTACGTCGTCGCCACGCTCATCGCGGGCCTGAACGTCTGGCTGCTGTTCCAGACGGTGGGCGGCTGGCTCGCGTAGTCGTTCCACTCATTCCGCACCCGGCGCCATGTACCAACGCATCCTCGTTCCGCTCGAGCACTCGGACTACGACGACGCCATCCTGATGCACGTCTCCGAGCTCGCG
Source organism: Gemmatimonadaceae bacterium (assembly GCA_045804245.1). Taxonomy (GTDB): domain Bacteria; phylum Gemmatimonadota; class Gemmatimonadetes; order Gemmatimonadales; family Gemmatimonadaceae; genus AG11. The sequence goes on along the minus strand of JBJMNN010000222.1, from coordinate 65,166 downwards.
CGCGTCCACAGGTCGTCGGTGGTCCTGATCCACGTCGCCGACGGCTGGGCGGCTCGCAACCAGCAGGGGCTCTCGCTGCGCGAGAGCGCCGAGATGCGCGACGACCGCGGCTACATCGAGGCGCGCCGCGACGAGCTCGAAGCGGCGGGAATCTCCGCCGAGGCCGTGCTCGCCGGCGGAGATCCCGGCACCGAGATCGCCGCCGCGGCGGAGCGCGAGCGCTGCGATCTCGTCGCCATGAGCACCCACGGGCACAAGGGCGTGCAGGATCTCCTGCGCGGCAGTGTCGCCAACGAAGTCCGGCACCGCACCACGGTGCCAGTGCTGATGGTCCGCGGCGTTCCGCGTCGATCGAAGCCGTCGTGACCACGAGCTCCGCGTCCGCGCCGACGCCGCTCAGCGGGCCGGTCGAGGACTACCTCAAGGCGATCTACGACCTCGAGCGCGACGCACATCCGGCGGCGACGAACGACATCGCCGAGCGTCTCGCCATCTCCCCCGCCTCGGTGAGCGGTATGATGCGCCGGCTCGCCGAGCAGGGGTTGATCACGCACGAGCCGTATCGCGGCGCCCGGCTCACGGCGGACGGCCGGCGCGCGGCGCTGCGCACCCTGCGCCGCCATCGCATCCTCGAGTGCTACCTCACGGAAGTCCTCGGCTATCCGTGGGACCGCGTGCACGACGAGGCGGAGCAACTGGAGCACGCCGCGTCGGAAGAGCTGATCGAGCGGATGGCCGAGGCCCTCGGCGATCCACTGCACGATCCGCACGGCGCCCCGATCCCGTCGCGCGAGGGCGTCGTCGAGGAGACGCCGCGTCGTACGCTCACCGACGCCGCCGTCGGCGAGCGCGTTCGCGTGCGCCAGGTGATGGACGAGGATGGAGAGCGTCTCCGCTATCTGGCCGAGCTCGGCATTCGGCCCGGGTCGATCATCCGGCTGCTCGATCGTGCGCCGTTCGACGGGCCGATCACGCTCTGGGTCGGCGATGGCGCGGGGGGCGTGACGCGCGCCGTCGGTCCCGCGCTTGCGGCGCAGGTGTTCGTCGAGTCCCTCGGCGCGGAGTGAGTCTCGGGAGCACGCCGGAACGCGAATTGCCCACGACGTTCACGCATCCCGAGCGGCTTTCCGGAGGAGCGTGTGACTGCCCGACCGAATGTTGTGATCGACCCGGACACGGGGATCCCCGATCTGATCCGTCGCCTCACCGACGATTCCAAGCGTCTCGTCACCGACGAGGTCCACCTCGGCAAGCTGGAAGCGAAGGACAGCGTGCACCGCGCAGCGCGCGGCGGCATCTGGCTCGCGATGGCCTTCGGTGTCTCGGTCATCATGCTCGTCGCGCTCACCGTGTTCCTCGTGACGCTGATCGGCCGCATCGCGAACGATCACATGTGGATCGGCGCGCTGGTCGTCGGAGTCGTCGAGCTGGCGCTGGGTTTCTGGCTGCTGAAGCGCGGCTTGTCGACGTACGCCATGCCGTCGTACACGCTCGAGGAGACGCGCAGCTCGCTCGCCGACACCACACACTGGGCCGCGGCGCCGAAGCGCGGCTGAGAGCTCTCCTCGCGCTTCTGCTGATCGTGGTTCCCCTGCGCCTCGGTGCGCAGGGGACGCAGCGGTCTATCGCAATAGACACGCGCCTCGCCGCCGACGCCGGACTCCACGTCGGCGACCGCGTCGTCGTCGCATCGGAGCCCGGTCTGCCGGGCGACACCGTCGTCATCGCCGCCATCGCCGAGCGTCGCGCCGACCCGGCCGAGATCGCGCGCGGCGAGTATCGCATCCGGCTGCATCTCGACCACCTCCAGACGCTCCTCGGCTACAGCGATCGCGTCGACCGTTTCGCCGTCGGCGCGCGCGACGCTCGCGCCGCGCGCGACGCCGTGTCCCGCATCAACTCCGCCGCGTACGGCTTCCGCGCCCATCGCTCCGCCGACGTCGCCGTCGAGACCTCGCGCACGTTCGCCGTCGTGTCGCGATTCCATCGGGCGATCGGCATGATCACCATCGTCGCCAGCGCGATCTTTCTGCTCTGCATCATGCTGCTCAAGGTGGACGAGCGGCGTCGTGACGTCGCCGCGCTCCGCCTCATCGGGTGCTCGTCACGCACGATCGTCGGCAGCGTGGTGCTGGAGGCCGCGGCGGTCGCCGTGCTCGGGAGCATCGCCGGCATCGGCGTCGGTGGTGCGGCGTCGTGGATCGTCAACCATCACTACCAGGCGGTGTACCGCACGCCGCTCCGCTTCTCGATCGTCACTGGCGACATCGTCCTCCTCGCGGTCACGCTCTCGCTCGTGCTGGGGATCGTGGCCGGCTGGCTCGCGGCGCGACGGCTGGTGCGCACGCCGCCGCTCGCGCTGTTCGGGCGCTGACCGATGATCGCGACCCTCGCCTTCGCGTCGCTCCGACGGCATCGTGCGCGCACCGTGCTCGCCATACTCGGTGTCGCCGTCTCGGCGGCGATGCTGCTCGACATGGTCATGCTCTCAAGCGGCATGCGCGAATCGTTCCGCGGCCTGCTGCTCTCGCAGGGCTTCCAGCTCCGGCTCTCGCCCAAGGGCACCCTCCCGTTCGACACCGAGGCGACGATCCGCGCGGGCGACAGCCTCGTCGCACTGCTCCGTGCGCGCCCGACCGTCGCGGCCGTGAGCCCCGTGCTCGGCGGCCAGCTCCATTTCCCTGTCGGTGGCTCGACGGTCACCTCGACGGCGCTCGGCGTCAATCCGGCGGTGCAGGGCGACTACGAGCTCGTCGCGGGACGCCATCCCTCCGCCCCCGACGAGGTGGTCGTCAACGATGCCGTGCTCCGTGCGCTCGGGCGTACCATCGGCGACACCGTACGAGCCGCATCGGGCTACGATCCACAGCTCCGCACTCTCTCCGGTCAGCGCGTGCTGCGTATCGTCGGGCGTGTGCGATTCATCTATCTCGCACTCGATCAGCGCGCCGCAGCGCTCCCGATCGGCACCTTGCGCGCGATGAGGGGCGATGCCTCGGCCGATCGCGTCTCGCTCGTGATGGTGCGCGTGAAACCCGGCGTCGACGTCGAACGCGAGCGACAGACGCTCGAAGCGCAACTGCGCACCGTCACGGTGATCTCGACGAGCGAGGCACTCAAGCAGGTGGACGAGCGGCTGAGCTACTTCCGCCAGCTCGCCGTCATCCTCGGTGCGGTCAGCCTCGTCGTTGGCTTCCTGCTCGTCACCACGCTCGTCACGGTGTCCGTCAACGAGCGCATCGGTGAGATCTCCGTCATGCGCGCGATCGGCGTGCGGCGGTGGCGCGTCGTTGCGCAGATCCTGCTCGAGTCATCGGTGATCATGCTCGTCGCCTCGCCGATCGGACTGGTGCTCGGGCTGGTGACCGCGCGCTGGCTCAACTCGATCCTCGCGCGCTTCCCCGGTCTTCCCGAGCGCATCGACTTCTTCCTCTTCCAGCCCAGCGCGGCGTGGACGGCGCTCGGCCTTCTCGCGCTGAGCGGCATCCTCGCCGGCGTGTATCCCGCGTGGCGCGGCGCGTCGCAGCCGATCGCGACGACGCTGCGGCAGGAGGTGGTGGGATGACGGCGATCGTCGACGCGCACGCGCTAGTGCGCGAGTACCGCATGGGCGACGAGATCGTGCACGCGCTCCGGGGCGTGTCGCTCGCCGTCCACGAACGGGAGTACGTCGCGATCGCCGGCCCGTCCGGCTGCGGGAAGAGCACGCTCCTCAACCTGCTCGGCGTGATCGACCGGCCGACCTCGGGCGAGCTCTCGATCGCCGGCGAGCGCGTCGACCGACTGAGCGACGCGCGAGCCACTGAGTTCCGCCTGCGCCGCATCGGCTTCGTCTTCCAGCGGTTCTACCTCATGCAGGCGCTCACCGCGCGCGAGAACGTCGAGCTGCCGCTCGCTGAAGCGGGAATGGCGGGGACGGAGCGGCGCGACCGCGCGCTCGAGCTGCTCGACTACGTCGGGTTGCGCCGGCGCGAGCGCCATAGGCCATCGCAGCTCTCCGGAGGAGAGCAGCAGCGCGTCGCCATCGCGCGGGCACTCGCCAATCGGCCGGCACTCCTCCTCGCTGACGAGCCCACCGGCGAGCTCGACGCGCGGACTGGCGCGGGGATGATCGCGCTCTTCGAGCGGCTGAACGCCGACGGCACGACGATCGTCGTCGTCACTCATGACGAGGAGCTCGCGCGCGCCGCGAAGCGCGTCGTCCACATGCGCGACGGAGAGATCGTCGGATGATCCGCCTCCTCGCGATGCGCAACCTCATGCTCAAGCCGTGGCGGAGCGTCTTCCTGCTCTTCGGCTTCAGCATGGGCGTCGCCGTCATGATCGTGCTCCTCTCGATCGGTGAGGCGCTGCTCGACCAATCCAAGGACGAGCGCCTCGTCGGTGGCGGCGAGATCACCGTGCTTCCCGAGGGTGTCGACGTCGAGGTGCTCAAGACGGGCGGCCTGGGTGGCATGTTCTTCTCGATCGATCACGCGCGGTTCATCTATCGTCAGCTGCTCGCGGCACCGCGGCTCCAGGACGTCGTGACGTCGGTCTCGCCGCAGATCGAGGGGAAGCTGCTCTACCTGCGTACCCCCGACGGCCGTGAGCGGCCGGTGCGCGCCTCGGCTGACATCCCGTCGCGCACTGCGGCGCTCGGCGCGGCGCCGGCGATCGCCTCGGGCGCGTGGACCGACGACTCGCTCGACCGCCGCTGGCGCTCGCCGACGGCGCGCGAGCTGCGCCACGAGATCGATCGCTTCCACCTGCCGCCGCCGGAAGCGCGAGGTGATCCGAGCTGGGCGGAGTGGCACTACTTCAACGTGTTGTCGTCCGACCGGCCGCGGTGGGCGTTCATCTCGTTCATGCTCGCTGGTGAGGTCGGGGGTCCACCCGATCGCTGGGGTGGCCAGCTCCTCGTCACCCTGCACGAGCAGGGACGACCGGCGCGCCGCTTCACGAGCAGCGTCCCGTCGTCCGCCGTGCGCTTCTCCACCACCGACGCCGATCTCCGACTCGGCGAGGCGACGGTCATGGTACTGCCCGATGGTCGCTACGCCGTGCGCGGTGTGGCGCGCGAGGAAGGAAGCCGCACGCCGCTGACGCTCGATCTCATCGTCGCGCCCATCGGCGGCGCGTACTTTCCTGGCGCGAGTCTCACGAGCGGTATCCTGAGCGGGTACGTCGTGCCCGCGCTGCGCGCCGCGGCGACCGGCTCGATCTGCGTCGCCGCGCGGTGCGAGCGGTACGACGGGGCGCAGGCCTATCACGATCACAACTGGGGCGTGTGGCGCGGCGTGACCTGGCAGTGGGGCGCGGCACGCGCGGGTCCGTACACCTTCCTCTACGGCCGCGTCGAGCCGGCGGACAGCGTCGCATCGGCGCCGCCGCTCGTCGTCTACGTCGTGGACTCGCTCGGATTTCTCGCGCTCTTCCGCCCGCGCGACATCGCGTACGTCGACGGCCGGAGCACGCTCGTGAACGGCGCCACGATCCGCACGCCGTCGCGCGCCGAGATGGCCGACGTGCGCGGTGGCGATACGCTGCGCATCGTGTTGTCGATCGAGGACGCGACCGCCACCGACACGCGCAGCCCGGCCGTCGAGCGTGGGGAAGGGCTCGCCGGCCGAGCGCTGGCGCGCCCCTACTTCGTGCAGATGAAGGGCAGCGCGACGATCGCCGGCCGGATACGAGGAACCCCGCTCACGGGATCCGGAGCGGGGTTCTTCGAGACCTACCGCTGATCGCTCAGCGGATCGCTGCGCGCGTCAGCGCGAATCGAGGCGGCGCGGAGAGTCGGTGGCGTCGGGCCCCGGACGCGAGGCCGGGTTGGCGTCCACCCGATCCTTTATGTCGTCCACGGCGTTCGCTGTTCGGTGCCCGAGGTTCTTCGCACCCGAGGCGGCGCGCTCCGCGGCGTTCTCCATCGCGTTGCCGGTGCGGTGCAGCGCGTCGTCGGTGCGCGCGGCCGTCGACCCGATCGTCGAGCGGCCTCGGTTGAACCCTTCGCTGGCGTACGGACGCACCGTCGACCAGTCGCCGTACTTCCGGCTGGCCTCGGCGTTCCACCCGCGCTGCAGGTCGCTCTCGACCTCGTTCCAGCTCCGGTTGGCGTAGTCCGGGTTGCGCGACGCGATGTGGCCGAGCTGGTACGCCGGGCGCACGTGCTCGTAGCTGCGATCGGCGAGCCGGTTCGGCGACGACTCGTAGTGCGAGCGGAAATAGCTCTCGTCTTCGTTCGTCAGCGCGCTGGCCGCTTCCGACACTGCGCGTCCAGTCCACCAGCCGCCGACCGCGCCCGCAATCCCGCCGATGAGCGTCCCGATCGGGCCGGCCACCGTACCGATGGTCGCGCCGGCGACCATTCCCCCAATGCTCCCCACCCCTTCGCCGACCTGGTCCGCGACGCTCGGATGATCGTCGTGCGTGCCGAGCGCCTTGTCCTTCGCGCGCTCGATCCGGCCATCCGTTGAACCTTTGTAATCGCGATTGTCCATGTGCATCTCCCGCGTGTGGGTGAACGAGCTTGGCCGTCGGGGAAGCAAGTTCGGGACCCTGACTAAATGCTCGCACGACGCGGTCGATCACCAGGAACCAGCCTGGACCGCGCGTAACGATCTCCACGTTCACCGTTCCGTTCCGTAACGCTTCGAGAGTGCACGCGCTCGACCCGAACGCGCGTATGTCCGTGGCGTGCACCTACTTGAGTCGACCTCGACGCATGCGGTACACCTCTCGCCTCGCGTTCCGCGCGAGCGTCGTGTATCTCCATCGTCCAACGGGAGCGTCCCATGTTCCGCATGTGCGTCGTCGTCATCGTGCTGTTCTTCGTGTCGGCATGTGAAGGCCGGCAACGCGGTCTCTCGCGTGCGGGCCCCAGCGAGGCGTTCGCGGCCGAACGCGCCGACACGGCCCGTGCGACGACGCGCCGACTGCAGGGTGATGATCGAACCGACTATCAGGTCGCGCCCCTCCCGGACGGCGTCCACGTGATAGTGACGGATTGGTGGGATACCGGCGATCTCGTGATTCGTGACATTCGCACGGGCGCGGTCCAGCGTCTCACGCACAACACGGCCCCGTCGACACCGGGTGAGGCGATGGGAGCGCGCGTATCGCGCGACGGGAAGCGCGTTGCATTCACGTGGGTGCCCATCGAGCGGTCCGAGCCCAACGAACTCCGCATCATGGAGCTGGCGGGGTCGGAGCCGCGCACGATCTACCGGGAAGCTGCGCCCCGGACGTTCGAGGTGTATCCGGAAGATTGGTCACCTGATGGGCGATGGATACTCGCCCTCCGTCGCAAGCAGGATGGTACCAGAGAGATCACGCTGGTCTCCGTGAATGGCGACTCGACGCGAGTCGTGAAGGCGCTCGGGTGGCGGGCCCCGGTTCGCATGAACTTCTCGGCCGATGGCCGCTTCATCGCGTACGACTTTCCAACGCATGAGCGCTCGAACGCGGATCGCGAGATCTATGTGCGCGAGCTCGCGACCGGACGCGAGTCGGTGATCGCCAAGCATCCCGCGAACGATTTCCTGCTCGGCTGGGCGCCGGATGGAAGTCACATCCTCTTCGGCAGCGACCGGAGCGGCACGCGTGGCGCGTGGCTCGTCAGAGTCGCCGATGGCAAGGCGCTCGGCGAACCCACCCTCGTCAGGCCCGATCTGTGGGGCATCAACGAAGGAAGCTTCATCCCTGACGGCTCCTTCTTCTACAACGTTGTCAGCGGGATGCTTGGTCTGTACGTCGCGAATCTCGATCCCGCGACGGGAAGGGTGATCGGCACGCCCACGCTCATGCCGCGCTCGGGGGAGCACACCGAACGGTGGCCGGAGTGGTCTCCAGACGGCCGGCTCGTCGCTACGGTCGCCGATCGCGATCGAACGCCGGGTTCATCCGAATGGTCCATTCGCATTTGGTCGGTCGACAAAGGGGAGTATCGTGACCTCCCGCTATCGGTCGAGCTGCGTGAAGTCACCGCGAGCTGGGCGGCGGATGGACGATCGCTGCTCGTCAGATCGCTGGAGAAATCGCAATTCTCGGTGCATCGCCTCGACGTCCAGAGCGGAAAGCTCGAACCTGTCTTCACCCTCCGGCCCGGGGTGCAGTTGGGGCTGATGCGCGTCAGGGCTGACGGTCGTACGCTCGTGTACTTCACGGGCGAACCAGCGAAGGACGGCCTGACCACGAGGAGCATCACCCTCCGCGACCTGTCCACCGGCGTGGATCGCACGGTCTGTCGCCGAACAGGGAAGCCCGCGGGTGGTCGACGACTCTATGGCGCGCTGTCCCCCGACGGGTCGACACGCGCCAGCCTTCTGCTCGAGGACAGCACGAAGAATGGGTTGCTGCAGATCGAGACGATCGCGCAGCTGTGTACCGGTGAGCCGACGACGCTCGTCACGATTCCCTACAAGCAGATTGCCGGCTTCCCAGGGATCGGCTGGAGCCCGGACAGTCGTTCGCTCACTTTCCTCCGCCGCCTTACGGAGGATCCTGATCCACGGTCGGAGATGTGGCGCATCTCCATCGACGGCGGCACGCCGGAACGCGTGGGCGTGTCGATGGCCGGCCTCATGGCGCAAACAATCAGTCGCGACGGCAGGCGGATGGCCTTCGTTGGAGGAGAATCCCACGACGAGCTCTGGGTGATGACGAATATCCTTCCGCCGCGCGGCTCGCCCGCAACGCCGAAGTAGAGAGCGGACGCATCGTGGAGTGGGCGCACGATCGCCCGCCCCACTTGCGGACCGCGCTGGCGTTCTGCCCCTTCACCCGACGCATGCCCCACCGCCTCCTCCTCGTCGAAGACGATCCCGCCGTACGGCGCTCCCTCGCTGAGACGTTGTCCGAGGAGGGCATCGACGTGCACGTCGCCGAGAGCGCGGAGGAGGCACTCTCCACCGTCGACACCCTGCGTCCCGACGTGGTGCTCTCCGACATCCGCATGAAGGGGATGGATGGCGTCGAGCTCCTCACGGTGCTGAAGGAACGGCTCCCCGACGTCGACGTGATGCTCATGACCGCGTACGACGACATGCCCACCGTCGTCCAGGCGATGCGCGAAGGCGCGTTCGACTTTCTCGTCAAGCCGCTTCGCCTGCAGGAGCTTCGCGCATCACTGGCTCGCCTGTTCGACGACCGGCGCATGCGCGAGCACGCGAGCCGTGCCTCCCGAAATGAATCGGACGCATTCCGCCTCGATGCGCTCGTCGGCCGGGACCCGAGCATGATCGAGGTCTACAAGCGCGTCGGTCAGCTCGCCGCGCGCCGGGTGAACGCGCTCGTGCGCGGCGAGACCGGCAGTGGCAAGGGAATGGTGGCCCGCGCGATCCACCACAACTCTCCCGAGGCCGACCAGCCGTTCATCGCCGTGAACTGCACCGCGCTCCCCGAGACACTGCTCGCGTCCGAGCTGTTCGGCCACGTGAAGGGCGCGTTCACCGGCGCGGTCAGCGACCGCCGCGGACGATTCGCCCTCGCCGGACGTGGAACCATCTTCCTCGACGAGGTCGGTGACACCTCGCTCGAGTTTCAATCGAAGCTGCTGAAGGTCCTCGAGGATCGCGAGTTCTTTCCCGTGGGAGGCGAGCGAGCGGAGCGCACGGAAGCGCGCGTCATCGCGGCGACGCACCGCGATCTGGAGGCGCTCGTGGAGCAGGGCCGCTTTCGTGAGGACTTGTACTATCGCCTGCGCATCGTCGAGGTCGCGCTTCCGGCGTTGCGCGAACGGCCAAGCGACATCCCCGTGCTCGCGCGCCATTTCGTCCGCAAGGCGAGCGAGGAGCTGCATCTCACCCAGCCGGCGATCGCTCCCGATGCGATGGCGAGCCTCGTCGCGCACGAATGGCCGGGCAACGTGCGCGAGCTGGAAAACTGCCTCACCCGGGCCGTGGTGCTCGCCACCGGTGACGTGATCCGTCCCGAGCACCTCGGTCTCATGACGCGCGCACGCGCGCCGGTAGAGTCGTTTCCGACGCTCGAGCAGATGGAGGCGGAGCTGCTCACGCGCGCGCTCGCCTCCACCGAAGGGAACCGTACGCGTGCCGCAGAGCTGCTCGGCGTATCCAAGCCGCGCTTCTATCGCATGCTGGAGAAGTACGGACTCGCATGAAGCGCGTCGCCTTTCGGCCATGGTCGACGCTGCGGGGACGCTTCCTGTTGGTGATCGTGCTCGGAATGGGCCTGCCGATCATGCTGCTCGGCCCATGGCTCGCCCGTACGGCGCGGGATTCGGGCGAGGCGCTGCTTCGCGACCGGCTCGATGCGTCGCTCACCGAGGCGGCCAATGGCGTCGGAAACCGCTGGATCGGCCATCGCTCCCTGCTGCTGCGGATGACGGAGGATCCAGCGCTCCTCGCCTCGCTCCGCGGCGGAGATGCTTCTCGCGGCTGGCAGGACAGCTCGAGCGATTCCGGGTTTCGACAGGGGTGGGCCGCGCTCGATGGTATCGCCGATGCCGCCGTCGTCCGCGACACGCACGGCGCCGTGCGAGCGCTGGTGAATCGCGCCGGCGAAGCATCACGCGGTGACGCCGCTCCCGGTACGCCCGCGCTCCCGGTACGGCTGCCGATCTATGATCCCGTGGACGGCGCTCGCCTCGGCACTCTCGAGGCGCGCGTGCGCCTGAGCGCGCTGCTTCCCGCCGCGTTGTGGTGGTCGAGCGTCGGAGGCTCGGTCCTCGCTCTTTTCGACGAGCATGGTAACGCTCCGCTCCTTCCGCTCTCGATGAGACCCGAGCTGTTCGCATCCGACCAATTCGACTGGGCCGGTGATCGATGGATCGTGGTACGCCGGCAATTGCAGGAGCCCACGCTTCGATTCGCGATCGCCGCACCGCTCGCGCCGATCGCAGAGCCGTTCGCACGCGCCGCGCGGCGAGCTGGCTTGGCACTCGTGCTCGTGCTGCTCGCCGGCCTCGTCCTCTCTGCACTGCTCACGCGGCGCGTGACCGGCCCCCTGGAGCGCATGTCCGTCGCGGCGGACGAGGTTGCACACGGACGATTCGACCAGAAGGTCGGAGAGCAGGGCCCGGTCGAGCTGCGTCGCCTCGGCCGCGCCTTCGACACGATGACCGAAAGCCTCAGAGCCACGCTACAGAAGCTCTCGCAGCGTGAAGCGGTCGCCGCGGTGGGCGAGTTCGCCGCATCGCTCGCCCACGAGGTGAGAAATCCGCTCACGTCCATCCGGCTGGACCTCGAGCGTGCCCGCGAGCGCCTGGAAGATCCCCGGAGAGCAGAGGAGCTGATCGGCCGGGCCCTCGTCGAGATCGACCGGCTCGACGCAGCGGTCGGAGGTTCGCTGCGCATCGCGCGCAGCGGGAGCTTGACGCTCTCCGAAATCGACGTACGCCTGCCTCTTCGCGCCGCCCTTCATGCCGCGCGGCCGGCCTTCGCCGCGCACGCTGCTCATCTCGACGTCGTGGACAGCCCTGAAGGCCACCTCGTCGTCCGTGGGAACGCCGGAGCGCTCGAGCAGCTCTTCCTCAATCTCCTGCTGAATGCGGCGGAGGCGGTGCCACCCGGCGGTAGGGCGCGCGTGGTGGTCCAGCCCCGCCCCGATGGCGTCTGCATCAGTGTCGAGGACGACGGGCCCGGGATTCTGCCCGAGCTGCTCGGCCGAGTCCGGGAACCGTTTTACACCACGAAGGAGCATGGCACCGGTCTCGGCCTGTCGATCGCTCAGCGCATCTCCGACGCGCATGGAGCGGAGCTCCGGCTGCAGAGCGTCGCCGGCTCGGGTACCAGCGCGCTCGTCATCCTTGCGCGCGAGCACGCGCCGACCGCCGCAGCATTTCCGTGACCCTCGCCCGATTCTACCGTCGGATGCGTCAGTCGGGGTCCGCACGCGCTTGACAGCGCGATGGTGCTCGCGCCCATTCTCAATACATGAGCGCGCGCATCCGCCTCGGCACCCAGGGCTGGAACTACGACGCGTGGGTCGGCCCGTTCTATCCCTCGGGCACTCGGCCCGCGGACTACCTCACCGTATACGCTCGCGCGTTCGACACGGTGGAAGTGGATTCCACCTTCTACGCCGTTCCCGCGGCCAAGACCGTGCGCGGCTGGTACGATCGCACGCCTGCCGGATTCACCTTTGCGCTCAAGCTTCCGCAGGAGATCACCCATGAGCGCCGGCTGCGCGACGCGGACGACGTGGCGCTCCAGTTCTACGACCGCGCACGCGAGCTCGGCGAGAAGCTAGGACCCGTGCTCATCCAGCTCGGCCCCGACTTCGGCCCGGTCGAGCTGCCCGCGCTCGCCGCGCTCCTGCCGAAGCTGCCGCGCGACATCCGCTTCGCCGTCGAGTTCCGCCAGCGCGGCTGGATCAACGACGGTGTGCTCGCGCTGCTCGCCGAGCACGACGTGGCGCTCACGTTGTCCGACGCACGCTGGATCCCGCGCAAGCAGATGCTGTCGCTGGCAACGCGTCCGACGACGGACTTCGTCTACGTGCGGTGGATGGGACCCGATCGCGACATCATCGACTACTCGCGTATCCAGGTCGATCGAAGTCAGGAGCTCGAGGCATGGGCTGGCGTCCTCTGGCCGCTCGCCGAGCTCAAGGTCAAGGTGTACGGCTACGTGAACAACCACTTCGCCGGACATTCTCCCGAGAGCGCGCGCGAGCTGCAGCGAATGCTCGGGATGACGCCCGTGGATCCGTCGACGCTCGGCGAGCAGATGTCGCTCTTCTAGAGAAGTCGTGAGTGGTGGGTTGTGGGTGGTGAGTGACTGCCAACGCCCCCAAAACCCGTCCACCCATCACTCACCACCCATTACCCATCACGGAATGGCTTCCACGATCGAGCCCGGCGTCGCACCGAGATACACGCCCGCCCCCTCCAATACCATCATCCTCTCCTGGTCCTGGCACGTCTACGCCGTCGTCGCCTCCGCGGCGATGGTCGTCGTCGGACTGCTCTGGGACATCTCGTGGCACATGTCCATCGGCCGCGACACGTTCTGGACGCCGGCGCACCTGCTCATTCAGGGCGGTGGCCTGCTCGCCGGCGCGAGCTCGGGCCTGCTCGCGCTCCACACCACCTTTCGTGGCTCGCCGGCGGAGAAGTCCAGCGCCGTGTCCTTCTGGGGCTTCCGCGCTCCTCTCGGCGCATGGGTGTGCGTGCTCGGGTGCGGCGCCATGCTCGCCTCGGCACCGTTCGACGACTGGTGGCACGACGCCTACGGTCTCGACGTGCGCATCGTCAGTCCCCCGCACATCGTCCTCGGGCTCGGGATGATGGGGATCGTCCTCGGCGCACTGCTGCGCACCCTCGCGCTGCAGAATGCCTCCGAGGGACGCACGCGCGATCGCGCGGCGATGCTCTTCGCCGCCGCATCGGGGTTCTTTCTCTCGATCCTCGCGATCCTGTTGTTCGAGGATTCGTCGCGCACCGCGATGCATTCCGGCGTGTTCTACCGCACGCTCTCACGCGTGCTGCCGGTGCTCATGGTTGCCGTGGCCGTTGCGGGACGCTCGCGGTGGCCCGCGACGACGGCCGCGCTGATCTACACCGTGGTGATCGCCGGCACGAGCTGGGTATTGATGCTCTTCCCCGCAGTGCCGAAGCTCGGACCGATCTATCAGAACGTCACGCACTACGTGCCGCTCGACTTCCCGCTGCTGCTCGTCGTCCCCGCGTTCGCCCTCGACCTCACGTGGCGCCGCGTGCGCGACCGTCCATGGTGGATCGCGTCGCCGGCCCTCGGCGCGGCGTTTCTCGTCTCGTTCATCGTCGTGCAGTGGCCATTCGCCGACTTCCTCATGCGCTTCGGCCGCAACTGGTTCTTCCACATCGACAATTTCGTGTACTGGCGTCCCAGAGACACGGAGCAGTTCGCGTATCGCTTCCGTCCGCCGCGACCGGGCGAGCCTCCGCTCGCCATTCTGCTCGCGTGGGCCCTCCTCTATGCGACGCTCGGCAGCGCCGTCGGGCGCGTGTGGGGTCGCTGGATGACGCGCGTGCAGCGTTGACGTCCATTCGCTCGCTCGGCGGAGCGCTGCGCGCGGCGCTCGCGCTCATCATGGCCGTCGTACTCGCCGCGCACGTCGGCAGCCCCGACGTCTTCCGCTCGGGACGTGCGGGCCCCTACGCGGTGGACGTCGTCGTGCGACCGCCGCAGGTGGTGCCGGGGATCGCCGAGATCCTCGTCCATGTCCCCGATCCGCGCGTCTCTCGCGTCACGGTGCGACCTGTCTACTGGCGCGCCGGGACCAGAGGAGCGCCGAGCGCCGATGAAGCGAAGCCGGTGCGAGGATCGGCAGGCAGCTACACCGGCCGGCTCTGGCTCATGGCGGGCGGCTCGTACAGCGTGCACGTGACCGTCGTCGGATCGTCGGGGCGGGGAACGTTGATCGTCCCCGTCGCCGCGGTGGCGATGGGTCAGCTGCAACTGTCGCCCGCACTCCGGTGGCTGCTGATCGCGCTCGGCACCCTGCTCGTGGCCGGCGTGATCACCGCCGTCCACGCAGCGGCCGGCGAGAGTCAGGTCCCTCCAGGCGAGACGGTGACGCCCGCACGGCGCCGGCGCGCCCGCATCGCGGCCGCCGTCGCGACGCCGATCATGGCGATGATGATCTTCGGCGGTGCCAGGTGGTGGGACGCCGAGGCGAGAGCGTACCGGCGGACGCTCTACCAGCCGATGCGCACCGAGGCCACGGTGCGCGAGTCCGCCGGCCTGCCGACGCTCGTGCTGACCATCGTCGACACCATGTGGCGCGAAGGGCGCGTCAGTGCGCTCATGCCGGACCACGGCAAGATCTCGCACCTCTTCCTCGCGCGGGTCGACTCGGCGGGCGTGCTGGCGCACCTGCACCCCACGCTCGCCGACCGCGCGACGCTGGTCACTGCGCTCCCACCGCTACCCGCCGGCCGCTATCGGCTCTACGCCGACGTCGTGCACGAGACGGGGTTCCAGCGCACGCTCGTCGACTCCATCACGCTCGCCGCTCCGCTCGGCTCCGCCGGTGTCCCGGCGCTCGACGCCGCCGACGCGTGGTTCGAAGGTCCCACCGCGACACTCCCGACGATGCGCGACGTGCAGATCGGCGATGTCGCCATCTCGTGGGCGGGCGACCCGCGGCCGGCGGTGGGCGTGCCGGGAGCGCTTCGCTTCGCCCTGCGCGGCGTAATGGGAGATTCGGTGCGCGTCGAACCGTATCTCGGGATGTTCGGTCACGCCGTCGTCATGCGCCGCGACGGCGGAGTGTTCATCCACCTGCATCCGAACGGTACGTCGGCGATGGCATCGGAAGTCGCGTTCACGTTGCGCGATCGTGGCGACACGACGCCCGACGGCCGACTACGACTGAGCGACGCGGCCATGCCGATACCCGCGCAGCAGACGATCAGCGAGCTGTCGTTTCCCTACGCCTTCCCGAGCGCGGGCCGCTACCGCGTATGGGTGCAGCTGCGTATCCGGGACCGCGTGAGGACAGCGGCGTGGGATGTGGAAGTGAAGTGAGCGCTCAGCTCAAGCCAACGGCAGCGCCAGCGTCAGCGTCGACCCCACACCAACCTCGCTCTCCGCGCGAAGCTCTCCTCCCATTCCGCGCGCCAGCATCCGGCTGATCGACAGGCCGAGCCCGACGCCGTCGCGCTGCCCGTGCACTGGCACGCCCAGCTGCACGAATGGCTCGAAGATCGACACGAGCTGCGACGCCGGCATTCCCACGCCGGTGTCGTGCACGCGGATCTCAACCAGTGACGCATCGCTGGGACAGCGCAGCGACTCGAGCGTGATCCGTCCGCCGTGCGTCGAGAACTTGATCGCGTTGGACACGACGTTGAGCAGGATCTGTTGCAGCTTCTCCGGATCGGCCTGCACCCGCAGCGCTTCGTCGCCGGCCACGGGCGGTCGCACCGTGATCGTGATCCCGTTCGTCGTGGCGAGCGGCTCCAGGAGCGTCGATACCTCGTGGAGCGCCGGCGCGGCCGGCTGGTGCACGATGGCGTAGCGCACACGTCCCGCGTCGACCTCGGCCAGGTTCAGCAGGTCGTTGATCATCGAGAGCAGATGCCGCTGGCTGCGTTGAACGCGTTCGAGCGCTTCGCGCTGGGCGTCCGTCAACGATCCGTGCAGGCCCATCTCCAGCAGCTGCACGTGTCCGCCGATCGCGTTCAGCGGCGTACGCAGCTCGTGGCTCATCACCGTGAGGAAATCACTCTTCGCGCGGTTCGCCGCCTGGGCGGCGCGCAGCGCGTCGCGCAGCTCGCCTTCCAGCTCGCGACGGCGACGGAGCTCGGTCTCTAGCGCGAGCGCCCGTTGTTGCAGCAGCGCGATCTCGCGCAGCCGCGCGCCGTCGTCCACGCGCATGTACCGCTCGGTCGGCATCACGTGCGCGTGCTGGTTGCAGATCGCGCGCAGCGCCGCGTCGTGCGTGTCCTCGGAGAACGCGCCGAGCGAGTAGGCGCAGAGCAGCGAGAACGTGTACGTCTCGGCCAGCTCGTTCCACAGCTCCTCGAGCCGGACCGAGCCCTCGAGATTTCCCTGGCGCGACAGCAGGTCGGTCATCTCGCCGAACGCTAGCACGGGACGCCGCTCGCGCGCGGCGTCGCCGAATCGGGCGTGGCTTCCGAGCACGCCGTCCATCGCGCGACGGAATCGGCCGGCGTCGGGCAGGGTGCCCACCATGAACGACGCGAGCAGCTCGTCCGCATCGAGCAGCGTGAGCTGGCCATTGGTGCAGGTGCGTTCGACGTCGAACCCCTTCTCGTGCAGCCCGTGGGTGAACGCGGCGATGTGCTCGCGCGTCGCGATCGCCACGGCCCCGAGTCCGTCGACCAGGCCGACCGCGAAGAAGTCGACGACCGTCTCCACGAGAAACCGGTCGTCCTCGTAGAACTGGACTGAGTGGCCATGCCCCACCAGCTCGCGCGCCTGCTCCGTGCGGCGGCGCCGCGTCACCGCGTTGGCGGTGAATCGGACCGTTTCAGGGCTCGGGATCGTCCGATGGGCGGACGCGGACATGCGCGACATGCACGCGCCCTAGGGCGCAAATCGTGCCGACCGGCGAGCGCGGCGGTAGCTTGGTGCTATGTCTCGCCGTAGCATCGTCTTCTGTGCTCTCGCTCTCCTCGCCGCCATCCTATTTGTACGGCTGGGGCTCTGGCAGCTTGCAAGACTCCATGCAAAAGTGCAGCGGAACACAGCGATCGCTGCGCAGCAGCGTGGTGCGACTGTTCAGTTCGCTTCGCTGCCGCGAGACACGACGGCCGCGCGCTACCGGCGCGCCTCGGCGAGCGGCGTGTTCGACTACGGAGCGGAGATCGTGCTGTCGGGCCGCACGCACCAGGGATCTCCGGGGGTCGAGCTGGTCACCCCCCTGCGGCTCGCCGGCTCCGACACCGCGGTGCTGGTCGACCGGGGCTGGGTCTATTCCCCCGACGGCTCCAGCGTCGACCGGACGCGCTGGCGCGAACGCGACTCCGCGACCGTGATCGGCTACGTCGAGCAGTACGCACCCGATGCCGGCACGACCACCGCGGCGCGCGATCCGCGAATCGTGCGGCGCATCAGCCGGCGCGAAGTCTCGTCGCGGATCCCGTATCCTCTCGCGCCGTACTACCTCGTGCAGACTGGCGACACCGCGAGCTCGCGTCCCGTCCGCCGCGAGATGCCCGCGCTCGACGAAGGCCCGCATCGCAGCTACGCCATCCAGTGGTTTTCCTTCGCCGCGATCGCCGTCGCCGGCGCGCTGGCCGTGATCTGGAAGGAGCGTCGGATGCCGTGATGTGGCGCACCGCGGAGTGCGGCCCGCTCGATGCAACAATGAATCTCAGTCCCTAGCTTTGCTCCCGACTTCACGCCGAGCGTCCCATGGCTGAGCAGCATGCTGCCCCTGCAGGTCTCGCGTCCGAGAAGGAAGCCCGCGACGTCGCGGAAGCGGCACGCGAGAGCGAGTGGTCGGGACCGAGCTTCGTCCGCGAGCTATTCCTCGGCCGCTTCCGCCTCGATCTGATTCATCCGCATCCCGTCGTCGAGGACCCCGCCGAGCAGGCGCGCGCTGCGGCGTTCCTCGCGAAGCTGCGCGACTTCCTCGAGCGCGTCGACTCCGACATGATCGATCGCACGGGCGAGATCCCCGAGTCGTACGTGCAGGAGCTGCGCGAGATGGGTGCGTTCGGGATCAAGATCCCGTCCGAATACGGAGGTGTGGGACTCTCGTACGCGAGCTACACCCGTGCGATCGCGATGGTGACGAGCAAGGACGGCTCGCTCGCCGCGCTCCTGTCGGCCCACCAGTCCATCGGGCTGCCGCAGCCGTTGAAATTGTTCGGCACTCCCGAGCAGAAGCAGCGCTACTTTCCGCGACTCGCGAAGGGCGCGATCTCCGCCTTCGCGCTCACCGAGGTCGACGCCGGCTCCGATCCGGCCAACCTTCGCACGAGCGCGACGCCGAGCGAGGATGGAAAGAGCTGGACGCTGAACGGCGAGAAGCTCTGGTGCACCAACGGCACACGCGCCGAACTGCTCGTCGTCATGGCGCGCACGCCCGACGTCGTCGTCAACGGGAAACCGCGCAAGCAGATCACGGCGTTCATCGTCGAAGCGAACGCACCGGGCGTGGAGATCGTTCACCGGTGCCGGTTCATGGGCCTCAAGGCGATCGAGAACGGCGTCGTGCGGTTCACCAACGTGCGCGTGCCGAGCGAGAACATTCTCTGGGGAGAAGGGAAGGGCCTCAAGCTCGCGCTCATCACGCTCAACACCGGGCGCCTCACGCTGCCCGCGAGCTGCGCCGGAGGCGGCAAGGCGATGCTGCAGGTCGCACGCACCTGGGCGAACCAGCGCGTGCAGTGGGGCCAGCCGATCGGGAAGCACGAGGCCGTGGCGCAGAAGATCGCTCTGATGGCGGCGAACACCTTCGCCATGGAAGCGGTCGCGGAGCTCGCCGTCGCCCTCGCCGAGCGAGGGAAATACGACATCAGGTTGGAAGCGGCGATCGCCAAGATGTGGAACACCGAGACCGGCTGGCGCATCGTCGACGACACGCTGCAGATCCGCGGCGGCCGCGGCTACGAGACGGCGGACTCGCTGCGCGGCCGTGGTGAGGCCGGGATCGCCGTCGAGCGCGCGATGCGGGACTTCCGCATCAACCTGATCTTCGAAGGCTCATCGGAGATCATGCGCCTGTTCATCGCGCGTGAAGCCGTGGATCACCACTTCAAGACCGCCTTCGCGCTCGTCGACACGGAGTCGTCCGGAAAGGAGAAGCTTGCCGCGCTCGGCCGCGTCGCGAAGTTCTATCCCGGCTGGTACCTCTCGCGCTGGCTCGGCCGCGGCGCGGTGCCCGGCAGCTACGGCGAGTTCGGTCCGCTCGCGAAGCACCTGCGCTGGGCCGAGCGGAACACGCGGCACCTCGGCCGCACGCTGTTCCACGCGATGGCGCGCTTCGGCCCGAAGCTCGAGCGGCGGCAGATGGTGCTCTTCCGCGGCGTCGACATCGGTGCCGACCTGTTCGCGATCACGGCGGCGTGCGTGCGCGCGCGGATGCTCGCGCAGGAAGGGAACCGCGATGCCACCGAGCTCGCCGACCTGTTCTGCCGCGAAGCGCGCCTGCGCATCGAGACCAACTTCGCGCGCTTCTACGGCCGCAACGATCGCGCGATCTACAAGGTCTCGCAGCACGTGCTCGCCGGCCAGCACGCCTGGCTCGAGCAGGGCATCGTCGGCCTGATGACCGACGAGACTCCCGCGCCGAGCGGCTCGAAGGGCGGCCGCGCCACGCAGGAGCTGAGACAGACGGAAGGAGCTGGAGTGGGATGAGTGGTACGGTGAGTTCGTTGGTTGGATCGTGGGTTGGTGCGATCCCACGAACCCACGATCCAACCAACCAACTCACCGCGTCCGCATCGCGGACGCCTTGAGCGCCTCATTGGCGTAAATAGCCACCTCTACGCGCCGGTTCTTCTGCCGGTCCGCTTCGCTGTCGTTCGGCGCGACCGGTTCGCTCTCGCCGCGACCCGTCGACCGCAGTCGCGCGCGTGAGACGCCCTGTGACGCGAGATAGCTCGAGGCCGCCGCCGCGCGGCGCTCCGACAGCGTCATGTTGTACGTGTCCGGCCCCGTCGCGTCGGTGTGGCCGACGATCATCACGTTCGTGTTCGGATACTTCTCCAGGCTCGACGCGAGCGTCGCGAGGTTCTTGCGCGCCGTCTCTCGGAGCACGTCGGAGTCATAGTCGAACAGCAGCCCGGACTCGAACGTCACCTGCAGTCCCTCGCCGACTCGTTCCACGACGGCGCCGGGGATGTTCTGCTTGATCTCCTTGGCCTGCTGATCCATCTGGTGCCCGATCACGGCGCCCGCCGTGCCGCCGACCGCCGCACCGATGATCGCGCCCTTGGCTGTCGACCCGTTCGCGCGCCCGATCACCCCGCCGACCGCGGCACCGGTCGCGCCGCCGATGATCGCGCCCCGCTCCTTCTTGTTCAACGATGCACAGCCGCTCGAAGCGACGATGCCGACCAGCACTGGAATGAGAACGAATGTACGCCGCATCGGTTGAGCTCCTCATCAGAAGACGTGATTTCTTCGAAGGAACCTACCCCGCAACAGCGCTGCGGTGCCGCACGAGCGAACGCAACGGTGCACCCGAAGCAGTGCCCTGCCTATTCCACCGTATATCCCTCGTCGGAGATCAACTCACTGATCTCCTCCAGTGAGATCTTCGACCGGTCGTAGTGCAGATCCACCCCGCCGACCACGACCTTGTCCACGTGCACGCCCGCCGTCTTCCGCAGTCGCTGGTCGATCGCGCGCACGCAGTGCTCGCACGTCATCCCTTCGATGTTCAGATGTACTGCGTCCATACCCTGTCCCGTGCTCGAGTCGTGAGGTGTGATCGAGGAATCCGACGCCGTGCGGCGAGGTTCACGCCGCCACGGGCGTCGTGTCGCGCGACGGCAGATTGAGGATGATCACGGCCGCCGCGACGAGCGCGCCGCCCATCAACGTCCGCGCCGTGAGCGGTTGCGCCAGCACGAGGCTCGCCAGCAGCGCGCTCCAGAACGGCTCGACCGTGCTGACGATCGCCGTGCGGACCGGCGCCAGTGTCTCCAGGCCGCGCAGGAAGCAGATGAACGCGATGACCGTGCACACCACCGCCATCACCATGATCGCCAGCCAGACGATCGCTGGTTGCCGCACGGACATGCCGCCGCTCGCGAGCGCCGTCGCAATGAGAATGACCGCCGCGCCCGCCGCCGTGAACGTCGAGGCGAGCGCGGAACCGAGCTCGCCGGAGAACTTCCCGAGCATCGGTATATACAACGCGTACACCAGCGCTCCCGACAACGCGAGAACTACCCCCGGCGTTGCGTCGCTCGAAGCTCCCGTGCCCGGAAGCCCGACCATCGCGACGATCCCCGCCAGCGAGAGCATGAGCGCGAGCAACCGCCGGCCCGTCAGCGGCTCCTTGCCGCGCAGCGCCGAGATCACCGTCACCCATGTCGGATAGGTGTAGAAGAGGAACGCCATCGTCGCGGCGGGGATGAACCGCAGTGCGCTGAGGCTGAGTCCCGCGACCACGGCCTGACCTCCGCCCGCCAGCGCCATCACCGCGATGCTGCGACGGCCGGTGCGACGAATCACGCTCGGACCCCCGGCCACGAACCCGAGCAGTACAGCCGCGATCAGGTACCGCCACGCGAGCACCTCCTCCAGTCGCGCGCCAGCGCGCGTCGCCAGGGTCACGAGAATGGCGATCGTTCCGAAGCAGCACGCGCTGAACGCGACGAGCGCCGTGGCGCGCCCGACGCTCGACGTCGCCACGCGTACCTCTCGTGACGCGTCGCTCATCGCAGCAACAGCAGCCAGGCGACGCCGAAGTAGATGCTCAGCCCCGTCACGTCCACGAGCGTCGCCACGAGCGGCGCCGACGCGCTCGCCGGATCGAATCCGACGCGGCGGAGCAGAAAGGGCAGCATCGAGCCCGCGAGCGAGCCGAAGGTGACGATGCCGATCAGCGAGCAGCCGACGGTCAGCGCCACCTGCTCCCACGAGTGCGTCGCCGATCCGTAATCGTACCAGCCCATGTGCTGCCACAGCGCGATCCGCATGATCCCGATGATCCCCAGGATCACGCCGAGCACCACGCCCGACGGCAGCTCACGGAGCGCCACGCGCCACCAGTCCGCGAGCGTCACCTCGCGCAGCGCCATCGCCCGCGTGATGAGCGACGTCGCCTGCGATCCCGAGTTCCCACCCGAGCTGACGACGAGCGGCACGAACAGCGTCAGCGCCGCGACCGCCTTCAGCTCCTTGTCGAAGTGCTGCATCACCTGGGTCGTCAGCATCTCGCTCACCAGCAGAATGCTCAGCCAGCCGGCGCGCTTCTTCATCATCGTGAGGATGCCGATCTGCATGTACGGCTCGTCCAGCGCCTGCAGACCGCCGAACTTCTGCACGTCCTCCGTCTGCTCTTCCTGGATCGCGTCGATCACGTCGTCGACCGTGATCACGCCCATCAGATGCCCCGACTCGCTCACCACCGGCACGACGACGAGGTCGTAGTTGGAGATGACGCGCGCCACCTCCTCGCGGTCGGCGCTCGACGAGACGGTGATCGGTTCCGTCCACGCGACGTCGGCCAGCGCGGCGCCCTCGGGCGCCGCGAGCAGCTCCCGCAGCGAGAGCACCCCCGCCAGCTTCCCCGTCTCGTCGGTGGTGTACACGGCGTGCATCGCCTCGCGCTTCTCGCTCCGCGCGATCACCCGTACGCGGCGCAGCGCTTCTTCAACCGAGGTGCTCGCCTCCACCGAGACGAACTCGGTGGTCATCAGGCCGCCAGCGGAATCGGGGTCGAACCGGCGGAGCTCTTCGGTCTCCTTCCGCGCCGCCGCCGGCATCTCCTCGACGATCTCTTCGGCCCGCTCCTCGTCGAGCTCCTCGAGCACGTCGGCGCGCTCGTCCGGATTCATCTCCGTGACGAGCGCCGCCGCCTGCTGGGCCGTCATCGCTTCCAGCACCTCGGCGCGAAGCTCCTCGTCGAGGTACTCGAGCACCTCGGCCGCCCGCTCCTTCGCCAGCGCCACGAGGAACACCGGCACCCGATCGAACGGCATCGCCTCGGCGACGTCCGCGAGATCGGCCGGATGCATCTCCTCGGTCTCCGCCGCGATCTGCGACGGAGATTCCTCGAGCAGCGCGAGGATGTCTGGGGCGAGCAGAGCGCCGATCGGACGACGCTCCTCCGGTGTGCGCTGGGATGGCGTCATGCGACGTCCTCGACGGCGATGGAGAGGGCGAGCCCGTCAAAGTAGGACGTGGGCCCGTGTCGCCACAACCCGCGGACTCGCGTCACATCACGGGCAGCTGTCGGCGCTTCTCCGACGCGAGCACCGCCTCGTAGCCGGCGACCGCGATCGCCTCACGCAACGCGTCCACCGTCGTGCGCCCGTCGTGCTCCACCGTCACCGAGCCAACCTCGACCTCCGCGGCGATGATCCCCTCCACCGGCGTGAGCGCGGTGAACACGGCGTTCACGCAGTGCTGACAGGTCATGCCGAGGACACGAAGGCGCGTGCGCATGCCGTGAATATTAACTTCCGCCCATGACTACCGTCGCCTTCCTCGGCCTCGGCGCGATCGGACGCCCGATGGCCGCCCGGCTCGCCGCCGACCCTGACATCTCGCTCGCCGTCTGGAACCGCACCACCGAGCGCGCGCGCAGCTTTGCCGCGGAGACCGGCGCGCGCCACGCGGCCACTCCCGCCGACGCCGCACGCGGCGCCGACGTCGCCATTACCTGCTTTCCGGTTTCGGCCGACGTCGACGCCGTGCTCGACGGCGCGGATGGGCTGCTCGCAGGTCTCGCGCGCGGCGCAGTGCTCGTCGACTGCACGTCGGGTGACCCGGCCACCTCGCGCCGGATCGCGACGCGACTGGCGGAACGCGGCATCGGCTTTCTCGACGCGCCCGTGAGCGGCGGAACCATCGGCGCGGAGCAGGGGACGCTTACCGTGATGGTCGGCGGCGATCCGACGCTGCTCGAGCGCGTGAAGCCCGTGCTCGAGACGTTCGGCAGGAAGATCGTGCATTGCGGTGACGTCGGCGCCGGCGACGCGCTGAAGGCAGTGAACAACGCACTCCTCGCGATCCACGTCTGGAGCACCGCCGAAGGGCTCGTCGCGCTCGCGAAGGCCGGCGTCTCCGCCGACGTCGCGCTCGACGTGATCAATGCGTCGAGCGGCCGCTCGAACGCCTCGATGAATCTTTTCCCTGAGCGTGTGCTCACGCGCGCTTTCCCGCGCACCTTCCGCCTCGCGCTGCTCGACAAGGACATCGGCATCGCGGCAGGCGTGGCGCGCGAGCAGAAGGTACCGACTCCACTCCTTCAGCTCACCGCGGATCTCTTCCGCATCGCCCACAACACCTTCGGCGAAGAAGCCGACCACGTCGAGGCGGCTAGGCTCGTGGAGCAGTGGGCTGGAGTGGAAATTCGGTGAGTTGGTCGGCTGGAAGGTGAGTTCGTGCGAGACGGCCTCGGGAGCCATGAGCTTCCCGAGGCCGTCTCGCACCAACACACGATCCCACCAACCAACTCACCTCTTGCGCGTCACCAACGTGCTCTCAAACGCGGGCAGGAACGGCTCGTACTTCGACCCCGGGCTCCACAACACCCAGCCGTCGTAGCCCGCGTCGTACGCTCCCTGCTTCTGCGCTTCGATCTCGGCCGGTCCGTAGGGTGGTTTGCCGAGCGTGAACGCCTGAAGCCATGGCCGCACGTGTTCGGGCGCGGTGATGCCCAGCTTCTGGTCGCGCTGTCGCGCCCGCGCGAGCGCGAGGCTGACCACCTTCCGCGGCTCCGCGTTGGGCGACGCGACTCCGAGGCTCCCGTGCGGGTAGTGCGACGGGTACACCATCGGCAGCACTACGTCCACCTGCGGCGAGATCTTCTCCCACCACTGGCCCACCTCGAGGGCGCCGCCGACCGTCGTCACGAGACCGAAGATGTCGGCCGTCGTACGCACGCCGAGCTTGTCGTAGCGCGTGTTGGCTTCCTTGAGGAACGTCGCGAGCACGTCCGGCTTCGAGACGCCATTGCTGCCGGGGAAGACCTGCTTCGGCAGCGAGGCATAGGGCTCGGGAAAGCGGATGTAGTCGAACTGGATCTCGCCGAACCCCATCTTCGCGAGCTCCTCGCCCAGCCCGATGTTGTAGCTCCAGAGCTCGCGATGATACGGGTTCACCCACGCGAGACCCAGCTTGTCGCGCCAGATCGAGTTGTCCTGCCGGCGGATCGTCCATTCGGGATGTACGCGCGCCGTCACCGAATCCTTGAACACCACCAGCCGCGCGATCGGCAGGATCTTGTGCGCGCGCAGCGTGTCGAGCAGCCCGCGCAGATCGCGCACCGTGCCCGCCGTTCCCGCGCTGCGCGCCCACTCGGTGTTCGACGTCTTGAAGTTCAGCCCGAACTCGTCCTTCATGTCGATCACGAGCGCATTGATCTCGGTCGTGTCGGCCATCTGGATCAGCTGACGCATCCGCCTCGTGCTCTGCGCCGCGAAGCGGTTGACGTAAAGCGCGCGGACGACCGGGAACTCCTTGTCGACGTCGATCGCCGCGACCACCGTCGGCGCGGCGTGGCCGGCCGTCGGCGCGATGGCATGCATCGCCGAGTCGCTGTGCGTCGCCGCTGGCCGTGACTCTCCCCTCGATTCGGACGTCGTCTTCGTGCCACCGCTCGAGCCACCCTCGACGTTCGGCGTCTTGGCGGCATTCTCGGCCGCCGTCGTGCATGCGACGAGCGACAGGGTGAGCAGCGCGACGGGCACGATGGCGAGACGACGAGCGGGCACGGGCCGATCCGGTGTCGAGGGTGAACGCACAGGCTAATCGACGACGGGTGAATTCGCAGCTTTCGCGCCGGATTCCTCGTCGAACTCCCCTATATTTCCCACGAATGGTCTTGTGCCCTCCTCTTCGGCGTGCGCTGACGCACGCGCTCCTCGTCGTCGCCTCGGCGTGCCGCGCTTCGGTACCCGACTCCGTCCGGCCGCCAGATGCCGACTTCGTGCTCTCGGCGGGCGACTCGTCGTTTTGGGTCACGAGTGAAGGCGGCTCCGTGCACTTCCGCGGCGCGCCGCTCGAGCTCGCCCGCGTCGATGGGCGCTTCTACGAGCTGTACGTCAGCGACGACGACCGGTCGTACCAAGACGCGGTGCTCGTCGGACAGCGCATCTACCGCCGCGACCTCGTCACGGGCGACTCGCTGCTCGTTTACGAGGACACCATCGTTCCGCGCCTCGCCGTGCGTTACGCTCGGCTGCACCCGGACGACGTCCGCCTCCAGCCGAGCGATGAGGCGAGCGACGATCCATTGTGGCGCGTCACGACGAGCATCGACCTCGCCGAAGTGCACGGCCCCTTCCTCTCGTTCAGCCTCCACGCCGACGTCGAGCGCGACGACGCGGACCCCTGGCACACCAGCCGTCGAGGCGTGATCGATCTGTCCACAGGCCGGCCGGCGGCGCTTGAGCGCATCGTCGGTGGCGATGTCGCCCGCGTCACCCGCCGCCGCACCGTGGCCGCGGCGGCGATGATCGACTCGGTGCGCGTGGGCGGCGACCGGATCGACCGCGCCCGCACCGCATCGCTCCTCCGCGCCTATCACCTCGATCCCGGAAGCTTCGCGCTCACCGTCGTCGACGGTCAGCCGGCGGTGGCGTATGCCCTCAGCGGGCGCGGTGAAGGTGACGAGGGTCACCTTCTCGAGCTGCCGCCGATCGACATCGGCGAGCCCGCGTGGTGGATCGACGCCGCACCAACGCTTCCGGTGTCCTCGGCGGATGGCTCGCGCCAGGTCTGGCGTCATGGACGCTACGAGGTCGTGGCGCGCCAGGACTCCAGCTCCAATGCGGCGCGCCTGCTGCTGCGCGACAGTACGTCGCGTGAGTGGCCCGTCGGGACCGTGCCGGTGCCCGCCACGCGCATCTACTGGCTCGACCGGCCGCCCGTCGACAGCGTGGCGCGCCGCGCGCTCGCTCGCGCCTTCGATGAGTCGGCGCTCTACGACGACGAGGTCCGTACCGCCTCTTTCCGTCCCTCGGACGCGCGGCCGGCACGTCGGTTCGCGCGCCATCCACTGCCAGTGCGTCGCGCGAGCTCGTCTTCCCACCATCATCGGGCATGAACCCACCGCCGATCGATCGTACCGTCCCCAAGCCGCCGATGGCGTCCGAGGCGGTCATGGCCGACCTCATGATGCCCCATCAGGCCAACGGGTTGCGCAATCCGTCCGTGTTCGGCGGCGTGATCATGAGCATGGTGGACAAGTGCGCCGCGCTCAGCGCGATGCGCCATGCGGCCGGCCAGGCAACCACGCTCTCGATCGATCGGATCCTCTTCAAGGAGCCCATTCACGTGGGCGAGCTCGTCGAAGTACGCTCCCGAGTCGTCCACGTTGGACATACCTCGATGTCCGTGCTGGCCAACGTCTACGCCGAGAACATCGCCACTGGAGAGCGCCGGCACACGAACGAGTGCTGGCTCACCTTCGTTCACCTCGACCAGGCCGGAAAGCCCGCCGCCGTTCCGCCGCTCAGGCTGGACTCCGACGAGGACCGCGCGCTGCACGCCCAGGCGGCGCGGCGGCGCGAGGCGTTGCTCGCCGAGCGTGGGTGAGTCACTCCGCGGCACTCCGGATGCGGTTAGATTTCGGATCATGAAGCTCTTCACCGTCGATCACGCCAATCGCACGCTTCCGCTCGTTCGCCGCATCGTCGAAGACGTCGTGCGCGAACATCAGCGGTGGCAGGAAACGATCGCCGAGCTCGATGTGCTCGTCGTCGAAGCGCGCTCCGATCTCCCCGATCCACGCATCGTCGCTCTCGAGCGCCGCGCACAGGAGATCGCACGCGACATCGACGCGTTCCAGTTCGAGCTCGAGTCTCTCGGCATACAGCTCAAAGATCGCCGCATCGGTCTCGTGGACTTCCCGAGTGAGCTGGATGGCCGGCGCGTGCTGCTTTGCTGGCGCCTCGGCGAGCCCTCCGTGCAGTTCTGGCACGACGAGGACGCCGGATTCGCCGGCCGTCAGCCGCTCTCTCCCACGCTCGTCGGCTGAGCGACACCCACCGCAATGAAATCGACGAAAACGTACACGGCGCCCGACGGCGTCACCTGGAACGTCATCGTGCAGGCGCCTGGCTCGAGCAACGCGATGATCCTCTTCCGGCATCCCGACGGACAGACCTCACGCCTCGATCGCTACAACTGGATCATCAGTCGCGGTCCCGAGTCGCGCAGTGTCACCGCACGCCTCGACCCGAAGAAGATCCTCGAAGGGCTCGACGCCGGAACCATCATGCGGCTGTTCCAGCGGTCGATGCCGGTGAGCCGGAAGGATCCGCTGAAGGGCCCGGAGCCGGTAGCGGGGTGAGAGCACTCATTCGTGGGGCTGGTATGCCAGTCCGGGTACGTCGGTTGTACTGAAGTACTGCAGTACTTCAGTGTGTTTTCAGACCCGGTACGGCACCTCCACCTCCATCCCGTCCCTCCCGACGTATACCATTCCCTCGAAGCACTCGCGCGCCTCCTTCCCAAGCTCCGTCGCGTCGCGCGAGTATCTCGCCGAGAAGTGCGTCAGCAACAGCGCGTCGACGCCGGCATCCTGCGCCACGAGGCCGGCCTCGCGCGCGGTCGAATGGCCCGTCTCCACGGCGCGCTCGGCCTCCTCGTTGCCGAACGTCGCCTCGTGCACCAGCAGGTCGGCCCCGCGCGATGCGTCGATCGTCGTGCCGCATGGGCGCGTGTCCCCCGTGATCGCGACGCGCCGGCCGGGGCGTGGCGCACCGACCAGCAGCGACGGATCGATCACGCGTCCGTCGTCGAGCGTCACCGGGAGGCCCCGATGGATCTGCCCCCAGAGCGGCCCTTCGGGTATTCCGAGCTCGCGTGCCAGGTCGGGATTGAAGCGGCCCTTCCGGTCCTTCTCTTCCAGCAGGTATCCCACGGCGCGCGCGCCTCGATGGTCCACCGCAAACGGAACGATCGCGTACTCGGCGCGCTCCACGCGCTGCTCGGGTTCGAGCTCTGTCACCTCGAGTGAAAATGTGAGGCGGTCCATGCCGAAGTCCTCTGCGCGCTTCAACATGCGCGTCGCACCGCGCGGGCCCCAGAGTCGGAGCGGCTCCGTGCGCCCTTGCAGTGCCATCGTTCGCATCAGACCGATCACGCCGATCACGTGGTCGGCGTGGAAGTGCGTGAAGAACAGGTCCCCGAACGCGAACGACACTCCATAGCGCATCATCTGCCGCTGCGTGCCCTCTCCGCAGTCGAACAGCAGCGTCTCCCCCTCGCGCACGAGCGCGACAGATGCGACGTTGCGTTCAACGGTCGGACGTGACGCGGACGTGCCGAGCAGACGAACGGCGAGCGACATGGCGGGAATATAGTCCGGAGCGGCCCGCCACTTGCCCGCACACGACGACACCATGTGATGCGGCGAATTGGATCGCAATCACGATGAATGCTCACGAAAGTCTTGAGCGGGCAAACACTTGGGTCCGCAGTTTGCACATCAACTCGCATGGGATCGGCCCCTTGCGGGCCACAGCGGAGAGAGCGCAGTACCCGTAGGTTGGGGGAGCGCGGCACCGGCCAGAGCGGCCCACCATATAAGGAGGAGCGGGAATGGCGATCAGACCGAATAACGAGGAGCGCGGCTTCGGCGCGGATCGGGAGCGGCAGCGCGAGATCTCCAACGAAAGTGGGCGCACGGCGCGCTCGAGTGGTGGCGAGAGCGCTGGACGCAGCGATGGAGGGGCCGAGAGCGGCGCCTCTCAGCGTCGGAGCAATCGTGGCTTCGCCTCGATGGATCGCACGAAGCAGCGTGAGATCGCGAGCAAGGGTGGCCGCGCGGCGCATCAGAAGGGTACGGCCCACGAGTTCGACTCCAGCGAGGCGCGCGCCGCTGGACGGAAGGGCGGCGTCACCGTGAGTCGCAACCGCGAGCACATGGCCGCCATCGGCCGTCGCGGCGGTGAAGCGCGCGGCGCCAACCGCGCCGCACGACTCCAGGGCAACGGCGGAGGTTCGGAGCAGGGCGGAGCGTCCACTACCAGCGCGCAGCGCTTTCAGAGCGATCGCGAGGTGGGTCTCTCCTCCAGCAGCGGCGCCGGCATGAACGCGGGTGCGCAGGGCACCGCGCGTCAGAGCAGTAACTCGCTCGGTGGCGAACGTCGCCCCGCGACCTCCGAGGACCGCAACGTCGAGCGTCCGTAGGATCGTCTGCTGGAGAATGCTGAAACGGCACGCCGGAGAGTTCCGGCGTGCCGTTCGGTCGTGTGGCGGCTGAGGGCTATGCGACGGCCGCCTTATCGCCCGCGATGTCGTTCCACACGCTCTGGTCGACGTTGCCTCCACTCACGATCGCCGTCACGGGGCCGTCCCATCCGCCGCGCGACAACAGTGCAGCGACGCCCACCGCGCCGGAGCCCTCCACGCGCGCGCCGTGCATGCGCGCGAGCCAGCGCATGCTCTCGGCGATCTCGCGCTCCGTGACGACGACGATCTCGTCGAGCGCGAACCGGCCGATCAACATTCCTTCATCGTCGACCTGTCCGGCAAGACCGTCGGCCAGCGTCGGCACGACCGGAATCGTCGTCCGGCGTCCCGTCGTGAGCGACGCGGCCATCGCGTTCGTCACCTCGCTCTGCACGCCGACGATGCGGACGTGCGGTGCGACGGCTCGCACGAGCACCGCGATCCCTCCCGCGAGTCCGCCCCCGCCGACCGGAACGACAAGGGTGCGCACGCTCGGCAGGTCTTCGAGGATCTCGAGCCCCACGGTCCCCTGACCCGCGAGCAGCGGAGGACCGGTGCACGGGCTCACGTACACCATTCCGTCCCGCTCCGCACAGGCCAGCGCCGCTGCGTGTGCCGCATCGTAATCGGGCTGCGACGCGTCCACCTCGGCGCCCATCGCCGTGATGCCGTCACGCTTCACCGACGGCGCCGTCGTCGGCACGTACACGCGCGCGCGCATGCCGAGCGTGCGCGCGGCGTAGGCGATTCCAAGTCCGTGATTGCCCGCCGAGGCCACCACTACCCCTCGACGCCGATCCTCGGTCGGCATCGTGAGCAGCGCGTTGAATGCGCCCCGCAGCTTGAACGAGCCAGTGTTCTGCTGGCTCTCCCACTTGAGATACGCCTCTGCGCCGCTTCGCGCCGAAAGCGGCGCGGAGTAGCTGCACGGAGTGCGCTGGATCACGCCTCGCAACCGGCGCGCAGCCGCGAGGACATCGGGAGGAGCGGGAAGTATCATGGCAGGGTGGGGTCAGACATGATTAACCCGAAGGGCGCCCCGGGCAAGTCGGACGCCGAGCGCGAGCGGGCGCTCGTTACCTGCGCGTCGCCCGCTCGTCTGCTTGACAGCGCGGGCCGCCCGGCTAGATTTGTTGATGTGACGGCGGCTCCGCTCGATTGCGGGGCCGTTTCCGTCTGGCTTGTGGACGAGACGGATATCCGCTCTCCTCGAGCCCTCGCCAACGCGGGGCTGTAGCTCAGCTGGGAGAGCGCTGCATTCGCATTGCAGAGGTCAGGGGTTCGAGCCCCCTCAGCTCCATTTGTGACGTGAATTCGTTGGCGCGGTGATTGCGCTTTGATCCGCCAACAGTTCGATAGATTGCCCGCCGCCGTTCGGTAGGACGGAGAGTTCCAATGACGGCGTGTGTGGCAACCCCCGACTGTTCTCGCCCTCGTGCGCGAGATTGACGCCGCGATCCTGGAGATCGCGGCGTTCTTCGTTGTTGCAAGGCCACTACCGTACGGGGGACTAGAGTACCGGGTACCGTGGCAGTGGCAGTTCACCCCCCGATCACCGCCCGCGCATCTGCTCTGAGCCCCGAGAACACCTCCCTGAGCCACGCGTTCTCCTCCTGGTCCGCCCGGTCCTCGAACTCGCTGAACGCCGCTCCCGACAGGGAGTTGAGAAATCGCAGGATCGCGCTCTCCTGCACGAACAGCCGGATCTGGCGCACGATCACCGTCGGTCCGGTCCCGTCTCCACGCACACCGATCCGGAACAACGAGCCCTCGCCGGCGAACGGGCGACGGAGTGGCGCGCGGATCAGGCGCGCCGTCGCGAGCGGAAACTCCCACTCCGGCTCGCGGCGCGCCGTCACCACCCACGAGTTCTCGGATGCGCCATGTCGCACGTGCACGAGCTCCATCCGCAGCCCGTGGAATCCGACCCCCAGATGCTTTATGCGCGCCTTGAAGTCCACGAGCATCGCCAGCGAATCCGGCATCGGTCGCGCGCGACCCGATAGCGGCACCAACTCGCCGTCGCACGTGCGCAGTCGGATCGTCACCTGCCGGTCGGCGCCCACCGCCTCGAAGAACGGTGTGCCCCCCTGGTCGGTGACGACGACTCGGTAGCGCACGGGATCCACGTAGCGCCGAACGTAGTCGCCAAACGCCGGAAACCGTCGGCGCAGACGATCCGAGTGAAGTCCGACGACGAGCGTCACGGCGGTGCTGCCGTCGCCGAGGCGCGTTGGCCGCAGTGAATCCAGCGAGAAGAGCTGGCCGAGCGCGCCGGACGTGCGCGGTGCCGCCGCCGCCAGGTCGGTGCGTGCCTCGCGCTCGGTCTTCCCCTCGGCCGACGCGACGAGTCGTGCCAGTACCGATGCCACGTCGGCCGGCCGGATGCTCCCGATCGCGAAGTCGACGGCGGTGTCCCAGCGGTATTCGTTGTCCGAGAGTCGGCTCAACGTGATGGCATGCCGCCCGTCCGCCGGTTCTCGCGGCGCCGGAACGTCGACGTGTGAGACGAGCGAGTACTTCCCGTCCACGAACGTTCCCTGCGTCTCGAGCAGCCGCACGTCGACCGAATGGCGCGTCCACACTCCGCTATCTGCGAACACTCTGGAGGGCACCAGCGCACCCTTCGCGATCTGCAGCCGCGCGTACTCGTACTTGTCATTGCGCGCGACATCCGCGTGCCGGGCGCCGAGCGCCCCGAACAGCTGCTCGACATTCGCGACCGCACCCGGACCCGAGGCGAACCCGGTGAGCGCGTCACGACATCCGGCAAGTGCGACGAGCAACGTGAGCGCGAGCGGCGCAGCGCGCCGAGCTCGCTCGGTCCTACCGCAGGTGCGTGTGAGGGACAGCGGGTGCTCCGTGGGGAAGGCAGGGGTTGAAGCGGCATCCTACCACGGGTATTTTAAACGGATTCCCCGAATGGTCAGCCAGACGGCGGATTTACTGCCCCTTGGTGTAACTGGCAACACGCCTGACTCTGGATCAGGAGAGTCCTGGTTCGATCCCAGGAGGGGCAACTCCGAAGCCCCGCATCGCGCCTGCGTTGCGGGGCTTTTCCTTGGGCCCGTACCACGCGGATGATGACGCACCTTCGCCAGATCGCGCCTGCGCTGCTCGCGGCAGCGCTCGCAGGCTGTGTGACCGTCTCGCCCCGACCTCGGGCCGACGCGGCGACCGCGTACGCGGACAAGCCCCGCGTCGTCGTCACGACGGATCCCGAGCTCGACGACTCCAACTCGCTGCTCCGGTATCTCCTCTACAGCACCGACTTCCGCACCGAGGGCCTCATCTACGCCAGCAGCCAGTTCCACTGGAAGGGCGACGGCACTGGAAAGAAGTTCGCGGTGCCGAACCGGGAGTACTTCCGGTTCGGGCAGAAGCTCTGCCCGTGCGAGTCGTGGCGCTGGGCGCCCGGTGAGCGCTTCATCGACGACGCGGTCGACGTCTACGAGAAGATCTACCCGAACCTGCGCGTCCACGACGCGAACTATCCCACGCCGGCATCGCTGCGCTCGAAGATCCGTTGGGGCAACGTGGAGTTCGACGGGGACATCTCGAAGGAGACGCCGGGCTCCAATCTCATCCGCGATCTGCTGCTCGACGACAGCACGGAGCCGATCTACCTGCTCGCGTGGGGCGGCGCGAGCACGATCTCTCGGGCGCTCAAGTCGATCCAGGAGCGCTACGAGAACACGCCGCAGTGGAGCGCGGTGCGAGAGAAGGTCTCGCGCAAGGCGATTCTCTCGCTCTCCGGCGATCAGGACGACACCTACGCGAAGTACATCCAGCCGAACTGGCCCGACATCCGCTCGCTGCGCGCGGGGCAGGGCGGGGTCGGCGTCGGCTACGGTGCGTTCGTGTTCGCCTCCGCCGAGAACGCGCCGTACTTCAGCGTGGACTGGACGCGCGCCAACATCTCGAGCCGCGGACCGTTGGGTGCCCACTACCGCGTCTGGGGCGACGGCAAGCAGATGGTGAAGGGCGACAAGTACGACTACTTCGGGTTCTCGGGGAAGAGTACCGCCGATCTGCGCGCCAAGGGCTACGTGGTCTGGCTGCCGCCGCGTCCGAAGGGCGAGTTCCTTGGCGAGGGGGACACGTTCACCTTCTTCAACCTGATTGGGAACGGGCTCGGCGCGTATCGCGACGAGACTCCCGGCGGCTGGGGAGGCCGCGTCGCCCTGAACCCGGCGACACAGAGCGCGGCGCCGCGCGCGGGGCAGGGTGGCACGGGGGGCGGGATCGAGGCGTTCATGCGAAGCCTCGAGAGCGTCGGTCCCGAGGGCCCGGCTACGCGGCCGGCGTCGCCACAGCCGAACTTCGTGCCGGCGGCGCAGAACGATTTCGCCGCGCGCGTCGCGTGGTCGGTGACGCCTACCTACGCCGCCGCCAACCACGAGCCCCGCGTGGCGATCCGGGGGAGCGCCCACGTCTCGGCGCGTTCCGGTGAGACCGTTCGTCTCGAGGGCGACGCATCCGATCCCGATGGGAACACTGTCGCTGTGCGCTGGTGGCGGTGGAAGGACGTCGACACGTATCCGAGCGAGATCACGATCGCGAACCCGACGTCGCTCGCCACGAGCCTGGTGGTGCCCAGCGACGCGACCGCCGACCAGACGATCCAGCTGATCCTCGAGGCGACTGACGATGGGAAACCCGCCCTCACTCGGTATCGACGCGTCGTCGTTACCGTGAGGCCCTGAGGTCGGTGACGGGGGCTAGCGCCCCATCGTCTGCTGAGCGGCTGTCCCGAGCTCGGCCGGACCCTTGGTTCGGCGCACGAGCCCATCCATTCTTTCGCGTAGTTCCAAGGATTGCATTCCTATGCCTCACATTCGTGTGCCTGACGCTCGCCACGCTGCTGCCGTACTCCTCCTTGCATTCGCTGCCTCGTGCGGTGGAAAGGACGATGGCGAGAAGTTCACGGGTCCGGGGAGCTTCCCCGACCTCGTGAGCCGATACAGCCGGGTCGACAACGTCGCGGCCCTCAGCTGCACGCCCCAGACTCCGCCTGCGGGTGGTGACGTCGCCTTCAACTCGTACCAGCTGTACGAGCCCGTCCGGATCGACCAGTCGGGAAGCAAGGTCACCCTGACCTGGCTGGAGAATCCGAATCAGGCCCCGGACACCGGCACCGTCGATATGGCTGGGAGAGTGACGCTCGGATTCAAGCTTTCCCTCAAGGAAGCCGCACTTCGACAGGGCCGCCAATTCTACGTCGACGTGACCGGCACCTTCGTGCTCAATCGCTCGACGGATGGGGCGCAGCTGACGGGCACGGGTTCGTACGAGAACGTCTTCCATGAAGGATCGGCCACCGCGCCGGTCTACGCGACGTGCACGCGGAGCTCCACCGTCACGGCCACTCGCGTGGCCGGGTGATCTGACGACGGCGACGCTTCCGTCCGCGCTTCGCTCTGCAGCATCAGTGCGAGGCGTCCGATCTCAGAAGCAGTAACGACGAAGCCCGGTCGAGACAGTTTTCGACCGGGCTTCGTGCTGGCGTGCCGGATGAAGCAGCCCTATCCTATGCGCCTCATCCCCACCGACGCGAGGCGATAGCGATCATCGCCGCCTCCAGGTCCGCTTCGGCTGGACCACGGTCTCCCCTCGACGAGACACCGCAATGGCGCAAGCTACGCTCAAGAATCAGCAGAAGATCCTCACTGGCCATCGTGCCATCGTCTCGAACCAGAAGAAGATCCTGCGGAATCAGGAGCGACTGCTGCTGG
This sequence comes from Gemmatimonadaceae bacterium, assembly GCA_045804245.1. Classification (GTDB taxonomy): domain Bacteria; phylum Gemmatimonadota; class Gemmatimonadetes; order Gemmatimonadales; family Gemmatimonadaceae; genus AG11. Next base: position 29,168 of record JBJMNN010000222.1, on the reverse strand, counting down.
TCCTCGCCAACGAGGTGATCATCATCCGGAACCAGGAGGCGATCATCAAGAACCAGAAGAAGATCCTGGCGAACCAGGCCAAGCTCGGCGCGCGCTGAGCGCGCAACCCGCGCTCAGCCGTCGATGACGCTGTCCATCGCGCGCGCGTAGCGCCGCCACGACGCGATCTCGTCGGCGAGCGCCGTTCGCCCCTCGGGGGTGAGCTGATAGTACCGCGCGATGCGATTGTTCGTCGTCGTCCGCCAGTACGAGGTCACCCAACCGCGCTGCTCCATGCGATGAAGCGCCGGGTACAGCGATCCCTGGCCGATGCGGAATACGGCGCCCGACAGCTCCTGAATCCGCGCGCTGATCCCCCATCCGTGAAACGACTCCACGGAGAGCGACTTGAGGATGAGGAGGTCCAGCGTTCCCTGCACGACGTCGAGTGTCTTCGCCATCAGAGGAGCGCCTCGCCCTTCGGCGTGGCCACGGCACGTGTCGTCGCTCCGGTGCTCTCGAGAAGTCCACGATACCATCGCTCGGCGTCGTGCAGGCGCGTCTCGAAGCCCACGCATCCCCAGACCACGCTGAGCGTTGCCTTCGTCTCGTCCCGCGTCTTCGTGCCCTGTGCGTCGCGCACCGCGTTGGCGCACGGTCCATTGGCGTCGTACAGGCACAGAAGTCCGCCGAGATCGATCTCCTGTCCCGACGCGTTGAAGACGTAGGACGTGCCCGCTGGCGCGGTGCCGATGTGGAATGGCCCTCGCGCGAGGTCGAGATCGACCACGCTGATCGGAAGCCCGCTGTGCAGCGAGACCGCGTTGCAGACGTCTACCGCGGCATTGATGGAGCCGAGTGCGCCTTCCGACGCCGCGCGGACGAGGTACTCGGACGCCGGCTTGCCGCGCCCCGTCGGCTTGTAGCCAGAGTGTCGTAGCAGGTCGCGCACGGCGCCACGCACGCTCTCGTCGCGCTTTAGCGGAGCAGGGCCATCGAGGCGCAGGGCCTCCAGCGCGCCGGCTGGCGTCGTCGTCTCCCCGAGCGGCGCGGGGAACTCGGTGATGAACGCCGCGACCTTCAGCAGCGGATGCGGTTCGACCTGGAGCGAAGTAGCGTGCACGACGAGTGGTGTGAGGCGATGCGATCGGCGGTCGACCGGAAGCTGCATCGTCGACGACCAGCGCGCGATGGCCGAGCATCGATCGGTGATGTGCAGAGGGGCGCCGGCACAGCCGGCGCCCCTCTCACGTTCCCAGTGGCGCGGGACCGGTCAACCCATCACGGCCGCGGCTTCGCCGTTCGACCTTCGGACGAGCTGCCCGACGACCCACTCGATGAAGAACCGGCTGGCGACGACGTGCTCGACGTCGAGGGGCTCGGCGGCGGCTCGGAGCTTCGGCTCGGGCGCTCGTGCGCTGTCGCGCCGGTCGGCGTCCCGACTCCCGGCTGGGTGTAGCCGCGTCCCTTGACCATCTGTCCAGCGCCCGCACCCGCCGGCTCGCGACCGTTGACGATGATGATCGGTGGCGCATAGCCGCCGTAATACCCGTTGTTGTAGCCGTACCCGTACCCGCCGTAGTACCCGCTGTTGTAGCCGTATCCGTACGGGTAGCCGTACCGGTACGAACCGAGGCCGTAGCTGCCCCAGAGCCACGGATCGTATGGCATCGCCGTCGCCGTCACCCGGCGTCCGCTCGACACGCGCTCCAGCGGCAGCGAGTCGATCGGCTGCGACGCGCGAGCGACGCGGAAGACGGAGGGATTGGAGACGGCCACCAGTGCGTCGGTCACCGCGCCCGGCACGCCCGCATCCGCGAGCTGGACGAGCGTCTTCGCGTCGAGACCGAATCGCTGCTCGCGCTCGAGCAGCCACGCGGCCACGACCGTGCTGTCCGCGGCGCGCGACGCCTCGATGACGGCATTCACGCCGATCGGCGCGCCGGCGCGCATGCGAGCCGTTTCCGTGCCGGCGCTGCGCTCGCGCAGTGTGTTCGCGATCTCGGCCGGTACCGATGCCGGGATCCCCGCGTCGCGATACCGCGCGACGCGCACGTTCTCGGAGCCGTAGCTGGACATGCCGCGCACGTCGAGCCACTCCCCGGCCGACGTCATCGACAGGATTCCCGACGTCGTCGACTTGAGGCCGTCGCACGTCGACGCCGACCGCAGGTAGATGCGTCGCTCGTCCGCCGACCACGACGCGCGCTGAACCCCCGTGCACCCCTTGGCCTCGAGCGGTCGCTCGGTGCCACTCGCATCGATGCGCTGCGTCGATACGATCTTCCCGTCGCCGACCGTCGTGACGTCGACCGCGTCGCCCGCCCGCGGCGACGGTGTGATGCACACGAACGTGCCGTTCTCCGTCGGCGACGCGAATGCCGACGCGCCCGGCACCGACGACGTCCAGCAGCCGACCCACCCGAGCCACTTTGGACCGACGCGAGCTTCCTGCGCGGAGACCGATGTCGTCGCGATGGCGACGAGACCGAGTGCCGTGACGCAGCGCTTCAGCGGAACGATCATCGTTGGATTCCTCATGAATGAAATCTAGTGCCGAAACGAGAGCCCGACCGTGGCGGTCACGCCCGAGAGATCGATCCGATCATAGCCCTTCCACGACGGCCCGAGATCGCCTCGCGCGTGAAGATACCGGGCGTCGAGCGAGAGTCCGAACTCCGGCGAGAAGTAGTAGTCCACGCCCGCGATCCCCTGTCCGACCACGGTCCACTTCTGGTTGATCCCGCTGTCGAGCACGGACGAGAACACTGCGTTGTTCGCGAAGTTCACGAAGTCGCCTTCCTGCTTGAACCGATAGCGCATCGCACCCACACCGGCACCCACGTAGGGGACCACCCGGTTCGGGATCCAGGCGAAGTTCCCGATGGATCGGCCCGACGACCCGAAGTTGATGCGCAGATTCGCCGTCAGCGGCATGCGCTCGAACGTCGTCGTCTGTTCGATCGGCTGATCGTTGTTGTCGACGAAATCGCGGAACTCCGACTTGTGCGTCGCGCGCGAGAAGCTGCCCGCGAAGAGCAGGTCGAATCGCGGCGTCAGGTGGAGCGCGACGTCCCCGCCGAACGTCAGGCCGCTGAAGTCACCATGATCGAGCGTGAGATTGCTGGTGACCTCGTCGAACACGTCGCTGCGGGCATCCGCGCGGGAGTAGCCTCCGCGCACGCTCACCGTGACGTTGGGACGATGAAACAGATAGCCGTCGCCGGCGGACTGTGCCGGCGACGAGCGGCCCGCACCGGCGAGCAGTGCGGTCGCGACGAGCAAGTACAGGATCGGGCGTTCCATGGAGGTGCCGCCTCTGCGGTGCCGAGGGGTCATGATACCATGCAGCGCGGATGTCGTTCCGCGCCGCCGAACTGTGTGCAACTTAGTATACATTTCGCGTGCCGACGCGCAACAAATTGTTCGGAGACCGTTGCGGGCGCCGTCCCGCCCCGTGCATATCCTACGGCCATGAACCGACGTTCGTTCGTACGTGCCGGCGCGTTGACGATGGCCGCCCGCTGGCCGCTCGCGCCGTGGCCACTATCCGCGGCGCTCGCGCTTCCGAGGCCCTCAGCCGCGCAGCTCGCCTGGCAGCGCGACGAGCTCGCGATGTTCCTGCACTTCGGGGTGAACACGTTCACCGACCGCGAGTGGGGAGAGGGGAAGGAGGCGCCGGCGATCTTCGATCCCGCGCGACTGGATGCGCGGCAGTGGGCGCGAACCGCGAAGGAAGCGGGATTCCGCGCCATGATCCTCACCGCCAAGCACCACGATGGCTTCTGCCTCTGGCCAACGGCGACGACGCGGCACTCGGTGGCCGGCAGTCCATGGCGTGGTGGTGGCGGCGACGTCGTTCGAGAGTTCGTCGACGCCTGCTCGGCCGAAGGGCTCCGCGCCGGCCTCTATCTCTCGCCATGGGATCGAAACCATCCCACGTACGGCGATTCGCCGGCGTACAACGACGTCTACGCCGCGCAACTGACCGAGCTGCTCACTCGGTACGGCCGGATCGCCGAGGTGTGGTTCGATGGGGCCAACGGCGAGGGTCCGAACGGTCGTCGCCAGGTCTACGACTGGCCTCGCGTGTTCGGGATCGTTCGGCGGTTGCAGCCCGAAGCGGTGATCTTCTCCGACGCGGGTCCGGATGTCCGGTGGTGCGGAAACGAGCGTGGTGTCGCCGGCGACCCGAACTGGTCGGCTGTGGATCCCAACATCGTCTCGTATCCCGGTCAGAGCGGGAGCGGCATCGAGGCGGCGCTCCAGCACGGCCACGAGGCAGGAACCGTGTGGCGGCCGGCCGAGGTCGACGTGTCGATTCGCCCCGGCTGGTTCTACCATCCCGCGCAGGACGACAAGGTTCGCACGATCGACAATCTGGTCGAGCTGTACTTCACGTCGGTGGGACGGAATTCCAAGCTGCTCCTCAACGTGCCGCCGACGCGCGATGGGCTCATCCACTCCGTGGATGCATCGCGGCTCTCCGGCTTCCGGGCCCGCCGCGATGAGCTGTTCGGTGCACCCATCCGGATGCGGCGGGTGGCGTTCCGATCCTCCGGCCAGGGCGGCGCCCGGATCGAATGGGAGCTCGAACGTCCCGCACGCCCCGCGATCGCGAGACTCGGCGAGGACATCACGCGCGGTCAGCGCGTCGCATCCTATCGAATCGAGGGCTCTGGGGGCGGTCAGTGGCAGGAGTTGGCCGTGGGGAGCACGATCGGTCACGCGAAGCTCGACCGGCTGGCGAACGGACCCCCGGTGCGCCGGGTGCGAGTCGTGATCACGAGATGGATCGATCGGCCGGAGCCGGTGAGCCTGCAGCTCTTCGAGGCGAAGTAGCGACCCTCAGTCGCCCTCGTCGGGCGACTGCGGCCGGCTTTTCGCAAGCCTTCGCACTGGCGAAACGCGCGTCGCTCAGCCAAATACGAGGCGAGCTCGGCTGCGCGATCCCGCACGCTGGAGGACGCACTCGGGCGGGGACTGGGGGGTATCCGGATTCGATCGGGGGAACACCTCTTGCCTTTCTGGTGGAGGCCGCCAGTGTTGTGAAAGAAGCAACTCTCATCCCAATCCCGTCGTGATCCTTTTCGCCATCCTGGTGCTTGCCGTGGCCGCCTTGGCCGCCGTCTTCATCATGAGGTGGCGGGCCGGCCGGCGCACGGCCTATACGCCGATCCCGCTCGTCTTTCCGATGAACAAGGGGATCGCGTGGGAGTCAACGCTGTCGCCGCCGCAGGTGATGTCGGCGCCGCCGGCGCCGCCCGTCGAGCCGAGGGCCGAGTCGAGCTTCGCCCCACCAGCGGTTTCGCCGAACTATCGACCCGTTGGCGAGCGGCCGGTCCAAATCCCGATGTCGATGGATGGCGACCAGGTCCCCGCGACGAGCGAGACGGTGCGGTTCGTCCGGCCGGCCGACGAGGTCGTGCAGCTCCTGCCTGGCCACCTCGAGGTGCTCTCGGGTGACACGCGGCATCAGGAGATTCGCTTCGTTCGCGTGGCGGGCCAGCAGCCTCATCTGATTCTCGGCCGGAATCCCGGCCGGTCGCCGCAGCACGTCGCTCTCAACTCGAGCACGGTGAGCCGCCAGCATGCTCGACTCGCCTACTCTGGCGGAAAGTGGATGGTGGCGAATCTTTCCCAGACCAACCCGGTAGTAGTGAACGACCAGGAGCTGACGAACCTCGACGGCGAGCGTCAGCTCGTCGACGGCGACCGCATCGAGCTGGGCGAGGTCGTGCTGCGATTCCACGCGCAGTGACCCGTGGCCGGAGGCGGATGCAGCCCTTATTCCCGTCCGATATCCGGCGATGAGCAGCGAACGAACTCCGACAGCGCTCACCGCGCTCGAACCCGAGTACTGGATCCTCGGGGAGATCGGGCGCGGTGGGACTGCCATCGTCTACCTGGCGCGCGACCGCGCCACCGGTGAAGAGGTCGCGATCAAGCTGATTCGTCCCAAGTACGTCGAGGACGAAGAGGCGGTCGCGCGGTTCGCCCGCGAAGCGCGTTTCGTGACGCAGCTCAATCATCCCAACGTCGTCGGCGTGCACCGGGTGATGGATCTGGGTGCCGGTGGGATCGCGCTGGTGATGGCGCACATCGACGGGCGCACGCTGAAGCAGGTGATCCAGGAGGAGCGCCCGCTCTCGGCGGACTTCGTCGTGAGCGTCCTGCGGCAAGTCGCTGGCGCGCTCGCCGCGGCGCATCGGATGGGCATCGTGCACCGCGACGTGAAGCCCGAGAACATCTTCATCGACTCCGAGGGGAAGGCGCTGCTCGCCGACTTCGGAGTGGCGCGCTCGATGTCCGGCGACACCCAGCTCACGATGCACGGGGTCGCGATCGGTACGCCGTCCTACATGGCCCCCGAACAGATCGACGGGGACAACCTGGACGGCCGTGCGGACGTGTACAGCCTCGGGCTTGTGGCGTGGGAGATGTTCACGGGGCATCGCCCCTGGGAGGGAGAGAGTCTCTACGCGGTGCTGTACCATCAGCGCCATCACGAGCTTCCCGACGTGCGCGAGATGCGGCCGGACCTCTCCGACCAGATCGCCGACGCGATCGCGGGCGCGATCGAGAAGGATCCAACGGCGCGCTGGCAGAGCATGGACGAGCTCATCGACGCGCTCGACGGCGCCGCCCCGAATCGGCGTGCGCAGTTGCACGTCCCGGTGAGCTCGGAGACGCTCCGGTTCTCGCGGCCTGCAACGACGCCGTACAGCCCTGGAGCCGGCATGGCTCCGATCCCGCCCGCACCGCTTCCCACCGTGCTCGCGGAGGAACCGCTCGCGCCGTCGCCTCCCCTCGTTCACGCTGCTGGCCGCGGGTTCGAGCCCGGTTTCGTTGGCGCGTACTTCACCGCCCAGGAGCTGGAAGAGCTGGACGAGGTACAGCCGGCGAGGCGCTTCCCGCTCTCCCGTCGCCAGACGGCCCTCGCGGCCGCGGTGCTCATCGGCGTACTGGGGCTCGGCGTGGTCGCGAAGGTCGTCGAAGGGCGAGCGGGCGCGCCGGTGGCTGTGGCGACGAGTCGGAAGACGCGAGCGACCGCATCGGGCGACGTGGCGCGCCAGGCCGCCAGCCCCGTGGCGTTCCTCGACTCGGTCGCCACCGGCGTGGGAGCAGGAGCGATCCCGGACTCGCTTTCGGTTGCGACCGCGATCGCGTCTCCGGACAGCGGCGCTGAATCGCCGAGCGACACGACGGCGCCGGATGCGCCGGTCGGCGTCGAGCTGGAGACGAAGCCGCCGGCGCAGCCGGCGGCGCCGGCGACCAGCGCAGGCCGCAAGTCGCCCCCGGTGAGCGCTCCGGCACCAGCACCGACGCCGAAAGTGCCCGCGTCGATGTCCGTTGCCGCGGCGATCGGCCCACCGCCGAGCCGTTCGCGAGTGAGCGTCGTCGCCGGCGGGCTGCACACCTGTCTCGTCGCGGCGGATGGCCGAGCATTCTGCTGGGGGGGAAACGACCAGGGCCAGCTCGGGGTTGCTGGGGGTAACCGGCTGTCCGCCCCGTCCGCCGTGGGCGCCGATCTGCGGTTCACGGCCATCGCGCCTGGTCTGGCGCACAGCTGTGCGATCGCTCGCGGTGGCGCGCTCTGGTGCTGGGGCGAGAACGATCATGGCCAGCTCGGCGACCGCACCCAGACGTCGCGCGGCACTCCGGTGCGTTCCGCGGTCGGGTACGCATTTCGCGCTATAGCGGCCGGAGCAGCGCACACCTGCGGGCTGACCAACGACGGATCTGCCCTGTGTTGGGGATCCGACGCGCACGGACAGCTGGGCGACGGCGGGGCGACCGACCGCTCGTCGCCGGTCGCCGTTCTGGGAGCGCAGCGGTTCGTGAGCCTCGACGTGGGGTGGAACTTCACCTGTGGTCTCGCCGACGGCGGAAAGGCGTGGTGCTGGGGTGACAACTCGGCGGGACAGCTGGGTGACGGAACGACGGCGAACCGACGACAGCCCTCGCCGGTGCAGGGAGCGATAGGGTTCCAGGCGATCACCGCAGGGAGCGCGCACGCGTGTGGCATCACCCCGAGCGGAGAAGCCTACTGCTGGGGGCGGAACGCCAGTGGGGAGCTGGGCGATGGCAGCACGTCGCCCCGGTCGACTCCGGTGCGGGTGCGGACCGACGAGCAGTTCGTCTCGATCGCCGCGGGCGCGGTGCACACGTGCGCCGTCGCCAGCGACGGCGAGGCGTGGTGTTGGGGACGGAACACGTACGGGCAGCTTGGCAATGGCGGCACGTCCGACAGCGGACAGCCTGTGAGGGTTGCTGGCGGACACACGTTCACGAGCGTCAGAGCTTTCGGCTCGCACACATGTGGGACGACGGTGTCCGGAGAGGCATTCTGCTGGGGCTACAACAGCGACGGGCAGCTCGGAGACGGCACGCGAACGCATCGCACGCGACCGGTGTACGTCGAACGCCCCGGTGGTTGAGGTGCAGGCGACAGTCGGTCAGGAGTGGAACAATGCTGGGATTTCGGCGCAGCCTCGCGGTACTGACGACCCTCGCGAGCTGGTCATGCGGTAGCACGCAACCAGACGCGACCCCTGAGGTCGCGGACATCGTCGTGAACCCGTCGGCGCCGACACTCGCGCTCAACGCGCAGCTGCCACTTCAGGCGCTGGTGCGGAACGCGGCGGGCGAGCTGATCCCGGATGCCACGGTTACGTGGACGGTGGAGAACGCCGCCATCGCGAGTGTCTCGCCCGCCGGCGTGGTCACCGGGGTTGCTCTCGGCACGACCCAGGTCGCCGCCAACGCGCGCGGCAAGTCTGGGATCGCGACCGTCACTGTGACGCGGACGCCGGTCGCGAGTATCGTCGTGCGCCCGAACACCGCGAACGCCGTGATCGGAAGCAAGACCCAGCTCACCGCGACCGCGTACGACGCGGGCCTGAACGTGCTCACCGATCGCGGCATCATCTGGACAACCAGTAACGCCGCGGTCGCAACCGTGGACGCAAACGGACTCGTGACGGCCAAGGCGGGGGGCACGGCGACGATCACGGCGACGAGCGAGGGGAAGAGCGACGCGTGTCAGCTCACCGTCTCGCTGGTGCCGGTCGCTACGATCTCGATCACGGCGGGCGCCACGACGATCGCGCAGAATGCGGCCACGACTCTCGCGGCGACGACCAAGGACGCAAACGGAACCGTGGTCACTGGACGCGCGATCACCTGGCAGACGAGCGACGCGAGCATCGTGAGCTTGTCGGCGACGTCTGGCTCCAGCGTGCAGATCACCGGAGGCATCGCCGACAAAGCGACGATCACGGCGACGAGCGAGGGCGTTGCCGCACCGATTTCGATCACCGTGTCGCAGGGCCAGGTGAACAGCGTGGTCGTCTCACTCGGGTCCACCACGATCAAGCCGAACGCGACGACCACGGCGACCGCTGTGGTCTACGACGCGAACCAGCGACCGCTTCAGGGACGTACCGTTTCGTGGTTTGCCTCCGGTGCCGCGACGGTCACGCCATCGACAAGCGTGACGTCGACGGGAGAGAACTCTGCGGCGACGGCGACGGTGAAGGGGAAGAACAACTCGGCGAGTCAACCCGCCACCATCAGCGCAACGATCTCGGGGAAGAGCGGCTCGGCCACCCTCACCGTCTCGCCATGACCAAGGTGGGTGGTGACCTCGGTGGTTGAGATGAAGGCGACAGTCGGTGAGGACTAGATCGATGTTGGGAATTCGGCGTACTCTTGCGGCAATCACGATCCTCGCGAGCTGGTCATGTGGTAGCACGCAACCGGACGCGACCCCTGAGGTCGCGGACATCATCGTGAACCCGTCGGCGCCGACGATGGTGCTCAACGCACAGCTGCCGCTCCAGGCGCTCGTGAGGAACGCGGCGGGCGAGTTGGTTCCGGATGCCACGGTAACGTGGACGGTGGAGAACGCCGCCATTGCGACCGTCTCCACCTCCGGCGTGGTCACTGCGGTCGGACTCGGCACCACCCAGGTTGCCGCCAGCGCGCGCGGCAAATCGGGAATCGCGACGGTCACTGTGCAGAGGACTCCGGTCGCGAGCGTGGTGGTGTTGCCGAGCTCCGTGAACGCCGGCATCGGGGGCACCACGCAGCTCGTCGCGAAGGCGTACGACGCCGGCCAGAACGAGCTTTCGGGCCGGGACATGACGTGGACGTCGAGCAATGAGAGCGTCGCTACGGTGGACAGGAACGGACTCGTCACGGCGAAGGCCAAGGGTACGGCGACGATCACGGCGACGGCCGAAGGGAAGAGTGGAACCTCGCAGTTCAACATCTCGCCGGGGGCGGTGAACAAGGTGACCGTCACGCCCAGCTCTATCTCGATGGTCAACGGAGACAAGCAGCACCTTTCCGCGACCGCAGTGGATGCCAGCGGCACCGTGCTGACCGAAAGAACGGCGATCTGGTCGAGCGACAACACGCAGGTTGCCACTGCGTTCGGGGGCGAGGTGAGTGCCGTCGGCCGCGGGTCGGCCAGGATCACCGCCACGGTCGACGGTGTGAGTGGCTCCTCGGCGGTGACGGTGGCTAACGCGCCGGTGGCAAGCGTCTCAGTGGCAGCTGCGAGCGTCGTCGAGGGCGCGAAGGTGCAGCTGAGCGCGACCGTCAAGGACACGAGAGGCGTCGTCGTGACTGACCGCGTGGTGACGTGGAGCTTGCCCAACAACACGTTCGCGAGCATCAACGCCAGCACTGGCGAGGTCACCGGCGTCCTGGCAGGCTCGGTCACCGCCACCGCGACGAGCGAGGGAAAGAGCGGGTCGGCGACAGTGACGGTAACGCCCGCGGCCGTGAAGAGCGTCACCGTTGCGCCAGCCGCCCCCTCGGTAGATGTCGGGAAAACGCAGCAGTTCTCGGCGACCGTCATCGACGTGAACAACAGGACGGTGACGAACCGCGCCGTCTCGTGGAGCTCGACCAACACGCAGGTGGCGACGATCGACGCGAATTCCGGTCTCGCGACAGTGCTGACACCGGGAACGGCGACCATCACGGCGACGAGCGGTGGGGTCAGCGGCACGACGACACTCACGGCGGTGCCAGTGGTGGCGTCCGTCTCCGCAGCACCGTCATCGCCGTCGATCGCGCAGAACGCCGGGACCACCCTCACGGCGACCGTGAGGGACGGTGCCGGCAATGCGATCGCTGGTCAGACGATCACTTGGTCGACGAGCGACGCCACCATCGCCAGCCTCTCGGCGACGAGCGGGCAGAGTGTCACCGTCACGGGTGGCCTCGCGGGCCTGGCGACGATCACCGCCACGAGCAGTGGCAAGTCGGGGACGTCGACGGTCACCGTGACGCAGGGGCAGGTGGCCAGCGTGGTGGTCACATTCGCCGCCAACCCGATCAAACCGAACGCGCAGACGACGGCGACCGCCGTGGTCTACGACGCGAACCAGCGACCGCTTCAGGGGCGTACCGTCTCGTGGTTTGCCTCCGGTGCTGCCACGGTGACGCCAGCGACGAGCGTGACGTCGACGGGTGAGAGCTCCGCCGCGACCGCGACGGTGAAGGGGAAGAACATCTCGACGAGCCAGACCGCAACGATCAGCGCAACGATCTCGGGCAAGAGCGGCTCGGCCACCCTCACCGTCTCGCCATGACGAGCACGACGCGGGCATTTCTCCTGTCGTTCGCAACTTTGCTGTCCACGACGACCGCGGAGGGTCAGGGCCGTCCCGCATTGAAGCGCGGGCTTCCGGTGGTCGCGTCGCGCCCGGTCTGTGCGCCGGCCGCCGCCGCGCGCACCGCGGCGGCCGACCAGCGGCGGCAGGCGCGCGAGCTCGCGCAGCGCGCGCAGCAGTCGGCGATTCTCGGTGATCGCGGCGCGGCGCGAGATCAGCTGCGCCAGGCAACGGCGCTCGATCCGACGAACCCCGATCTCACGTACCAGCTGGCGCGCGCGCAGGAGGCCGTCGGCGCTACGGACGACGCGACTGCGGCGTACTGCCGGTTCCTCGCACTCGCGCCGAGCGCTCCGGAAGCGGTCGAGGCGCGCGAACGGCTGGCCGGCCTGACGCGCAACTCGCAGACCGGCGTCGCGGAGAAGATCCTCGCTCCATTCCGGGCGGGCGTGACGGCGTACGAGGCGGGACGCTACGCGGAGGCGGAGATCGCATTCAGCAACGCGATCGCGCTCCAGCCAGATTGGGCAGACGCGTACTACGATCGCGCGCTCACGAAGGTCGTGCGTGGGAGGCGCGAGCAGGCCATCGCCGACCTGCAGCAGTATCTGCGGCTCCGACCGGAAGCCGAGGATCGGCAGACGGTGATCGCGCGCATCAATGGCCTGCGCGGCGGCCCGCTCTCTCCCTCGGCGGCGCTCACGCTCGGTATCGTCATTCCCGGCGCGGGTCAGATGTACACGGGCCGGCGCGTGTTCGGCGTTCTCACGCTCGCCGCGGCGGGAGGCGCGCTCTTCTATGCGTTGAAGAGCGGCCCCGTCACGAAGGAGTTCGTGGTGAAGGACCCGAAGGATCCCTTCGGCAATCCGTTGCCGTCCTACATCGACAGGCGCACCGAGACGGGACATCCGAACATCGTTCCCGGGCTCGCGGCATTCGGCGCGATCGCGGGCGCGACCGCGATCGAGGCCTTCGTGCACGCACGGCGTGTGAACGCGAGAGAGCAGCGGTTCGGCGCGCGGCTGGTCCCGCTCGCCGACGGCCTGGCCCTGCGCGTCACACTGCGCTGACGGCGAGCCGCGGCTCGACGTCGTCCGCATCGCTGGGGACCGTGTCGAGCGTCTCCGTCGACGAAGCGGGAATCGTCGTCAGCATGCTCCAGAGCACCAGCGCGGCGATCAACGGCGCGTACGTGTAGACCTGCGGCACCATCGGAAGCCACAGCTTGAGCTGCGGCACCGGACGCGGAACGAGCACGGCCAGCACGGCGAGCGAGGCCGTGAGCTCGCGATGCGTCGCGAGCGCGTACCATCCGACGGGCAGCAGCGCCACGTACGAATAGTCCTTCATCCGCGGCATCACGAGTGCGTAGACGGCGAGGGTGACGAGCACGATGAGCAGCGGATCGTGCGCCGCCATCGCGCGTCTGGCCCGCCACCAACGGACGGTCAGCCAGCCGACCGTGGCGATCGCGGCGAGGTAGAGCAGGTGCGCCGTCACCGCGGGGACTGGAAGACGAAGCCCACGCAGCTGATCGACCAGATCCTCCATCATGCCCAGGGTGGACGGATCGCCCCATCCACGCTCGCCGAGTGCGGAGATGCTGGCGAGGAACTCACGCGACTGACCGGGGAGCACGATCGCGTTCGCGCCGACGCAGAGCGCGAAGAGCAGTGTGCCACCGAGGAACGGCCGCCATCTCGGCCGCTCGTCGATTACGAGCAGCAGGCCGAGGAAGAACACCGGAGTGAGCTTGGCCTGGGCCGCGACGACGACGAGGAGCGCGAACGTCCACCATCGGCGCGACAGCAGCGCGGCGAAACCGATCCACAGCAGGAGCTGCTCGAAGATGGCGATGTTGCCCGACGTGAAGTCGACCAGCGCGGCAGAGCCGAACGCGAAGGTGAAGTAGAACAGCGCGGGCACCGCCTCCTGCTGCGCGGCGATGTGGCGCTGCCAGAGGCGCACGGTCCCGGCGAAGGCGGCGAGCTTGAGCGCGAGCCACAGCACCTTCGTCGCGCTGACGTTGAGGACCGAGAGCGGCGCGAACGCCGCGGCGACGAGCGGCGGGTAGACGAAGTGGAGGTACTCGGGCTGCTGCGGAATCGGCCCGTAGGGCGATGCGCCGTGCGCGAATGCACGGCCACCCCACCAGTAGACCATCACATCCCACTGATACACGTGCAGCTTGCCGACGATCTGCCAGAGCGCGGCAAGTACGACGACGACAGCCCACGCCTCGAGGGCGAGCTGCCAGCGGGGACGAGCCAGTGCGCGCCGGACGATCGTCGGCATGAGTAGGCGGGGGTGCGGGACGCACACCGGTCGGTCGCCGGGCTGTCCCTCGATGCCTGACGACGAGTAGAGGGCGCTCCCCGTATCAGCGGGGGAAGGGCATTCAGCCGGGGAGCCATCGTGCCGAGCATCAGAGACAGTCGCCGTCCAATGCCGGACGGCGTGACACTCGGAGGCTTCCATGTCCCACCGCGCCCTCGCGCTCTTCGCGCTCGTCGTCGGATCCTCGTCGCTCACCGCCTGTGCGGAGCCCGTCACCGCGCCGCGCCAATCGACGCTCGCGCCGTCGACGCCTCGTCACGACGCCTTCGACCCGAGCAGCTGTAAGAATGGCTACATCCTGAGCGAGGGACGTTGTGCCTGATGGCCGTCGCTAATCCGGCACTCCGGCTGCGATCCGCATGTCGGCGATCGCACGCGCGATCGTCAACGCCTGCGATGTCGGCGGCCGGTCGTCGGCGACTGAGACGTGTGGCGGAGTAGCGGCATCGCGCACGAGCGTCTCGGCCTTCAGCACGAACTCGTTGAGACCATCTCGCTCCGCCACGTCGAGCATGCGCTCCGCTGCGCGCTGCGCTTCGCCTCGACGGCCGAAGGCGCGGAACCCCGCGACGCACGCTTCGAGATAGGTCACTTCCAGGTACGGCGTGAGCTCCTCGTTCGCGAGGTCTCGGCGGTACTGCTCGAACACAAGCTCGCGGCCGTCCTGGTGAGCGAGATCCATGAGGTTCACGAGCGCCGTGAGACGCGTGCTCCGATCCTGGGCCGTCGCGGCCACGAGCAGCGCGGCGTCGCGCGCCGCGTCGCGCAGCCCCATCTGCGCGAAGGTGTACGCGATGTTGCTGAGGATCCGCTCGCGGCCCAGGGCGTCCTTCGCCAGCTCGAGGGACTCGTAGAGGCAGGCGAGCGCGAGGTCGTGATCGCCGTGCGCGAGGGCGATCCGCGCGCGGTCGGAGAGGCCCTTGGCGACGATCGGCCAGCACTCGGCCTGCCGGCCTTCGGCGATCGCGCGATCGAGCAGCTCGCGCGCGACGGGGATGTTCCCGCGGTCCACCGCGATCTTCGCATCGGACAGCTGGCTCTCCAAACGATACCGCACGTCGTTCGCCGCAGTGGCCGCGAGACGCAACGCCGCGTACGCGTCGGTCGCCTCGTCGAAGCGCCCCTGCATGCGCAGGCTGTATCCGCGCATCAGCATCGAATCGAGCATGCGCGGTACGTCATTCGTGCGCTGGCCGAACTCCACGAGCGTACCGTACACGTCTGCCGCGAGTGCCCACTGCGCGTCGTACTGCAGGAGCTTCGCATATGCGGCGAGCAGGTCACCGGCTCCGGGGCCCTGCATCTCTCGCGGTTCGTCGTGCAAGTCGTCCGTCGCCGCTTCGATGGCATCCACGAGATGGCCGAGGCAGCGGCGGTGCGAATGCCGCTCGGAAACGGCCTCGACATAGCGTCGCGCGCGCCGCACGTCGAGCATGGTCGGCGCGGTCGTGCCGATACCGCCCTCCATCCAGCTCTCGAAGAGCTGCAGCGCCGCGTAGCCCGCGACGAGCGCGTGCCAGTTCGGGCTCCCTTCGAGTTGCTCGGCGAGCGCCTCGATGTACGCGCGGTGCGGCAGGTCGAGCGTGCCTGATCGAGCGGCCACTCATCGTCTCCCGGTCACTCGCGACGGCGGCGCGAGCGACCGACAAGGATCATCGGACAGGGTGATCGTCAACCTGTGCCGGCCATGCGCAACCGGCAAGTGCCACACCGACGCGTGGTGTCGCGCCTCAGAACGAGGCGCGCAAGCCACCCGTGAGGGTGCGCCCCTGACGGATCGTGAGATTGTCGGGCTCGCCGAGCTGGCTGCCGAGCAGGTTGTCACCGACGAGGAGCAGCTCTAGACCTCGGCCGACGTCGTGCGAGGCCGACAGTCGCAGATGCGTATCGCCATCGTACGTGCGCCAGAAGTTCCGCAGCCGCCAGCCAGTCACCGCACGCTGCTCCGCGCCATCGGTGCTCGTGTAGGCGCGCGCCAGCGCGACGCGGTCGTAATTGATCCAGTCGGCGGCGCGCGTCGCCGAGAGTGCCGTCGACCAACCGGCGGTGGCCCAGGTCGCAGCGAGGCTCGCCGTGCGTGCCGGCACGGCGAGCATCCGGTCGCCAACGCGGAGATCGCCCAGATAGCCGTCGGCCACCGCGCGCACGCGACTGTCGACGGTCGTGAAGGTGCCCTTGACGGCCAGCGCACCACGACGCAGCGCGGCCTGCATCTCCCACCCGCGGTTCGTGATCTCTCCGACGTTCTCGAGCTGGAAGCGAATGCGACGTTCAGGAGTGCCGCTCCGCAGCTGCGTGTCCACGGCGACGGCGACGTTCTGGATCAGTCCCGTCGCGCGCTGATCGAACCGCGTCGCTTGCAGCGAGAACATGTTGCCGGCGTACAGCTCGATCCCGCTCTCGATGCCCGTCTGCACCTCGGGATCCAGCCCCGGCCGCATGTCCGTCGGCGACGTCGGCCCGCCCCACGCGCCGCGTACCGTCGTCGACGGCGGACGAATTCCCTTGCCGTACGAGCTGCGGAGCTTCATCTCGATTGGTCCGATCGTGCGCACGAAGGCGGCGCCGAGCAGCGGCAGCACGGGAAACCGGTCGTCGCCCGAGAAGGCATCGTTGCGCTCGAGACGGAGGCCGCCGGTGACGAACAGCGCGTCCCGCCATGCGGTGGTCGCCTGGGCCAGCATTCCGGTGTTGTGGTTCGACGCACGCGCCACGTCGTCGACGACCGTGGCGTAACGCTGGCCCGGCCCCGCCGGGGCCACGGCAAGCGTGGCGAAGCGCTGGCGGAGCACCGACTGCTCGACGCTCAGCGTGAGCGTAGTGGCGGGAATGACGCCGAGGCCCCCGAGCTGCGCCACACTGCTCGCGCGCAGCGTCGTGCGATCCGCGCTCCCTGCGGCGCCGCGTCGCGACGGATCGACGCCCGCGTCGAACGGATTGGTCGCGTCGGCGACGTTGTCGAGCCGATAGCCGTCGATCCCCGCGAGCAACGTGTGCGTCCACACACCGTGCGTTGCGATCGTCGCGCTGCCACCGATGGTATAGAGCCGCGCGTGCTGGTCGCCGTCGCGCGGCGTGGGCACCGAGTAGCGTACGCCGTCGCGACTACCGCTGGGTGCACTCATGCTGCCAGAACCGGAGGTTCCACCGGACGTCGAATCCGCCGGCGGCGTGGTACTCGGAATCGGGAGCAGGGGATTGTTGCCGATCCCCGCGCGCCGATCGAACAGCCGTGCGCTGGCATTCAGCGTCGTGCTCGACGTGACCTTCCGTGCGTCGCCGACGAGCGTCATCTGCCGGCTTTGCGCCGATGGGAACACCGCGCCCGTCTGACCGAATTCCAGCGCGAGCCCCGCGGAACGGAGGTTCGTGCCACCGCGGAGCGCGATGCGCTGGTCATGCGTCGGGACGAGGGTCGTGCCGAACTGGCTCGCGCTCGCGCCGGCGAGACTGCTCACTTGCAGCCTCGCCCCGGAGGACGACGCGCCATCGTGGCGCGTGATGATGTTGATCACACCACTGATCGCATCGGAGCCGTAGAGCGCCGAGCCCTGCGGCCCCCGAATCACCTCGACACGGTCGATGACGTCCGGATCGAGCTGTGTGACCAGCAGCGGGTTCGCCACCTCGACGCCGTCGATGTACATCTTCGGATAGCTCGTCGAGAAGGAGCTGGCGCCGCGGACACCGCCGTACTGCGCGACCAGGCTTCCGGGCGCCTGGTCCCAGAGCCAGAGACCCGGCACGTACGCGTCGAGCGCGGACGCGAGCCCTCCAGCGGCGCCCAGCCGCAGCTCCTCACCGTCGATTACCTCGACGCCCACCGCGAACGGGCGTCGCGACGCGGCGATCGCGCTCCCGGTCACGATCACGCGCTCGAGAACGCTCACCTTCGCCGGCTCCGCGTCGCGCGAGCCCGCCGTCGGCGCGAGCACCACCTTGTGGGCGACGACCTGCGCCTGGACGTTCGTGCCGGCGAGCAGCGTCGCGAGCACGAGTCCGAGCGGCTGTCGCTCGGCGACGACGCACACGGTCCGGTCGAGCGGCAGGAGATCGCTGGAGTAGGCGAGCGGCACACCCGAGCTGGCGCCGAGCCGGTCGAGCGCATCGCGCAGCGAGACACCGCGTGCCCGCAACGTGACGACGGCATCGAGTGGCGAGGGCCACGCGCCGTCGTGCGTCACGACGTCGGCACCCGCCGCGGTGCAGGGACGGCTCGGTTGCGCACCGGCACGCAAGCTCGACGTCGCCGCCACGCACAACATCGCGACGGCGGCAGCGGCGCGGCGGTGCGCGCGCCGCAGTATGCAGAGATCAGCGTGCGCGGGCCGCACCGAGTCGCAAGGTGTCGCCCGACCTCGTCACGGATCCGCCGAGCACCGCGGCGAGCACGCGTCCCACGTCGTCCGCCGTCGCGTGGTCGAAGGTAGCCGTGAGCCGCCGGGATGCGATGGTCGAGTCGGTCACGACCAGCTCCACCCCGAACCACCGGCGAAGTTCCTGCGCGACCGCGGGGAGAGGCGCGTCATGGAATTCGAGGACGCCTCGCGTCCACGCCAGCTCGGCTTCCGTGACACCGCCACGCTCCACTCTCATGCGCTGTCCCGAGACCTCGGCTCTGTCGCCCGCGTGGAGCACGGTCGGTGAGGACGCGGGCCCACGCGTAGCGACCACGTCGACAGCGCCCGACGTCACCGCGACTCGCGTACCGCCGATGGAATCGCTGCGAACCGAGAAGGTGGTGCCGATATCGCGGAGCGTCGCGCTTGACGTCCGCACGATGAACGGACGCGCGTCGTCGTGCACGACGTCGAAATAGGCCTGCCCCTCGAATTCGATCCCCCGGACCTTGCGGCCGAAGTCGTCAGCGAGCGCGAGGCGGCTCTCGGGGCCGAGCACGACGGTCGAGCCATCGGCGAGCTTCAGGGTGTCGATCTGTCCGGCGCGCGTCTGATGGACGATCGCGGCGGAAGCGGTCCGACCGGCGGGAGTCGTCGGGGGAGTGCTTCGGCTCCCACGCCAGACGACGGTGAGGCCGGCGACGAGCAGCACCGCCGCGGCGGCGCGAAGGCCGGCAGTTCTCCAGCGCGACGGCGTCTGTCGCAGCGGGGCTTTCGGTCGCGGCGCCATCGGGATCACGTCCGGAGACGGCTGGGATGCGCGATCGACCGCGAGATCGCGCCGGGCCATCACCGAGGTGAGGGCTACCTCCACCTCCCGCTGGGAGAGCGGAACCTCCTCGGGACGCACCAGCGCGGCATCGAGCGCATTCACGAGCGCGGCACGCTCGGCGTCAGCCGCGAGCTGTGCGCGAATGCGCTCTTCCTCCTCAGGCGAGCTCTCGCCGGCGAGATAGCGCGCCAGCCCCTCCCAGTGTGGGTCGAGATCGGGCTGGTCGCGGTCGTCAATCATGCTGCAGAGACACCCGAATGGAAGGAGACCCTACGCACGGCGGCGGGCGGAGCCGCTCGGCTCGTGCCGGAACCGAGGGCCGTTAGATTGCTCGCCCATGCCAGCCCCTCGCCAGCAACGATACGCCCGCCGTGGATGAATCGGAACTGCTGGCGCGGCTGCGCCAGGGCGACGACGATGCCTTCGCGGCGATCTTCCGCGAGCACTACTCGTGGCTCGTGCTGTCGGCGGCCCGCCTGCTCGGCGACCGCTCGCTGGGCGAGGAAGTGGTGCAGGACGTCATGCTCGAGCTTTGGCGGCGGCGTGAAGAGCTGACGCTGACCGGACCGCTGCGAGCGTATCTCCATCAATCGACGCGGAACCGGGCGCTCAATCATCTGCGCCACGGTCGAACCGTGTGGCAGTCGGAGCCCTACGTGCGCCCACCGAGTGCGGCGCCGCGGGCCGATGCGCGCGTCACATCGCGTGAGCTCCAGGCCGCGGTGGCCGAGGCGATGGCGGAGCTGTCGCCTCCGCAACGCGAGGTGTTCGAGATGAGCCGGCGAGACGGTCTCACGTATCCCGAGATCGCGAGCGTGCTGGACATCTCGGTGAAGACGGTCGAGGCGAGAATGGGACGTGCCTTGCGTCATCTGCGCGAGCGGCTCGCGCCATGGCTGCCAGCGGGCGGTGGGTGGTAAAGACCTCGCGCACGAAGCCGCGAGCGGCCCGTCGAGCGCACGCGCGTACGGCGTGCCAACCGGACTCTTGACAGACGTGGCCGCGATCTCTACTCTGATTCGGGTCGCGCGTAACGCGTCCACGAATGACGATCATGACCATGAACTGCACGCTTAAGCCAGGCAATAATATTAATCGGAGCCTCCCCGGGAGACTTGGCTAGCGCGCGTGTGCAGGTCACGCTGAACGGCGCCCGCCAGGTCTCCCTGGCGGGCGCTTTTGCAGGTGGAATGGAAGAAGGGTAGGGTCGCACGCACGAAGCGGCACGTTGCCGCAAGCAACACCGATGGGGTGTAGGTCAATTGGCAGACCGCCTGACTGTTAATCAGGAAGTTGCAGGTTCGAGCCCTGCCGCCCCAGTTCTCATTTTCTCGCGCCCGCACACTCCGGAGAGCCCGCGCATGCCACCGTCCGCCATCGCCCCCCACCCGCTCGACGAGATCTCGCTCGGCCTGATCGTGCAGATTCGTGAGCGGCTCCTCAAGGCTCAAGCGGTCGGCAAGAAGGTGTACCGACTCGAGTCGGGCGATCCGAACTTCTCGGTACCGCCCCACGTGCTCGAGGCGGTCAACAAGGCGGGCGCGGCGGGGAAGACGCACTACATCCCGAACAGCGGCATCCCCGAGCTGCGGAAGGCGCTGGCGGAGAAGGTGGTCCGCAAGAACGGCATCGCCGGCGTCACGGACGAGGACATCTTCCTGACGAACGGCGCGATGCACGCGCTGTACGTCGTCTTCGGAGCTCTGCTGACGCCGGGCGACGAGGTGATCCTTCCGGACCCGATGTGGACCGAGGTCGGCGAGAACATTCGCCTGGCCGGTGGCGTCACCGTAGGCGTGCCGCTCCGCGCCGATCGCGACTTCGAGTACGATCCGGCCGAGATCGAGGCGGCGATCACCCCGCGCACCGTCGCGATCTTCCTCAACACGCCGCAGAACCCGACCGGCGCCGTGCTCTCCGAGCAGACGCTGCGGGAGATTGCCGACATCGCCAAGCGCCACGATCTGTGGCTGGTATCGGACGAGGCTTACGAGGACGTGATCTACGCGCCGCACAAGCACCACTCGATCGGCTCGCTCGTGCCGGAGTACGCGGAGAAGGTGATCAGCATCTTCTCGTTCTCGAAGAGCTACGCGATGAGCGGGCTGCGCACCGGTTACATCGTGGCGCGCTCGCCGATCCTCCACGACCGGATCCCGAAGCTGCTCCGCTGCACGATCAACGGAGTGAACAGCCTCGCCCAGTGGGCGGCGCTCGCCGCGACGACGGGCGACCAGTCGCAGCTCCCCCAGATGGTTTCGGAGTACGTCGAGCGTCGCGACGCACTGATCTCCGCGCTGTCCACGATCGAAGGCGTGCGGCCGTTCACGCCGCGCGGCGCCTTCTACGTGTGGGCCGAGCTCGATCCGGCGATCTATGAGCGCCTCGGCGTCGCGGACGCGAACGAGCTGTCGGACAAGCTCGCCGCGATCGGCATCGGAAGCGCACCGGGCAGTGCCTTCGGCCAGACGTGCGACGACGCGATCCGCTTCGCCTATAGCTGCGCGACGCCGATGGTGAAGGAAGGCGCCGAGGCGTTGAAGAAGGCGCTGAGCGATCCCGACGTGCTGCACGGGAGAACGCTCGCGTGACGAACGAGCTTCGTGTCGTGCTTGGCGAGTACGACACGAGCTGGCACGATCCCGTGACGTCGCTGGCTCGCGCGTCGGCGCTCGTCCGACGCGCGGCGCGTCACGGAGCGCACCTCGTCGCGCTTCCCGAGATGTGCCTCTCCGGCTTCACGATGGAGCCGAAGGAACACTCCGTCACGCTCGACTCACCGCACGTGCATGCGCTGGCCCGCATCGCGGCGGAGAACGAGGTGCACGTGCTGGCGGGTGTCGCGGCGCGCGAGCTGGTCGAAGGGCGCGAGGTGTTTCAGAACACGGCGCTGCTGTTCGGCCCGGGTGGCGAGATGGAGGCGTCGTACCGCAAACAGAAGCTGTTCGCGTACGCGAACGAGCACGCGAGCTACGAGCCCGGCGACGGCCCAGCGATCGCGATGGTGCACGGGGTGCGGATCAGCCTCTTCATCTGCTACGATCTGCGTTTCCCCGAGCTGTTCCGTGCCGTCGCGCCCGACGCCGACGCGATGTTCGTCATCGCGAACTGGCCTTCCGGCCGCCGTCCACACTGGGACGCACTGCTGCCGGCTCGAGCGATCGAGAACCAGTGCTACGTCGTGGGCGTGAACCGTACGGGTGACGCCGGCGGCCTGTCGTACGACGGTGGCTCGGCGGCGTACGACCCCTGGGGCCTGCGACTGCAGCCCACGCAGACGGACGAAGGCCCGGGCTACGTCGTGCTGAGCGCGGAGCGAGTCACGGAGATCAGATCGCGGTATCCGTTCATTCGCGATCTCGTCCGCGAGCAGGTGGGGGCCAACTAGCAACGCTCGGTACTTCGGTGGTACCGAGTACCGCGTACTTCAGTGCGTTACTAGTCCCGGTACGGCGACTCGTGGTACGGCGACTCGCCATCCTCGAAGAACAGGTCGTCGAACCGCTCCTTCACACGCGCTGGAATGTCGCCCGGCTCGCCAGCAAGGCCGCGCACGAGATCGACGAGCATCGGGCTCAGGTGCGCACCGTAGCGCGCGAGCACGACCGCCCGTTCGCGCCTGCGCAGCAGGAACGAGAGGATCGGCATGTCCGCCTTGGCGCCGTTGCACGGCTGACAGGCGAGCACGAGGTTGTCGCGCCGGTCGTAGGCGCTCTGGCCGCGACGCGGAGTGACATGGTCGAGCGTGATGGTGGATTCGGCGACCCGCTGGCCGCAGTATGCGCAGACGGGCCCGTGCTTCGCGAGGAGCCATCGCCGGGTCTCGGCGTAGGCGGTGCGGCTGGTCGACGTCGACGTCAGTTGTGGGGCGGCCCGTCCACCTCGGCGCGGGCGCCGGCCCCGGCGGTCGGATGATCTCTTCAGAACTAGACTCAGAAAACAGTGCTCCGTAATGGCCGGGTGTCCCGGCCGGTGTACCTGAATGTACCCCGAAGACGACCAAACGTCTCCCAGGGCACCGGACTCGGCCATTGAACCACAAAAAGGAGAGGGGTGCACCGGGCGGTGCACCCCCTCTCGGCTGGACCGTGGCGGTCGTCAGAAGGCGACGACGCCCTCGATCATGAAGCCCTGGAACCTGCCGCCGCTGCGGATGTCGGTCGTCGGGAAGTTCTCATAGTGCTGGCGGACGAACTCGATCTTCGAGAGGACGTTCGGGGTGACGAACCAGCCGCCACCGAGCTGGTACCGCTTGACGGAGATGTCGTTCGCGATCCCGGCGAGCTCACCGTGCACCGCGTTGATGCGGCCGCCAGCGTAGAGCTTGTTGCCGGCGAAGCGATACAGGCCTTCACCCACCAGCTGCCGCAGGGTGCGGCGGGAGGTCTCGTTCGACGCCGCGCCCGTCATGGTCTCGACGTTTCCGAACAGCTCGGCGCCACCGACCTTCACGAAGGGGTTCACCACGAAGGCGGTGACCATGTTCCGCATGCCCGACTGCACGGCGCCGGACCAGGCCTGCGCACTCTCGGTCGAGCTGACGTTCTCGAGGACATCGTAGTACCGGGAGCCGGCACGGTCGCCGCTCGTGAGCGTGCCGCTCGCGGAGCGATCCTTCTTGTACATCGAGCCGGTGAGGCGGACGCGGATGTCGCTCGAGAGGTTCTTGTCGACGCCGACCTTCGCGAGGTACGTCGGGCCGCGCTGTCCTGGGGCCGTGACCTGACCCTTCACCTCACCACCCGTCATGCCGACCATGCCGAGGATTCCGTTCTTGCGGAGATACGCTTCGGCGCCGATCTCGGTCGTGAAGGCGTCGATGATGAAGTTGCCGACGAAGGGGTTGTAGAGCGTCATGCCGTTGTCGCTGCGGCGGAAGTGCTCGTCGCCGTAATTGACCTCGAAGTGACCGACCTTGAGGGTGGCGACTTGCATGATCTTGTCGAGCAGCTTGTTGTCGATCGGCGAGCCGTCGACGAGGAAGTAGCCGTCCTTCACCCAGGACTCGTTGTGGTGCCGGGCCGAGGCGTAGGTCTCGACGGCGACGCGGATGCCGCGCGCGAGCTGCACGTTCAGGTACAGGTTGGCGTCGGCGTTGTTGAAGCCAGAGCCGATCGGGATGAGCGCGTTGAGGTTCACATCCTTGCCGTTCGCATCCTTGCCCATCTTGGCGACGGCGGTGTTCTCATGCGTCAGGTTCTGGAACTGCTGGGCGAAGGCGCCGCCCCAGGAGAGCTTGAACCCCTCGTACTTCGCGCCGGCTTCCTTCGGAGACTCGAAGACGTTCAGGCCACGCTGGTCGAGCGGGCGCAGGTGCTGGATCTCGATCGCCGGCGTGTAGTAGCGCACCGCCTTCGCATCGGTCTTCTTCGCGGGCTGGGTATCGGGCTGCGCTGCCGGAGCCGTCGCGGCAGGCTTCGAGAGGGTGTCCTTCGTGGCGACGGTGATCGTGGCTTCCTGCGCCAGAGCCGGCGTTGCTGCCACGAGGGCGGCGAGGATGACGAATCGGGTGGTCAACATGGTAGGGTTCCTCAAAGGAGGGCTTCTATGGATCAGCTCTTGAGCAGCAGGTCGTAGTTCACCTTCACCGTCTGGCCGACCTTGATTCGGCCGAACATGAGCGTGGGCGGCTTCAGCCCGTACTCGGTCATGTTGAGTTCGTAGGCGCCGGTGATGTGGAGCATGCCGCCCTCCGGCTTGCCTTCGGCCTTCAACGTGATCGGCTTCGTGACGCCGCCGAGGAGGAGCGTGCCGTTGATCGTGCCGCTGACGCCGTCGGCGTCGCGGGCGACCTCGTAGTCCGTGAGGCGGAACTCGATGGACTTGTACTCGGGGAGCTTGATCGCCTTCCGCATGTGCTCGTTCATCGTCCCGTTGCCGCAGTCGAGTCGCTCGGCTGGTAGGGTGACGAGAACGGACTTCACACCCTTGTCACCGGTGAGCAGCTGTGGGATGGCGTTCGGACCGCTCGCCTCGACCACGGCATTCACCTCACCGGCCTTGCAGCTGAAACTGCGGATGGACGAGGTGCCGTCGATCCAGAGACGGCTCTGCGGTTGCAGCACCAGCATCTCGTTGGCGACCGTCCATGCCCCCGAGGCGGGGACGACGATCGCAAGGGCGAGCAGCGTAGTCTTGATGTTGGCTCTCATGGTCGGTTCTCCTGGCTTCCGACTTCCTTTTCGTGCGTCTCGCGCGTGTCGCGATTCGTGACTCCAAAGTGCCTTTTCTCGTGGGGGCGATCCGTGGGGCGAAATGCGGAACGTTCTCGGAGATTCCGCTCCCGCTGCTCGGGAAAACTCCCGACAGGGGCAGCCCTCAGCGCCGCGCGAGGCGCGCCGAGCAGGCGGTGTCCGATCCGACGTCGGCGAGGGTGAGCACGACGTTGCCGGCGTCCGGGACGTTGCTCTCGATCCGGACCGGAAGGCGGCACCGGTCGTCGGAGATCGAGAAGCGGATGGTGCCCTCGCCCTTGTAGTGCTGCGGGTCGCGGACGCGCATCTCGACGACGACGGTGTGGAAGCTTCCGGCGGGGGTGCTCACCTGTTCGCGCCCGAGCAGGCGCACGATGGTCGGGCTGCGCTCGGCGTCGAAGTGGCGGGCGAAGCGCAGCGTCGAGTCCGAGGTAAGCGAGAGCGTGCGGACGAAGTAGATGAAGGAGAGCTCGTCGAGCGGCGCACTCGTCGGACTACTGCCGACGTCGCCGTTCCTGGCGCGCCACCGGCGTTCGTCCGGATACAGCTCGACCGATTCCTCCCGTCGCGTGAGAAGGTGTCGCTCCCTCTTCTCGAAGCGCATCGCCGCCATGCGCTCGGGGTCGAGCCACGACGTGGACTTCTGACTCACCGAGAGCGGGCCGACGCGTGCCAGGAAGTCGAAATGCAGCTCGTAGGTCGGTACGCCGCGCACGTCGACCGGGCCATCGATCCACATCGTTCCGCGACCGGAGATGCCACGCACTCTGCCTTCATAGACGAGCCGCTCGCCGACAGCGAAGGGCAGCGTTGTCGCGCCCTGCGAAGGCAGCTCCGCGCTGAAGGTGGCGAGTGCGGCGACGGCGAGTCCGAGACGAGTGGCGAGCAGCATGGCTGACGACTCCAGTGCGAGCGTGTGCCCGAAGAGTCGCCGTCGGCGGACACAGGATCCGTCGGGCGGAGTACCACAGTCCTTCGGCGGAATCCCGGCGCGCTGTCGGGAGAATTCCATCGCCGAGGCTGCCAGGGCGGTGACTAGAGTGGCGCCGTCCGGGTTCGGGCTATAAAGTCAGAGAGCGGGGTCGGCCGCCCCGCGAACCCGCCGCGACGGAGCGAGGGCGTGAAACGACTAGGGGTATTGCTACTGACGGCAGCGTCAGCGGTGGCCTGTCACCGCGGCGCGCGCACGCCCGGCGCCTCGTTCGTCGGCGCGTCGCTACTCGAGCCGCTCTCCGAGGCTGAGGCCGCGCACGACGAGCTGCTGCGCGCCGACATCGCACGCGCGGACTCCGTTACGCGTCGAGGATTGCCCGACGGATTGGCGGCCAATTTCACGGACGACGTCGTCTACCTGCGCGGCGGACTGCCGATCCTTCGTGGGCGCGACGCCGCACGGGCGATCGCAGCCGCCGAGTCGCTCGCCGCGCCGTTTGCCGTGCGCTGGCAGCCGGTTCGCGCCGAGGCAAGCCGAGACGGCCAAAGCGGATACAGTTACGGCTACACGATCCTGAGCACGTCAACGAACGGCACGCCGGCGATCCGCGTAGACCGGTACATCGCGTACTGGCGGCATCTGCCGATGGGCTGGCGCATCGCAGCGTATGCCGAGACCTACGGAGCGCCGCCCTCGACGCTCGCGCTGCCGACGGAGGCTGGTTCGGCCGCGATCCCGGATGTCGGGATGCCGAAGGGGTCCGGTCCGCTCGAGGCGATCCGGACAGCGGACGTCGAGTTCTCGAGCGACGCGATGAGGCTCGGCACCGGTGTCGCGTTCGGTCGGTATGCCGCGGCGGACGCGCAGATCTTCTCCGGACCGGGCGAGTTCATCAGCGGACCGCACGCGATCAGCGAGTCGTTCGGCCCACCGACGGAGAAGAACACACTCGTCTGGCACCCGGTGCACGGCGAGGTCGCGAGCTCGGGAGACCTCGGCTTCACCGTCGGGAACGCGGTGTTCACTGGAGTGCGCGAGGACGGCGCGAAGATCGAGCGCTTCTCCAAGTACCTCACCGTCTGGAAGAAGCAGCGCGACGGCACGTGGCGCTACGTCGTGGACGGCGGGAGCGCGCGGCCGGAGTAGCGCGACCGCTACCGGGCAGCTGTGGTCAGACGATGAACGGAGTGATGATCGCCGTCACCTGCGCCGTCGTGAGGGGCTCGTCGAACGCCTGGGACGCCGCATCGGCGCCAGCCGTCATGCCGATCGCACTCGCCACGTTCACCGTGCCCTGGGTGGTGACGTTCTCGCCGGCATAGATCGCCTGGGCGAAGGCGGGAAGGTCCTCCGCGCTGCTGCCGGTGATCCACCCCTTCCTGCCGCGGATGCGGCGGACCTCGGCGGCGTGACGACCCTCGACGGAGTGCATCGCGAGGACGAAGGTGAGTGCCCCCTTGTCCGACTGCAGCGCCTGCACCTGTCCCGTGTACGCACGCACGGCGAGATCCTCGAACGCCTGGGCCAGCATGCGAAAGGTCTCGTACTGACCCGTTGCGAAGGCGAAGCCGGGGACGGCGCCCTTCCCGGTGAAATCGAACGTCGGCCGCACGACCGGAGTGCCGAGTCTCGTCGTGATGAGCGTCGACAGCGTGCCGATGTGCGCCGTGTCCTGCTGATTCAGCGTCTCGAAGACCGTTCGGTCTGCCGCGGGGACGAAGCCCGTCGCGGCCAACGCGCGCGTGTAGAGATCGGACTGCAGGTACTCCAGCCGTTGCAGAAGGCGCAGCGAGTCGAGGCTATCGGCCATGTTGGTCGCGAGCAGGAGGTCGGTAGCTGGACGGGGAGTCGTGATCGGCATCGAGGGTCAGCCGTCCCCTTTCGGACCCTGGATGAACGTCGTCGGCACGTTCGCGAACGCGAGCTTGTCGACGAGATACGACTGGATGGATGCCGCCGACTTCGTGGGACGCCAGACGTCGTCGCTCGCGGCAGGGCTGAAGGCGGTCGTTTTCGACTCCTGCAGGTCGCGAATGGCGGAGGAATGGCGGCCCTCGACCGAGACGATCTTGGCGAGAGCGAGCAGCGTGTCGGTGCCGGTGAGATATTGCGCCGCACCGTTGTAGGTCGCGATGCCGAGGTCCTCGACGTCACGCGCCGCGGCGAGCACCGACGTACGGTCGGAGAAGTTGACGCCGCGAAATGTGGCGGTAGCGGTGCGGGAGGCGTCCGCCCCGAGCGTTCCATCGAGGAAGGCACGATGCGCGAGCTCGTGATCGCGGATCTCGGTGAGCGCGGCCTGCTCCCCGGCGGCGATGTTCGACGTCGCGAATGCGGCGACGACGCGCGAGTAGAACTCCGCCTGGATCTGCTCCATCACGGAGCCGAGCTGCAGGATCGCGACGTCGCCCGACTCGAAGTCGATCAACAGTGGTTCTCCCGAGCCAGGAATTTCGTTGCTCGGCCCCGTGGCGGAATCGGATCCGCAGGCGACGACGAAGCCCGGCAGCAGCGCGACCGTGGCGCCGAAGCCGAGGACGCGGAGGAACCCGCGCCGCGACGTGGCGGCGTGGAGCTCGGCGAGGCTTCCGTCGAGGTGCGTCGAGGGGACGTGGCGCGTGATGTCGTCGGTCATGCAGGTCTCCGATACGTGGCGGACGGGCCGAGGGGGCACACGCTCCGCGAGCGAAAGGTATCGAATGGACGGGGCGCGTGGATTGACGACCCCGGTCGAGTGACGCGAGCATTCCTGATGCCGAGGAAATTCACCGCGCTGATCGGGCTGGCCGCCGCCGCCGCGTGCGGTCCACGCGCCGTACCGCCCCCAGCGCCCGCGCCGCCGCCATCGGCGCTCCCCGCGGCGCGCACCGCCGACAGCGCGCGCGCCGAAGCCGCAGATCGGAAGAGCACGTGTAAAAGTGT
>JBJMNN010000221.1:0-9311 GCA_045804245.1 Gemmatimonadaceae bacterium | reverse complement strand
GCCGAGCACACCGCCGAAATCGAGCGGCCATACTCCGTTAGCTACGACCTCGGCGGAAATGCCATGCAGGCGAAAGCCTTTCCCGAGCGCGGCTTCCAGACCATCCGGCTGCGCACGCTCAACCAGCTGCTCGTCGAGATGGACGGCTTCGAGAGCAACGAGGGCGTCATCCTGATCGCGGCGACGAACCGTCCGGACGTGCTCGATCCGGCGCTGCTGCGCCCGGGCCGCTTCGACCGACAGATCGTCGTGGACGCGCCCGACCTGCGCGGGCGCGAAGGGATCCTCAAGGTCCACCTGCGCAACAAGCCGGTGGGTGAGGACGTCAACATCACGACGCTGGCGCGTGGCACTCCGGGGATGGCGGGGGCCGATCTCGCCAACCTCGTGAACGAGGCGGCGCTGCTCGCGGTCCGCCGCGAGCACGACAAGCTCTACATGATCGACCTCGAGGACGCCAAGGACAAAGTCATGCTTGGCGCCGAGCGGAAGTCGATGGTGATGAAGGAGGAGGAGCGCCGGCTCACCGCGTACCACGAGGCGGGCCACGCCCTGTGCGCGATGAAGGTGGCGGGGAACGATCCACTGCACAAAGTGACGATCGTGCCGCGCGGCCGCGCGCTCGGCCTCGCGTTCACGCTGCCCGAGGACGACCGCGTATCGATCACGCGGCTGCAGCTCGAGGCGATGCTCGTGATGACGTACGGGGGCCGGACGGCGGAGGAGATCGTGTTTGGATACGACCGGGTGACGACGGGCGCGTCGAGCGACATCCAGAAGGCGACGAGCATCGCACGCCGCTACGTCACGCAGTGGGGACTCTCCGATGCGATCGGACCGATCCTCGTCGGCGACAACGAGCAGGAGCTCTTCCTCGGCCGCGAGATCCAGCACCGGCGCGAGGTGTCGGAGCAGACGGCGCAGCTCGTGGACGCCGAGGTGAAGCGCGTCATCACCAACGCGTACGACCGCGCCAAGGCGGTGCTCTCCGAGAACATCGATCTGCTCCACACGATGGCGGCGGCGCTGCTCGAGCGCGAGACGCTGTCGGCGGAGGACATCCGGATCATGGCGCGCGGCGAGAAGCTGCCGCCGCTGTCGCGCGGCGGATCGACGCTGACGCCCCCGGCACCGCCGGCGATCCCGAACCCGGTGCACGAGCCGCGGCGCAATCCGCCGCTACTTGGCGGACCAGAGCCTTCGCCAGCCTGACGGCCGGCGAGTGAGTTCGCTGGTTGGATCGTGAGCTCGTGAGTTGAACGGCCTCGGGACGCTCCTGCTTCCCGAGGCCGTCTCACACGAACCCACCCTCCAACCAACCAACTCACCGGCCTTTCGGCGTTATCTTCCCGCCATGACCCTCACCTGGCGAGTGCGCGGCCGGACGCTGTCGATGGAACGCCCGCTGGTCATGGGCATCGTCAACGTGACGCCGGACAGCTTCAGCGACGGCGGCACGCTTCGCACCGTGGACGATGCCGTCGCGCGCGCGGAGACTCAGATCGCCGAGGGCGCCGACATCCTGGATGTCGGTGGCGAGTCCACGCGGCCGCACACGACGGTCGTCGACGTCGACGAGGAGGTGCGGCGCGCGGTGCCGGTCGTGCGCGAGCTGGCGCGGCGCTTCCCGGAGGTGCCGCTGTCGATCGACACCGTGAAGAGCGCCGTGGCGCGCGCGGCGATCGACGCGGGCGCGCACATCGTCAACGATGTGTCCGGCCTGCGCCTCGACTCGGCGATGGCGCGCACGTGCGCCGAGTGCGACGCGGGCGTCGTGCTGATGCACTCGCGAGGGAACGTGCAGGAGATGGCGACGTACGCGCACGCCGAGTACGCGGGCGATCCGATGGATGACGTGCTGGACGAGCTGCGCGAACGTGTCGCGCTCGCGTTGGCACAGGGGATCGACGCGGAGAGCATCGCGGTGGATCCGGGGATCGGATTCGCGAAGCGGAGCGAGCACTCGCTGCGCGTGCTGGCGTCGCTGGGGCGGTTGGCTGCGTGGGGATATCCGGTCGTGGTCGGCGTATCGCGCAAGCGATTCGTCGGGGAGCTGAGCGGCGTGCGCGAGCCCGCGGCGCGCGTACACGGCAGCGTCGGTGCGGCGATCGCCGCGTTCGATCGCGGCGCATGCGTCCTGCGCGTGCACGACGTGGCCGCGACGCGGCAGGCGCTGAACGTGGCCGATGCCGTGCGTCGCGCCGCGGAGAGCGCGGCGGCACAATGAACGAGCTCGCACCGCTCCGCGTGCTGCATCCCGGATGGCGCGACCTCGTCGAGGTGCTCGTCGTGGCGTACGCGCTGTACCAGGTGCTCCGGCTGTTCCATGGGACGCGTACCCTGCAGATCGTGAGCGGCATGGGAATGCTGCTGGCGATCTATACCGCGGCGTGGATCCTGAAGCTCGAGATGATCACCTACCTGCTCGGCTTCGTCTTCCAGTACGGCGCGATCGCGCTGCTCGTGGTGTTCGCGCCCGAGCTGCGCGCCGCGCTGGCGCATCTCGGACAGGCGCGATTCGCTGGCCTGTTTCGACAGATGGAGCAACGCGAAGTGGCGGAGGAGATCGCCGAAGCGATCGAGCGACTGAGCCGCTCGGGGATCGGCGCGATCGTCGCGATCGAGCGCGAGGTGCCGCTCGACGGTTACTCGGAATCGGGTTCGCCGGTGCAGGCGAAAGTCTCGGCCGACCTGCTGACGACCATCTTCACGCCGTACTCGCCGCTGCACGACGGCGCCGTGCTCGTGCGCGGCGACACGATCATCGCGGCGGGGTGCATCCTTCCGCTGTCGCAGAAGTCGATGATCGACCGCACGCTCGGCACGCGGCATCGGGCCGCGCTGGGGCTGAGCGATGAGACCGACGCGCTCGTCGTCGTCGTGAGCGAGGAGCGGGCGACGATCTCGGTGGCGGAGCGCGGCCAGCTGTTCCGCGATCTGACACCGGCCGGCGTGCGCGACTTCCTGGCAGGGCGCGCACCGCAGCATGCCGTTCCGTCGGCGGCCGGAGTGCCCGCCTGACGCCGCGCCGCGCCGCGTTCGTGGCCGGCGCGACGCTGCTCGTGATCTACAGCGCCACGCTCGCACCCGGCGTGACGTTCTGGGACGCGGGCGAGCTGATCGCCGCGAGCCACGCGCTCGGGATCCCGCATCCGCCGGGTACGCCGCTCTACGTGGCCCTCGCGCACGTGTGGGCGAGCGCGCTCGGCGGCACGATCGGATTCGCTCGCGCGACGAACCTGCTGTCGGCCGCGAGCACCGCTCTCGCCGGTGCAGCCACGGCGTGGCTCGTCGCGCGCTCGCTCGGCACGCGCGACGGCGGCTGGATCGGTGTTCTCGCTGCGCTGTCGGCCGGGACGATGCTGTCGGCGTGGTCGAATGCGACGGAGACCGAGGTGTATGCCGTCGCGCTGCTGCACGCCGTCGTCATGCTCGTGGCGGCCGCGATGGCGGGGGAGGGAACCGCACCGCGACACGAACGATGGACGCTCCTGACCGTCTATCTGATGGCGCTGACGCCGGCCCTGCATCTCAGCGCGCTCGTGGCGGCGCCGGCAGCGATCGTGCTCGCGGCGCGCGGTGCGGGCGCTGCGGCGCGGCAGGCCAACTGGCTTCTCGATCGCACGCTCACACTCACCGGCGCGGCGATCGCGTCAGCCGGCGTCGGACGCATGGAGTGGACGCTGATCGTCGCCGGCATCGCGCTCGCTGCGGTGGGTGCGCTCGTGTGTGACGGACCGCGGGGGATCGGTCGTGTCGCGAGACTCACGGCGATCATCGGCGTGGCGGCGACCGCGCTGCTCGTGATGCTCGTGCGAGCGCGATTCGACCCGACAATCAATCAGGGCAATCCGGCGACGATCGCGGCGCTGGCGGATGTCGTGGCACGCCGGCAGTACGCGGTCGCGCCGCTGTTCCCGCGCTCGGCGCCGATCTGGCTGCAGGCGGCGAACGTATTCCAGTACGTGGACTGGCAGGCGGCGATGTC
Source organism: Gemmatimonadaceae bacterium (assembly GCA_045804245.1). Taxonomy (GTDB): domain Bacteria; phylum Gemmatimonadota; class Gemmatimonadetes; order Gemmatimonadales; family Gemmatimonadaceae; genus AG11. The sequence goes on along the minus strand of JBJMNN010000221.1, from coordinate 5,323 downwards.
GTGGGGCGCCGGAATCATGACGTCGCCGCTTCGAGTGCTGGCAACGCTCGCGTGGCTCGGTGCCGGCGCGATCGGATGGCGCGCGATGCGTCGCGATGCACGGACGCTCGCGCTCGCGCTGGCGACGCTGGCGCTCGCCGGCACGTTCGGCGTCGCTGTCTACCTGAACCTCAAGGCGGGCGCGTCGCTCGGATGGGGGATACTGCCCGACGACGCGCCGCACGAAGCGCGCGAGCGCGACTACTTCTTCGTGCTCGGCTTCTGGGCGTGGGGCTGTCTCGCCGGCGCGGGAGCGGTCGCGCTGGCTCGCCGGCTTCGCGCGCCGATACCGGCGGCGCTGGTCGCGCTGGCACTTCCGCTCGCCGGCAACTGGAGCAGCGCCGACCGATCGCGCGAGCCGGAGGCGGGTGCCGCGCGCGAGCTCGCGCACGCACTGCTCGACGCGTCGCCGCGCGGTTCCGTGTTGTTGCTGGACGGCGACAACGACAGCTACCCGATCTGGTACCTGCAGGAGGTGGAGGCGGTGCGGCGCGATGTCCTCCCCGTGACCGTGCCGCTGCTGCCGGCGGACTGGTACCCGGCCGAGATCGCCCGCCGATCGGGCCTTCGCTGGTCCGAGGACCCGGTGACCGGCGCGCGCACGTTGTCCGAACAGCGCGCGGCGCAGATCGCCGCGGCGGCGCACGAGGCGGGGCGACCCGTGGCAGCGTCGCCCGCGCTCGGTGCGCGCGAGCGAGCGCTCCTCGGCACGGGGTGGGTGCTTCGTGGTCCGGTGTACGTGGCGGAAGGCGCCGGGCGCGATGCGCGGCTCCGGGCGTCGATCGACTCGGTCGCCGCGGCGAGGTGGCTCGCCGGGCGACAGCCGTGGCCGCGCGAGCGGCGCTCAAGATCCGGGGATGACGTCGCGCGAGTGATGATGAGCCTGCTCGATTGTCCGCGTCTGGCGGATGGCGCGAGCGCGTCATCGGAGCCACGCGACTCGCTTGAAGTGAGGTGCAACCTTCGGTAAATTCGCGTGTTATGCCTTTTCCGGACCTGCCGGACCGCCTCGCCGAGGTGCGTGCCCGAATCGACGAGGCAGTCGGACGCGGCGGGCACGGGCAGTCGGTCACCATCGTCGGTGTGACGAAGACGTATGGGCCGGAGGCGCCCCGCGCAGCGTGGGAAGCAGGGCTCCGGGACGTCGGGGAGAACAAGGTTCAGGAGGCGCTCGGCAAGATGCCCAACGTCGGAGTGCCATTGCGGTGGCACCTGATCGGGCATCTTCAGCGGAACAAGGTCAAACAGATCGACGCATTCGACCTCATCCACTCGATGGACAGCGCGCGGCTCGCCGATGCGCTCGCCGCGTACGGGCGGGCGCGTGAAAGGCCGGTCGAGGTGCTGGCGCAGGTGAACGTGTCGGGCGAGGAAACCAAGGGTGGCTATCAACCGTCGATGTTCGAGCAGGAAGCCGACCGGTTGCGCGGGCTGTCCGGAATCGTGGTGCGCGGCGTGATGACGATGGCGCCGTTCGACGCGAACGAGCCGACACTGCGGTCGGTGTTCGCCGGAGCTCGCCGATGCGCCGAGATGCTGCGCGCGGCCGGTCACCCGGCGATGCAACTGTCGATGGGGATGTCGAGCGACTTCGAAGTCGCCGTGGAAGAAGGCGCCACCCTGGTCCGCCTTGGAACCGTGTTGTTCGGAGCGAGAGCTGCCTAATGGACGAGACCTTTCATCTCACACCGCTCGACGTGCGGCGGTACGATTTCGGCCGTACGCTGCGCGGCTACGATCCCGAGCGCGTGGAGCAGTTCCGCCAGCAGGTGGCAGAGGAGCTGGAGCGGCTGACGCGTCAGACGCAGGAGCTCGAAGCCAAAGCGAAGGGATTCCACGAGCAGCTTCGTGCGTTCCGCGAGCGCGACAAGGCGCTGAACGACGCGCTCGTGAGCGCGCAGCAGCTCCGCGGCGAGATCCGTGAGCAGTCCGAACGCGAGGCACAGCTCATCCTTCGCGAGGCGCGCGGCGAAGCCGAGAAGATTCTCGAAGGGAGCCGGAACCAGATCCGCCACCTGCACGACCACATCGCAGAGCTGGAGCGGGCGCGACGCAACTTTCTCGCGCAGCTTCGCGTGATGGTGGAGCGGCAACTGGGCGACATCAGCGCGGCGGAAGCGGCGCCGGCGCCGACTGTACCGGCACCGCCTCCGGGCGCCGTGCCGCCAGCAGAGCCGCGCGTCATGCACGCGGCTCGCGCTGCGCAGGAATGACCGGAGTGGCACTCATCGTCCACCCCGATTCGCCGTCTCTGCACCGGCTGGAAGCCGTCAACGCCGCGGCGGACGTGGTGCGCGCACGGTTCGCGCGCGTGCCCGACGTGGCGATCGTGCTGGGCACGGGACTCGGTGGTTTAGCGCGAGAGATCGACGTCGCGACGACGGTCGAGTATGCCGACATCCCCGGCTTTCCGCTCTCCACGGTGGAGAGCCATGCCGGCCGACTGTTGTGCGGCACGCTCGGCGGGAAGACGGTGGTCGCGATGCAGGGTCGCTTCCACCGCTACGAGGGATACTCGCTGCAGCAGGTAACGTTTCCGGTACGCGTGCTTCGGGCGCTCGGCGCGGAGACGCTCGTCGTGTCGAACGCGTGCGGCGGGATGCGCGAGGAGTGGACGCCGGGCGATCTGATGCTGATCGCGGATCACATCAACTTGCTGGGCGACAACCCCCTCGTCGGCGAGAACGATGACCGGCTCGGCGTGCGGTTCCCGGACATGTCGGCGCCGTACGACGCGGAACTCCGGGCGCTGGCACATGTGGTCGCTCGCGAGCAGGGAACCGTTCTGCGCGAAGGCGTCTACGTCGCGGTGACGGGACCGAATCTCGAGACGCGCGCCGAGTACCGGATGCTGCGCGCGATCGGAGCGGACGTCGTGGGGATGAGCACCGTCCCCGAAGTCATCGTGGCGGTGCAGTGTGGGATGCGCGTGCTGGGCCTGTCGATCATCACGGACCAGTGCATTCCCGAGACACTCGTGCCGGCGGAGCTCGCGACAATCATCGCGACGGCCGGACGAGCGGAGCCGCGACTGACCGCGCTGGTGCGCGGAGTACTGGAACGCCTGTGACCGTCAGCGACATGACGCAGCGATTCGCGCCCGTTCCGGCGGACCAACCGGCGGACGAGCTCGAGCAAGCCCTCCTCGTGCGGTGGCGTGAGGAGGACCTCTTCGCGCGCACGCTCGCCGCGCGCGCCGGCGCGGAGCCGTTCGTGTTCTTCGAAGGTCCGCCGACGGCGAACGGCAAGCCCGGCATCCATCACGTGTTCGCGCGCACGATCAAGGATCTCTTCTGTCGCCACCGTGCGATGAAGGGCTATCTCGTGCATCGCAAGGCCGGCTGGGACACGCACGGCTTGCCGGTGGAGATCGAGGTCGAGAAGCGGCTCGGCATCAGTGGCAAGCAGGACATCGAGAAGCTCGGCGTGGCCGAGTTCAATCGTCTCTGCCGCGAAAGCGTGTTCACCTATCGCGCCGACTGGGAGCGGCTGAGCGAGCGGATCGGCTTCTGGCTCGACTACGACGATCCGTACGTCACCTACACGCCCGAGTACGTGGAGAGCGTGTGGTGGGCGCTGGCGACGCTCTACCGGAAGGGGCTGCTGTACCGCGGGCACAAGATCCTGCCGTACTGCGCGCGCTGCGGCACGGCGCTGTCGAGTCACGAGGTGGCGCAGGGTTACGAGGACGTGGACGATCCGAGCGTGTACGTCGCGCTCGATCTGGGCTCGGTCGGCGGTGAGGTCGTGGCCGACGCGGATGGAATGCCCGGTCGCACGGCGCGGCGGATTCTCGTGTGGACGACGACGCCGTGGACCCTCGTGTCGAACACAGCGCTCGCGGTGCATCCCGAGCTCGAGTACGTCGAGCTGCGGAAGACGAGCAGCGACGACACGCGGACGATCATCCTCGCGGCGGCGCGCGCGGGCGCGGTGCTGGGCGAGGACTACGCGACGCGGTGGACGCAGGTGCGGGCACTGACCGGCGCGGAGCTCGTCGGCGCGCGATATCGCCGGCCGATCGACTGGCTGCCGTATCCCGCCGGAACGAACCACGAGATCATCGTCGCCGAAGCGTTCGTGAGCGCGGACGATGGCTCGGGCGTGGTGCACATGGCGCCCGCGTTCGGCGCCGACGACTACGCGGCCGGGCGGCGACACAACCTCGCGTTCCTGCAGCCGGTGAACGCGCGCGGCGAGTTCCCCGACGATCTGCCACTCGTGGGCGGACAGTTCGTGAAGCACGCCGATCCGGCGCTGATCGAGGAGCTGAAGCGGCGCGGTGTGCTCTGGAAGGCGGGGACGATGACGCACTCGTACCCGCACTGCTGGCGCTGCGGAACGCCGTTGCTGTACTACGCGCGCACCTCGTGGTTCGTGCGCACCTCGTCATACAAGGACGAGATGCTGTCGCGCAACGCCCGCGTGGGGTGGCATCCGCCGCAGGTCGGCGCGGGCCGATTCGGCGAGTGGCTGGAGAACAACATCGACTGGGCGATCTCGCGCGACCGGTACTGGGGAACGCCGCTGCCGGTCTGGGTCTGCTCGGCGAACGCCGACCATCTGGATGTACTCGGCAGCTACGCGGAGCTGGCGGAGCGCACCGGCGCGCCGCTGTCGACCGAATTCGACCCGCACAAGCCGAACGTCGACGAGCACGCGTGGGCGTGCCGCGAGGCCGGATGCGACGGCACGATGCGCCGCACGCCCGAGGTGATCGACACCTGGTTCGACTCGGGGTCGATGCCGTTCGCGCAGTGGCATTACCCGTTCGAGCGTCGCGACGCGCTGGCATCGCGCTATCCGGGCGACTTCATCGCCGAGGGGCTCGACCAGACGCGCGGCTGGTTCTACTCGCTGCTCGCGATCGCCACGGGGCTCGGCGATGCGCTGCCGAACAATCAGAGCGATAGGGCTGCGCCCTATCGATCCGTCGTCGTGAACGACCTCGTGCTCGACGCCGAGGGGCGCAAGATGTCGAAGAGCCGCGGCAACGTGGTCGACCCGTGGGCGGTGTTCTCGCGCCATGGCGTCGATGCCGTGCGGCTGTTCCTCGTGAGCAGCAGCAAGGTGTGGGAGCCGCGCTCGTTCGACGAGAACCTGATCCGTCAGGGTGCCGGACGGTTCCTGCTCACGCTGAAGCACATCTACAGCGGGATGTTCGCCCAGTACGCGAACTTCGGCTGGTCGCCCTCGTCGGCGGATCCGGCGCCGGCCGAACGGCCGCTGCTGGACCGGTGGATCCTGTCGCGGCTCGCGACGGTGGAACGCGTGGTGGACGAGG
>JBJMNN010000220.1:0-20987 GCA_045804245.1 Gemmatimonadaceae bacterium | reverse complement strand
TCGCTCGTGCATCGGAGCGACCGCTTCCGCGCGCACGGCGCGACGGTGACGCAGTTCCACGCCGATGTCGCCGCGGGCAGAGCGTCGCTCTTCACCTTCCACGAGCTCGTCGACGTCATCGAGCACGCGGAGGGAGAGCGCTTCTCGCACATCGTCCTCAAGGACATCAAGGGGAAGACGACGCGCGAGCTCGAGACGGACGTCGTGCTGCCGATGCTCGGCTTCGTGAGCGACATCGGACCGATCGCCGAGTGGGGGATGACGCTCGAGAAGGACGAGATCGTGGTCAACCAGGTGATGGAGACGGGACGTCCGGGCATCTGGGCGGCGGGCGACGTCACGACCTATCCGGGAAAGCTCAAGCTGATCGCCTGCGGCTTCGGCGAGGCCGCGACGGCGGTCAACCAGGCCGTGCACTGGATCTACCCGGAGAAGAAGGTGGCGCCAGGGCACTCGAGCAACATGGCGATCTTCGGGCAGAAGGACGACTGAGGGGCGCAATGCGCATCGCGAACTTCTACCGCGCTTCCTTGTTCGAGACGAGCACGATCACCGGTCCGCCGTTGGCGTTGAGGCCGAATCGGCCGGTCGCCGCTTCCGCAGTGAGGAAGCGCACCTCGACGAACGTGAACGTGTTCATCGTCGCGAGCTCGTCCAGCGGCCGGAGCGGGCCGTAGTCCTGCGAGATCTGCGTATGCCCCGCCGTGTAGTCGTTCGGAGTGGTCGGGCCGCGATAGGTGAAGAAGTTCGGGCGAAGATGACGGAGGGCGGTCAGCGCATCGCGGCTCGTGATCGCGGGGTCCATCAGCTCTTCCTTCGTGATCACGTACGGGTCCTTCTTCACCTTGGGGGCGACGGTACGCAGCTCGTTGTCGTTGGACTGCGAGCTCGCGCACGCGGACGCGAGGACGAACAGCGCGGGGAGGAGAGCGCGTGAGAACTTCATGGGAGCACCTTGGGGTGAGGGGCGCGGTCGTCGTGGGGTGAGCTTACTTGGCGGACATCGTCGTCATCACCACGATCACGGGTCCGCCGTTGGCGTTGATGCCGAACCGGTTCTGCGCGTCGTTCGCGTTGAGATAGCGCACCTCGACGAGACTGCGCGTGTCGACGGACGACAGCGCGTTCACCGACTGCAACGGCCCGTAATCCTGCGAGACCTGCACCTGGCCGGCGGTCGTGTTCTGAAAGCTCATCGGTCCGCGAGTGCGGAAGAAGGCGGGACGGAGCTGCCGGATCGCCGTCATCGCGTCGACGCCCGCGATCGTCGGATCGCGCAGCTCTTCCTGGCTGATGACATCGGGATTCTTGCGGACGCGACTCGACCCTTGGGGAGCGACCGTGGACGACGTGCCGGCGGTCTTCTGCGCGCACGCCGCTCCGGCGACAAGAAGGACGACCAGAAAGCGATGACGAGCGAACATGACGGACCTCAACGGAAGGAAATGAATTGGCGCGAACGCCAACGAATGCGTCCGATCAGGGGAACCGCGACCGCAACTTCTCGACGTTCCGCCGTGCGACCTCAGCCAGCGTGACCCCCAGTGTATCCGCCGCGATGGCGAGGCACCAGAGCGCATCGCCAAGCTCGAGCGTCACCGCGTCGCGGTCGAGCGGGCGGCCCTGGAGCAGGTGCTTTCGAATGTGCGACAGCACCTCGCCGGCTTCCTCGGCCAGCCCCGCCGAAGCGTCCAGGAGCCGCTGGTCATCGGTGAGTGCGCGATTGATCGTGCGCCTCGCCTCCGATTGATACCCCGCCAGCGTCGTCACGTTCTCCTCGGGTCCGGTCACGCGTAGGTCACCCGGGGATCGGCCTTCGCGTAGGCCAGGTCGGTGATCAGGTTCACGAGCACGAAGACCGCCGAGAGGAACAGCACCGACCCCTGGATGGCCGGCAGGTCGCGCCGCGCGATTGCGTTGACGACGTACCGCCCGATGCCCGGCCAGGAGAAGATCGTCTCGGTGAGGATGCTCCCCGTGAGGTACGCCCCGAAATCGAGACCGAGCACCGTGATGATCGGAATGAGCGCGTTGCGCAGTGCGTGCCGAGCGACCACGGCGCGCTCACGCAGACCCTTCGCGCGCGCGGTGCGCACGTAGTCCGCCCCGAGGGAATCCAGCATCGCCGAGCGGGTCATCCGCGCGAGGAACGCGATCGATCGCATGCCGAGCGCGAGTGCCGGCAGCACGAGATAGCGCGCGCCGCCGAACCCCGACGGCGGGAGCCAGTGCAGTGTGACGGCGAACAGCAGGATGAGCAGCAGCCCCACCCAGTAGACGGGGAAGCTGATCCCGAGATACGCGAGGGCGAGCCCGAACCTGTCTACGAGGCCACCGGGATTGCGGGCACTCAGCACTCCGAGCGTCACGCCGCAGATCGTCGCGAGGAGCATCGCGGCGCCGGCCAGCTGGAGCGTCTTCGGGAACCGCTCGAGGATGTCGCGCCGGATCGGCCGATTGGTGATGTACGAACGCCCGAGATCCCCCTTGGCGATGCCGGCGACGTAGTGGCCGAACTGCACGGGCAGGGGATCGTCGAGTCGGAGCTCCGTGCGCAGTCGCGCGATCGTCTCCTCGTCGGCGCGCTCGCCCACCATCGCCATCACCGGATCCCCAGGCGCGACATAGAGCAGAAGAAACGCGATCACCAGCACGCCGACGAGCGTCGGGATCGCGAGGAGAAGCCGGCGAAGGATGAACGCGCTCATGGCTGCTCCTGGCTCGAGGCGAGCTTCGCGCCCGTGGCGGCGGTGGTCGTCACCGTGGTCCACGGCTGCCCGTTGAAGATCACCGGCGGCTGGAACCCGCGCAGCCACGGCTGCACCGCGTACAGCTCGCTGTAGAACCAGAGGAAGATCATCGGTGCGTCGTGGAAGGCGGTCCGGTCGGCCTCGGTGTAGAGCGCGACGCGCTTCGCCTCATCGGGCTCGCGCCGGGCGAGAGTCACGAGCGAGTCGAACTGCGCGTTCGCGTAGTACGACACGTTGCCTCCCACGCCCTTGTTCGCGCTGTGGAGCAGGGGATAGAGGAAGTTCTCCGCGTCCGGATAGTCGGCGTACCAGTCCTTGACGAACAGATCCGTCGCTCCCTTGCGGGCCGCCTCGCGCGCGGCCGCGCTCTCGCGCTGCACGACCTTCACACGGACACCGGACAGCTTGAGGTACGCCTGCAGGGTCTCGGCGATTCGCACGTAGGTCGGGTTGGTCGACGTCCAGAGCTCGAGGTCGATCCCGTTCGCGTATCCCGCCTCGCGCAGGAGCTGCCGGGCGCGCGTCGTGTCGAAGTCGTAGCCGATGCGCGACTTCTCACTGCCGGGAAGCGACGATGGGATCACCCCCGAAGCGAGCTCACCGCGTCCGGCGATGAGGTTCTTGACGATGCGCTGCCGGTCGATGGCGTAGTTGAGCGCCTGACGCACGCGCACGTCGGCGAGCGGACCGCGCGTGGTGTTGATCGCGACGTAGACCAGCTCGAGCGACGGCGTGGAAGCGAGGAGCTTCCGGCGCTCACTGTCTTCCTGCCAGTCGGCGATCTCGCCCTGCGGGATCTGCAGGACATCGACGTTGCCGCTCTGGAACTCCGCTACCGCCGTGCTCGGCTCGGCGATGATCCGCGCCTTCAATGAATCGGCGCGCGGGCGGCCCGCCCAGTACCGCTCGTTCGGCGCGAACAGCAGATAGTCGTCATGCTTCCATTCGACGAGCTTCCACGGGCCCGTACCGACCGGATGCTCACCGAAGCCCTCAGGCACCTTCTCGGGAGCGATGGAAGCGACGGGCATGGCGAGCAGCTTCGGGAAGATCGCGAACGGCTCCTTGAGCACGACCACGACGGTCGAGTCGTTCGGCGCGGAGAGCCCGCGGATGGTCGCGGTCTTCCCGTCGGCGTAGTCCTTGGCGCCGAGTATCGGGTACAGTGGCCAGCCGCGTCCGCCGCGCACCTTGGGGTCGAGCACTCGCTGCCAGCTGACGAGCACCTGCCGGGCGACGAACGGCGTGCCGTCGGTGAACGAGACGCCGCGGCGCAGATGAAAGGTGTAGGTCGACCCGTCGGGTGACGTCTCCCAGCTGGTGGCGAGGGCGGGGATGACCCGCGCGTCCGGGGTGAACCGAGTGAGGCCGTCGAAGAGGTAGCCGACCGCCCGTCCGGTGGGCACGTCGGTGGAAAGGGCGGGATCGAGCGACCGCGGATCGTAATTGTCGCGTGAGTCGACCAGGGTGCGTCGCTCGGTGCCGCCGCCCCCGCCGCAGGACATGGCGAGACAGCTGACGAACAGGGCGATGGAACGACGCATGACGTTCTGGCGTAATCAGTTGACAGCCGGGAGAAGGCGCGAGAACTTACCGGCGCCGCTGAGCAGCGTCAAACGTCAACGCGCCCGTCGGAAGTGGTGCGCCGCGGGCGCGTCGCGCTTCGAGCCGCAGCGCTCCTGCAAGCTGCAAGTTGCGTCCCTTCCCCTCCTGTCCGCTCGCCGGCAGCCATGAGTCGCACATCCAAAGCCCGCACGCCGCGTCCGACGGCGCGCCTCGAGGGCTACGTCTACCGGCGCCCGCTGAACGGGAGCGAGCTGCTGCCGGCGATCGGCGTCGGCGTGGCTGCGGGGCTGGCCGCGTTCTACGTCGCGCGGCTGTTCCTGCAGCGCACGCCGCTGCTGCCCGAGGAGCGACGGCTCGGCAAGCACCACGCATCGGGCTCGGGGCCGCGCGCGGCGTGAGGGATGGCGGTCCCCGGCGGCGCGCGCGCGGATGGTGGCGCGGTGCCCTGACCGCTGCGGTGTTCCTTTTGCTGCCGGCGGCGCTGCGCGCGCAGAGCTCGGACTGCGATCCTGGGGAGCGCGAGGTTCGCTCGCTCAAGTTCCGCGGCAACCACGCGTTCCGGAGCAGCGAACTCGCGCTTCGCGTCTCGACCACGCCGTCGAGCTTCTGGCGCCGGACCCTCCGCGTGGTCGGCAAGCGGCGCTGTCTCGACAGCGACGAACTGCGGCTCGACGTCGGGCGGCTACGCCTGTTCTACAATCGGCACGGCTACTACTCGGCGGCGGTGGACACCAGCGTCGTCGCGAACGCCGACAGCAGTGTGCGGGTGACATTCCTCATCGCCGAAGGGCCGCCGGTGCTGGTGGACACGCTGCGCATCACGGGGCTCGACTCGGCGACGACACCGATCGCCTCGACCCGCGAGCTCGATCTGCGTCCTGGCGTGGTCTTCGACCGCACCCGGCTGCAGAGTGCGATCGACTCGATCAAGTCGCGGCTGCGCAACCATGGGTTCCCGCGCGCCGACGTCGCTGCGAGCTACACGGTGTACGACACGATCGGGCACCACGCCCGCGTCGCGCTCGAGGTGATCCCCGGTCCGCGCGCGGAGATCGGTGAGATCCGCGTGTCGAACGAGCCGCTGCCCGGCGCGCCGCAGCGTCTGAGCAACTCGACGGTGCTGCGCCTGCTCAGTGTGAGCAGAGGCGACGAGTACAGCGAGCACGCACTCGGCGACGCACAGCGCGAGCTCTATCAGAGCGACCTGTTCCGCCACGTCGAGGTGCGACTCGCGCCCGACAGCGCGCAGCCCAAGGCCGACTCGTCCCACGTGACGCTCGATGTCGTGCTGCGCGAGAACTTCGTGCGGCAGGTGGACACGGAGGTGGGCTGGGCAGTGCTCGACTGCTTCAAGGGCCGGGCGTTGCTCGTCGACAAGAACTTCCTCGGCGAGGCGCGGCGACTCGAGCTCACGGCGCAAGTATCCAAGATCGGCCACGCCGAGAACACGCGGTTCGCGAGCGGAAATCTGTGCTCGTCGCAGATGGACAAGGATCCGTTCAGCAGCCGGGTGAACTACTTCGTGAGCAGCACCTTCCGGCTGCCGACGCTGTTCGGGCTGCGTGGCTCGCCGGCGATCTCGGTGTACAGCGAGCGGCGCGGCGAATATCAGGCGTTCCTCCGTACGACGGTGATCGGCGGCGAGGCGTCGCTCACGCGCGACCTGCGCCACGAACTGCCCCTGCGTCTGGCGTACTCGCTCGAGTACGGCCGCACCGACGCGCAGCCGGCGCTGCTGTGCGCGGTGTTCAATCGCTGCGACAGCGAATCGCGGGCGCTGCTCACAGGGAGCAACCGTCCGCTCGCGGTGGCGAGCGCGCACCTCGATCGGTTGCGCTCCGACAACCCGGTGAACCCGCGCTCGGGGACGGCACTGCGACTCGACCTGCGCGGCGCGTGGAAGGAGATCGGCTCCGACGACGACCTGCAGTTCGTGAAAGGGCTCGCCGATGGGTCGTACTATCGGCCGCTGTCGCCGGGCGTGACGTTCGCGGCGCGGCTCCGGCTCGGCAGCGTGCTCGGTCGCAACTTCTCGTTCGGCAACGCCGTGGGGTTCGTCCCGCCGGAGGAGCGGCTGTATGCCGGCGGCGCGGCGAGCGTGCGCGGCTTCCAGCAGAACGAGCTGGGCGACCTGATCTACATCGCCGAAGCCGAGCCACGTCGCACACCTGGCGCGGCGGACACGCTGTTCTTCGAGGATACGTCGGGTGAGTTCCGGCGCGTGGTCCCCGTCGGCGGCAACTCGCTGATCGTCGCCAACATGGAGCTCCGCTTTCGCAGCATCTTCTATCCGGAGCTGATCCAGTACACTGCCTTCCTCGATGGCGGCAGCGTGTGGCAGCGCGGGCGGGACCTCGGGAGCGCCACGCCAGCGCTCTCGGCCTTCTCCCTGAGCAGGCTCCGTTGGACACCGGGCGCGGGGGTACGCGTCTTCACTCCCGTAGGCCCCTTTCAGATGAACGTGGGGTACAACCCGTATCGGCGGCCGGCCGGTGCGCTCTTCTTCGACCAGGCGCCGAACGAGCAGGGCTTCGCGCCGCTCTACTGCGTGAGCCCGGGGAACCGGATCCCCGCCGTGACGTCGCCCAACGGCCAGTCCGAGCAGATCTCCGGCAGCAGCTGCCCCGCCACGTACACTCCTCCGCAGAAGAACACCTTCTTCAGCCGGCTGACCTTCACCTTCTCGATCGGTCCCGATTTCTGAGCCGCCCGTCACCCGGATGACTCGACGTCGCTTCATCGCGATCGTCAGCCTGTGCGTGCTCGCCATGCTCGGGATCATCGGGCTGGGCACCGCGCTGTTCATGACGCGCACGGACTACGGCCGGGAGTGGATGCGCAGCACGGTCGAGGCGCAGCTCGCGCGTGCGGTGAAGGGGAAGGTGCATCTCGGGCGGATCAGCGGCGGCTTTCTCACCGGCGTCACGATCGACTCGGTGGAGCTGCGCGACGACCAGGACTCGCTGTTCGCGGCGACGGGCCCGGTGCGCGTCGTCTACGACCCGCGCGATCTGATCGACCGGCGCATCCACCTGCAGCGCGTGGACGTGCAGCGCGCGAACGTCGTGCTGCGGCAGAGCGGCGACTTCAGCTGGAACTTCAAGCGGATGTTCAGGCAGTCGGGCCCCGAGAAGCCGAAGGGCCCCGACCGCGGCTTCGGCGACTTCGTGGTGATCGACTCGGTGCACGTGCGCAATGCGCAAATGCGTCTCACGATGCCGTGGCATCCGGACGATACGCTGCGTGGCGCGAAGCGCGACAGCGCCGTCCGGATGAACCTGGCGCGGAAGGATCACGAGGTCCGGCGCGTTCGCGGCGGCTTCACGCAGAACTATCGCTGGACCGACGCCTACCTCGCGGTGTCGCACATGCGCATCGCCGATCCGGACAGTGTCGGCCGGCTGTTCCGCGTAGACACACTGCACGCCGTGGAAAGCGTTCCGACGTTCCGATGGCGGAACGTGAAGGCGACCGTGCGGCAGCTCGGCGATTCGGTCTGGATCGACGCGCCGCACTGGGATCTGCCTGCGTCGACGGGGCACGCGGCGGGAAAGATCACCTGGGGAAGCGACCTTCCCGTGCGCTACGCGGTCCGCATCTGGGGCGATTCGGTCTCGCTCGACGACGTGGCCTGGGTGTACCCGACGCTGCCGCGCACCGGCGGCGGCACGATGATCCTCGACATCAAGAACGAGCGGAACCTCAAGCAGCTCGACTACGCGATCAGCGACATGGACGTGCGCACGACGAAGTCGCGGCTGCTCGGCGACATGACGTTCGAGACCGGTGGCCCCGTGCTCGCCGTGCACGACGTGAAGATGCGCGCCGATCCGGTCGACTTCGACCTGCTGCGCACGCTCAACGGCAAGCCGTTTCCCGCCGACTGGCAGGGGGCGATCACCGGCACGGTGAACGCGCGCGGCGGTCCGCTGACGCACTTCTTCGTCGATGCGGCGGACGTCACCTTCCGCGACAAGCACGTGCCTGGCGCCGAGTCGAAGCTGAAGGGGCGGGGCGAGCTCGACATCCTGTTCCCCGCGTTCACGGCGTTCCACCATTTCACGGCGCAGACCGAGCGGCTCGATCTGCGCACGCTGGTGGCGATCTACCCCGCGTTCCCGCGGGTGACGGGGATCGTGAGTGGCAGCGCGGTGCTCGACTCGTCGTGGCTCGACGTGCGGGTCTCGAACGCGAACCTCACGCACACCGACGGGCCGGCCGAGCCGACCCGAATGACCGGCGGCGGTCGCATCACGTACGGCGAGAAGTTCATGGCGTACGACCTCGCGCTCCAGGCCCAGCCGCTGTCGTTCACGACGCTCGGACGGTCGTATCCGCTGCTGCCGCTGCGCGGCACGTTCGCCGGCCCGATCACGGTGAAGGGCACCGCGCCAGCGCTCGAAGTGACGGCGGATCTCACCGGTGCGGCAGGTCGAGTCACTTATGTCGGCGCCGCCGACGCGGATTCGATCGGCGGCTATGGTGCGCGCGGCAGCGGCACGTTCGAGAACCTCGACGCGGCGGCGCTCGTCGGCCGCACGACGCCGCCCTCGCGGCTGGCGGGCACGTATCAGGTGGATCTCACGGGCGACCTGCTCTCGAACCTCACCGGGTCGCTCGGTGTGGAGCTCGCGCGTTCCGAGGTGGATGGCGTGCGCTACGCCGGCGGCGTGGCGCGCGCGCAGTTCGACGCGGGGATCATACACGTCGACACGCTTCGACTCACCGGCGACGTCGGCACCCTCGTGGCGCGCGGGTCGCTCGGCCTCACGCGACCGACGGCGAACGACTCGTTGATCGTGACGATGACGGTCGATTCGCTCGGTGGGCTGCGGCGCTACCTCGGCATCGCGGCCGGCACGCGCAGCGACAGTGCGGCGGCGCTCGACTCACTCACGGGCACACTGCGCTCGCGGCTCGTCGTCCGCGGCTGGCTCGATTCGCTCGACGTGAGCGGCACGCTCGAGGGGAGTGATCTGCTCGCCCGTGCGCAGCGCGCTCACGGCGTGCGCGGCACGATCGCCGTGCGGCAGGTGAAGGGGCGCGCGACGGGCACGGTATCGCTGCAGGCCGACACGCTCACCGCCGCGGGGATTCGCGTCGAGACGGTCACGCTCGCCGCGCGGCTGCTCGACAAGGGGGGCGCGGTGTTCTCCGCGACGGGCAAGGCGGGGAACGGAACCGCGCTGCGCGCGAGCGGCGAGTACGCGATCGTCGCCGACAGCACCGACGTGCGACTCGACACGCTGGACATCGCGGTCGGCGCGTCGCGCTGGGGGCTGCTGTTGCCGATGCGCGTGCGGACGACACCCGCTGGTCTCACCGTGGACACGCTGCTGCTCGGCGCGGGCGCGGCACGGCTCGCCGGCTCGGCGAACATCCCGACCAATGCGCCTGTGCGCGGTCATCTGCGCGCCGACCTGTTGCCGCTGGCCGACATCGGCGTGCTGGCGCAGCTGAAGACGCCGATCGCCGGCCGGCTCGGCTTCGACCTGGACATCGCCGGCACGCGCACCCTGCCGACGCTGAGCCTCTCCGGCGCCGCCGACTCGCTGAAAGTGGGCGGGCTGTCGGCGGAGGCGATGCGTGTGACGGGGCGCTACGCGAGCGATCGCGCCGCGATGGACGCGACGCTGGTGCGCGGCGGCCGCTCGATTCTCGACGCCAGCGTCGACTATCCGGTCGCGATCACGCTGTTCTCGGCCAAGCCGGCGGGCGACTCGCTGCGCGGGCGCATCCACGCCGACAGCGTCGACCTCGCGCTCGTCGAGGCGCTGTCGCCCAAGCTGAAGAACGCCACGGGACGGCTCGCGCTGGATCTCGCGGTGACCGGCGAAGCGAAGCATCCGCACGTCGGAGGGTTGGCGACGATACGCAACGGAACGATCGAGATCCCGACCGTCGGCCTGCGCTTCGCCGACATCGACATGCGGCTCGCTGTCGACGCGGCGCGCGACTCGTTGACGATCGAGCAGCTCAGCTGGACGAGCCCCGCGAGCGGCGGCAGTGCGTCGGTCGGCGGGTCGGTGGTGTTTCGCGAGTTGAAGAACCCGCGCCTCGACCTGCGGCTCGACGCGCGTGGACTGCGCGCCGTGGACAAGAGCGGGCTGGCGCGGCTCGACGTCTCCACGGGCGCGTCGGGGCTGCAACTCAGCGGCACGGAGAGCGACGCGCGGCTCACCGGCGCGCTGAACGTCGATCGCGGAACGATCTACATCCCCGAGCTGGTCAACAAGCGCATCGAGGAATTCTCGCAGGAGGAGTTCGCCGAACTGTTCGACACGACGGACGTGCGCAACCGCTCGCTGATGCCGCAGCCGCCGACGCGGCTGGTCGAGAATCTTCGGCTGGATGGCGTCTCGGTGAACATCGGCGACGAGGTCTGGCTGCGGTCCTCCGAAGCGAACATCAAGCTCGGCGGCTCGCTCAACGTCACGCGCGCGCGCGACGAGCGCGAGACGCGTCGCTCGTCGCTCGGGCGCGTGACGAGCACCGAGCCGGTGTATCGGCTTGCGCTGAGCGGGGCACTCAGCGCCGACCGCGGCACGTACACGCTCGCTCTCGGCCTGGTCCAGCGCGAGTTCCAGGTGCAGTCGGGGCGCATCACCTTCTTCGGCAGCGCGGACTTCAACCCGAGCATCGACGTGAGCGCGCTGTACCGCGTGAAGCAGGCGAAGCGCGCGGACATCGGCGTGAAGGCCCGCATCGTCGGGCCGTTCTATCCACAGCCCGCGCTCGAGCTCTCGAGCGACGACGCGTTCATCTCGCAGACGGATCTCGTGTCGTATCTCGTCGCGGGGCGGCCGATCGCCGAGCTGAACGCGGCGAACAGGAGTGCCGCGCAGCAAGCCGTCTCGGTGTTTCTGCCGACCGGCGGTGCGGTGCTCAGCCGCGCGCTGCGCGAACAGCTCGGCGGGTGGGTGGACCTGTTCCAGATCCAGACCGGGGCATCAGATGAACGTGCGACCAACTCGAACACCGGCACTTCCGGGCAGAATCCCTATTGGAGCGTCCTCTCCAGCACGCGGCTCGGCGGCGAGAAACAGATCAGCGATCGGCTCTTCCTCAGCTTCAGCGCGGGGCTCTGTCAGCTCGGCTCGGCCAACGACACGGAGCAGGGGATCGCCGGCTTCGTGAACCTCATCGAAGGGAAGCTGGAATACCGATTCCCCGTCGTCGCGCCCGACCAGATCTCGCTGCGCGCGGGCCGAGAGCCGGCAGCGAGCGGGCGCTGCGGGAAAAACGTGCGCGGCTTCGTTGCCACGCCCCAGCAGTGGGGCCTGTCGCTCTTCCGCTCCTGGTCTTTCTGACGACCCGCGTCCTGCTCATCGCCAATCCGGCCTCGCGGCGCGGCGCGCGGCTGATCGGTCGCGTCGTCGAGGCGGTGAAGAAGCTCGGCGCGGTGATCGAGGTGGCGAACACGGAGCGCTCGGGACACGCGGCGGAGATCGCGGCGGCGCGCGCCGACCAGTTCGACGTCGTGCTCACGCTCGGCGGCGACGGTACGGCGATGGAGGTCGCCGGCGCGCTCGCCTGGCGTGAGACGCCGCTCGGCGTGCTCCCCGGCGGCACGGGCAACCTGCTGGCACGCGCGCTCGGCGTGCCGATGCGCGTCGAGAAGGCGGTGCCCGCGCTGCTCGGCGGCACACGCCGGCGCATCGACCTCGGCGTGGTGCAGGGTCATCGGTTCGCCGTGGCCGCGGGCGTCGGCATCGACGCGGCGATGGTCGCCGAGACGCCGATGTGGCTCAAGCGCCGACTGGGCGTGCTCGCCTACACGCTCATCGCCACGAAGGCGGCGCTGCGCGCGGTGCTGCGCCGGCAGTTCTTCCTCGCCCGCGTCGAGGTCGACGGCGAGGTGATCGAACGGCGCGCCGCGGCGGTGCTGTTCGCCAACTTCGGCGCGATCCTCGAGAACCGCATCGCATTCGGTCCCGAGATCGCCGTCGATGACGGCGTGCTCGACTGCTGCATCTTCGCGCCGTCGAACCTGCGCGACGCGATGCGGATCATGTGGCGGGTGACGCGACGTGATTTTCGCCCCGATCGGTCGATACTATACAGAAAGGGGACACGATTCCGTCTCGAGACCGATCCGGTGCTCATGCTGCAGGCCGACGGAGAGCTCCTCGGTCCGACGCCGGCGGAGGTGGGTGTCGAGCCCCTCGCCGTGCAGCTTCTCATCCCGCGAAAATGAGCGACCGGCGTCGCTCGCCGGCTCGTGACGTGAGCCGGACGGACCAGTCGTCATCCTGAGATGGCCAAGATACTCATCGTCGACGACGAACCCGATCTCACCGCCGCCTTCGGCCGCTACTTCGAGCGGACGGGGCACGACGTGCTGCGCGCCGGCACCGGCGGGGAGGCGATCGCGATGGTGGAGGCCGAGCATCCCGCGCTGATGCTGCTCGACTTGAAGCTGCCCGACATGACGGGGTTCGACGTGCTGGCCCGCACGCGCGAGCATCGGCCCGTCGTCGTGATGGTCACGGGCCATGCCGACGTCGCGCTCGCGGTGGAGGCGATGCAGGCGGGCGCCGAGGGGTTTCTCACGAAACCGGTCGAGCTCGCGCACCTCGGCGCGGTCGTGGACCGCGCGCTGGAGAAGGCGCAGCTGCGGGATCTCAGCCGCGCCGCGGGGGCGCGCATGGGACGCACGTCGACCGAGATGCTGCTCGGCTCCTCGTCGCCGATGCGCGAGCTCGCGCAGCAGATCGAGCTGCTCGCGCGGAGCGAGCGTACGGTGGCGCTGCTCGTCGGCGAGCTCGGGGTGGGCAAGGGTCGCGTGGCGCGGGCGATCCATGCGCTGAGCGCGCGAGGCGGCCGCGCATTTCACGAGATCGACTGCTCGATACGCCCGGTGGAGGAGCTGAACCTCGAGCTGTTCGGCGTCGAGCGCAGCGTCGGCGGCCCTGTGCCGGGACTGTTCGAGGCGGCGGACGGCGGGACGCTCTTCCTCGACGAGATCGCCGATCTCCCCGAATCGCTGCAGCCGATGCTGCTCCGCGCGCTCGAGACACGCCGCGTGCGCCGATCCGGCGGCACGCGTGAGGTGCTCGTCGACGTGCGCCTGATCGTCGCCACGACGCGCGACCTCGCGACCGAGGTGACGGAGGGGCGCTTTCGCGAGGATCTCTATTACCGGCTCGGCGTGATGCCGCTCTACCTCCCGCCGCTGCGCGCTCGCTCGCGGGAGGACGTCTGCGAGACCGTGCGCGCGCTCGTCTCGGAGCTGCGCCGCGGCATGCCCGACGCGCCGCACGACGTCAGCGCCGAAACGCTGGAGCTCATCGGCTCCTACCCGTGGCCGGGCAACGTGCGCGAGCTGCGCAACGTGCTCGAGCGCGCGCTGCTGCTCGCGCGCGGCACCTCCACGCTGCTGCCGGCGCACCTGCCGGCGGAAGTGCGCGGGACGGGTGACGATCTGCCGATGCCGCACGTCTCCCGCACGCTGGCCGAGGTCGAGCGAGCGCACATCGACCGGACGCTGCGCGCGCACAGCGCGAACCGCACGCGTGCCGCGCGCGAGCTCGGGATCTCCCGGGCGACGCTGATCAAGAAGATCCGGGAGTACGAGCTGGGCGAGCGTCCGAGCGCGGCCAGCCGGCGGGAGAACGGAGTGGGAGGGGGAGGGGGAACATGAGCAATCTGAAGGAGCGCGATGCGATGGTCTGCCGCGCCTGCGGCAACGAAGAGCGTGCCTCGGAGGGCTATCCGTGCGTGAAGTGCGGCACCTTCGTCTGCGTCGTCTGCAACATGCGCGGCGTGGTGGAGTGCCGCGCGTGTGCGGAGAAATCGCCGCCCACGCCGAAGTGGCTCGAGGATTGATCGCGCGATCGTCCGCATGACGAGCTTCGCGGCGTGCGGACTCGTGGTGGGACACGCCACCGACGTCGCCGGCGCCACCGGCTGCACGGTGATCCGCGGCGACCACGTTCCGTTCCGCTGCGGCGTCGCGGTCGTCGGCCGCGCGACGGGAACGCGCGAGCTGGCCCTCCTCGAACCCGCACATCTCGTCGATCGCGTCGATGCGATCCTCCTCGCCGGTGGATCGGCCTACGGCCTCGACGCGGCGGCGGGAGTGATGCGGTGGCTGGAGGAGCACGGGCGCGGGTTCGACGTCGGCGCCGGCGTGGTGCCGATCGTGCCCGCGGCGGTGCTGTTCGATCTGGTGCCGCTCGGCCGGTTCGACGCGCGCCCGACGCCGGCGATGGCGTACGAGGCGTGTGATCGGGCGACGGCGGACGTGGTCGAGGGCCCGGTGGGCGCCGGCACGGGAGCGACGGTAGGGAAAGTGGCAGGTGCGTCGAGTGCGATGAAGGGCGGCATCGGGTGCGGCGCGGCGAGCGCCGGCGCGCTGGAGGTGCGTGCCCTCGCGGCGGTGAATGCGGTCGGCGATGTGCGCGACGC
The DNA here is from genome assembly GCA_045804245.1 of Gemmatimonadaceae bacterium. Lineage (GTDB taxonomy): Bacteria > Gemmatimonadota > Gemmatimonadetes > Gemmatimonadales > Gemmatimonadaceae > AG11. The sequence continues at coordinate 6,261 of JBJMNN010000220.1, read as the reverse complement.
GGATGGACGCATCATCGCCGGGGCTCGGGCCGCGGACGGCTCGTGGCTCGACAGCTCGGCGTATCTCGCCCGGAGCGGCCCCGGCGCCGATCGGTTCCGAGAGCTGGCTGGCCGGAGCACCACGCTGTGCATCGTCGCGACGAACGCGGCGCTCGACCGCGCGGCGCTCGGCGCACTGGCACGCTCGGCGAGCGCCGCGCTGTACCGGCGCATCACGCCCGTCGCGACGCCATTCGACGGCGACGTGATCTTCGCGACGGCGCCGATGTCCGATGGCGTGGAGGCGAGCATCGCCCAGATCGAGGCGCTCGCGGTGCGCGCGCTGGAGACGGCGATCGAGCGGAGCGTGCGCGCGGCCGCGCCCGGTGACATCTTGCAGCAATGAGGATCGAGACTCCGCGCGCCGTTGTGCGAAGCCCGGTGGCGCCGCTGTTCGAGGAGCCGCGCATCTCCAGCATCCAGATCTCCCAGCTCCTCGCCGGGCATCCCGTCGAGCTGCTCGAGGAGCGTGACGGGTGGTGCTGCGTGCACGGCGCCGACCGGTACGAAGGGTGGATGCATCGTGGCTACCTCTATCCGATCGACGACGCGAGCGCGCACACGCGCCTGTCGCTCGGATGCGTCGTGACGCGCCGCGGCGTGCGTCGCGCACTGCCACTGGGCGCGTACCTCGCGCACGACGATGAGCTGGCGAGCGGCGAGACGATCGACGTCGCCGACCGGGCGCTCCACTTCCCACTCGATGCAGCCGCGATCACACGCACGGCGCGGCGATTCTTCGAGGGCACGAGCTATCAGTGGGGAGGCGTCACCCCGTGGGGCGCCGACTGCTCGGGCCTCGTGCAGACGACGTTCGCGCTCCACGGCGTGCAGCTGCCGCGCGACGCATGGCAGCAGGCGTCGGCGGGTGTTCCGGGCGATGACGATCCGCTCGCCGCACGCGAGGGAGATCTACTCTTCTTCTCCGACCGGGCCGACCGACGCATCACGCACGTCGCGATCGCGCTGGGGCATCGCGGGATCGTGCATCTGGCGCTGGGGAGAGGAGGGTTTGGGATCGAGCGGTTGGATAATCGCTCGGATTCGTACGTGAGGACGCTGGTGGGGAGGTTTGCGAGGGCGAGGAGGGTGATCTGAGAATGAACTGCCACTGCAGTACCGAGTAGGACGGACGTAGCACGTACCCGGTACCAGTCGTCGGCTCCCGGAATGCCCCCGGGCTCTCTGCTCGGAGAGGGCGTCACGGCTGAGCGCTCGCCACCGTCCGGGAGCTTCTCACCGGTACTGCGTAGCTGCTACGTCCGTCGTACCCAAGTACTGAGGTAACTGTTCGCAGTTATGACATCCACTTCGGCGCCGCCGCCGCTGTCGGCGCGCCGGGCGTGCGAACCTCCAACGGCACTTCGGCGCGCGTGTCGCCGTCGAGACCGACGCGCATCACGTAGCCGCCGCTCTGGTCGAGGGGGAGATCGAGCTGCGCGATGAGGGGGAAGTCCATCTCGAGGACGCCCTGCGGCGGCGTGGCCACGCCAAGCTCGCCCTCGCTGTTCCACAACTCCTTCCCGCTCGGGCTCAACCACTTCAGCGTCACGCGGTGCGCGCCGACATCGAGCGCGCTGCCCTTGAGGTGCACCACCAGCGTCGCGCGCGGGTGCATGGCGGGGAGCGTGCCGACCTGGAGCGCGTCGAACACGCCGAGGATGTTCAGCTTCCCTTCCTGCGAGAGATTCGCCGCGTCGGCGAAGAGTGCGAAGGCGACGTGCATGCAGCGAAGCTAGCCTGCGAACTCATGGTTTGCGACGCTCCGACGCTCATCTAGCTTTCGGCATGTCATCACCAGCTCGAATGCTCGCGCCGGAGCCCGCGCGCGCCCGTCGCCTCGTCCTGTTCGATATCGACGGGACGATCCTCTGGACCGACGGCGCGGGACGACGCGCCGTCTTTCAGGCGCTCGAAGAGCATTTCGGGAAGAGCGGACCGGGAGAGCATAGGTTCGACGGCAAGACCGATCCGCAGATCGTGCGCGAGCTGATGCGCCACGCCGGCGTGCCCGACGCTGACATCGATGCGCGGTTGGGCAAGGTGCTCGACCGGTACCTTGCCCTCCTGCGCGACGAGCTGGCGTCGGTCGACCATGGGCAGCACGTCTTCCCCGGCGTGCGCGAGCTGCTCGACACGCTCGAGGCGCGCGGCGACGTCGTGCTCGGGCTGCTCACCGGCAACATCCACCACGGCGCGCGCGCCAAGCTCGCCGCGGTGGGCATCGATCCGGACCGCTTCGTGGTCGGTGCGTTCGGCTCCGACCATCACGAGCGGCCCGAGCTGCCGGAGATCGCGCGCCGCCGCGCCGAGCGCGCGCTCGGACATCCCGTCGCCGGGAACGAGCTGGTCGTCATCGGGGATACGCCGGCCGACGTCGCGTGCGGCGTGAGCATCGGCGCGCGGGCGATCGGCGTCGCGACCGGCCGGTTCTCGGTCGACGAGCTGCGTGCCTGTGGCGCGGCCGCCGTCTTCTCCGATCTCTCCGACACCGCCGCCGTCGTGCGCGCGATCCTCGCGGACTGATCGACATGCTCGAGGTCGAGCTGAAGAGCGTGGTGGACGACGTGGAACGGTGCCGGGCCGCCGTGGAGCGTGCCGGCGCGACACTCGTGTTCGCGGGGCGGCTCGAGGACCGACGATGGGACACCCCCGATCGCGCGATGTTCGCCAAGGATCACGTGCTTCGCGTGCGCGTCTACCGCGGGGGCGGGCATTCGCGCGCGGAGCTCGACTGGAAAGGACCGACTCGCCGGGACGGTACCTACAAGCTGCGCGAGGAGCTCGGCACGTCGGTCGCCGACCCGGAGGCGCTGGGCGAGATCCTGCTGGTCCTGGGTTACGAGGTGAGCATCGCGATCGATCGGGTGATCGTGCAGTACGATCTGGGCGGCGCGATGATCCGGTTCGAGCATTACCCACGCATGGACGATCTCGTCGAGGTCGAAGGGACGCCCGAGCAGATCGAACACGCGATCAACGTGCTCGGCCTGCCGCGTGACGGTTTCACGACCGACCGGCTGCCCGACTTCGTGGGTCGCTACGAGGCGCGAACGGGCGAGCAAGCCGCACTCTCCGACGCGGATCTCTCGGGAGACGGATCGTTCGACGTCTCCAATGCCTGACGCGTCGCTCCCCGAGCTCGCCCGCTCGCTCCGCTCGCTCGGCGCCGCCCGCGACCCGGCCACCCAGGCGGCACACGACGCGATCTTCGCTCCGCTGATCGCCGCACGTGTCCGCGCCGCACGCGCCGAGGGGCGCGACGTCGTGCACTCGTTCCACGGCGCGGCGCTGCTCGAGGCGATCGAGCGCGGGGTGAACGGGGCAGCGGCGGTGGGCACGGAGAGCTCGGCCGTCGCGCGCGCCCGGTCGGCTGCGGCGCGCGATACGATCGAGCCGCTCCGCACCGCGCTTCTCTCGCTCGACGAAGGCGCAGCGGCCGCCTCGTCCGCCGGTGCCGATTCGTCCGAGTGGGCGCACTGGATCGCGGCGCTCCGGCGCGCATTCGCCGCCGCCGACGAGGCCTGCGGCCACCTGGCGCGGGTGCTCGCCGAGCCGCCACGCGAGGAAGGGAACGGGCGCTGGTTCCGTCGTCATCGTTGACGTACGCGCATCGGCATTTCGGTGGCGACTCGCTGTGAATCCCGATACATTTCCTCGGCAATGAGAATTCCGACCGTTCTCTACCAATTCCTGCTCCTCGCGACCTGGCTCGCGGCTGCCCCTGTCTCGGCGCAGGAGCATCCGGCGCGCCGGGTCGCCAACATCGTCAGCGTCGCCGTCGAAGAGTACGGGAAGGCTGTGGATGGGCAGGGGCGCCTGATCAGCGGGCAGGAGTTCCAGGAGGCCAACGAGTTTCTTGTGGACGCGCGGAGGGCGGCGGACCGCCTTTCCGGCTCCAACGCCGTGCCGGCGCGCGCGCTCCTCGACTCGATCGCCGCGGCGGTGGCGGCCAAGCGTCCGCCGGCCGCGGTCGGCTCGCTGGAGAAGCGGTTCGCGACCACGCTCGGCAACGAGGCGAAGCTCGAGCTCCCCAAGGGCACGCTGGACCTCGACGAGGGGAAGGCGATCTACGAGCGGACGTGCGCGAGCTGTCATGGCGAAACGGGGCTGGGCGACGGCGCGGCGGGCCGGTCGATGAGTCCGAAGCCGCCCGCGATCGGCACGGCGGAGCACATGCGCGGAGTGACTCCCGCGCTGACGTACCGGGTGCTGTCCGTCGGGATCGCTGGAACGCCGATGGCCGGCTTCGCGGGAGTGCTCACTCCGGAGCAGCGCTGGAACGTCGTCGCGTACGTGAACTCGATGCGCGCGACGCACGCGCAGCAGCTCGAGGGCGAGGGGTTGTTCACACAGCGCTGCGCATCCTGTCATGGCATGACGGGCGCCGGCGACGGTGCGCTCGCGAAGTCGCTGACGCGACTGCCGCCGGAGATCGGGACCGTCGCGTGGCAGGTGGAGCGGAGCGACGAGCAGCTCGCCGGAGTGGTGCGGACGGGGATTCCCGGCACCGCGATGCCGCCGAGCGCCGAGCTGTCGCCCGCGCAGGTGCAGAACATGGTGGCGTTTCTGCGTACGCTGCCGATGCGGGCCAACGCGACGGCGGCGTCGGACAGCGGGAGCGCGCAGGACGTGACGCGGCAGATCGTCGCGCTACTCGAGCAGTCGCTGAGCGCCGCGAAGAGCGGCCGTCCCGGCGACGCGACAGACCGCGCCACGGACGCCTACATGGCGTTCGAGCCGATCGAGTCGCCGGCGCGCGCGAAGAACCCGGGGCTCGTCGCCTCGATGGAGCGCATCTTCACCGACTTCAAGGGCGCGGTGCGCGCGAGCGACGTGCGCGCCGCCGAACGGCTCCGCGACGCGATCGAAGCAGGGCTGCCGGAGGTCGTCGCGCTGACCGCACCGGCGGGCAGCGGCTGGGAAGCGTTCTGGCAATCGTTCCTCATCATCCTGCGCGAGGGGTTCGAGGCGATCCTCGTCGTCGGCGCGGTGGTGGCATTCCTGCTCAAGACAGGACACCGCGAGCGACTGCGCAACATCTGGTGGGGGGTGGCGTACGCGCTGCTCGCGAGCGCGGCGACGGCGGTCGTGCTCAAGACCATGCTCTCGGCAATGCCGGCCAGCCGCGAGATCATCGAGGGGCTGACGCTGCTCGTCGCGGTGGGCGTGCTGTTCTCGGTGAGCTACTGGCTGATCTCGAAGGTCGAGGCCGCGAAGTGGCAGCAGTTCATCAAGGACAAGGTCAACAACGCGCTGGAGCACGGTGGTGGTCGCGCGCTGACGTTCGTCGCGTTCCTCGCCGTGTATCGCGAGGGGGCGGAGACGGCGCTGTTCTACCAGGCGCTGTTCAACGAAGGGCCGAACGTCGCCCTCCCGCTCACGATGGGGATCCTCGCCGGGTTCCTGGCGCTCGCCGTGATCTTCACGCTGTTCTACCGCTTCGGCGTGCGGATCCCGCTGCGTCCGTTCTTCTCGGTGACGAGCGTGCTGCTGTACTTCATGGCGTTCGTCTTCACGGGGAAGGGTGTGCGCGAGCTGCAGGAGGGAAACGCGCTCCCGCTGACGGCGATCCCCGGATTCCCGCACTCGGAGTTCCTCGGGCTGTACCCGAGCTGGCAGGGGGTGCTGGCGCAGCTGGCGCTGCTGCTGCTGTTCGCGTTCGCGGTGCTGAAGACGTTCTGGCCGAAGCGGTCAGTGACGCTTCCGACCGTCATGCCCGCGGCGGTGGGGACGCCGCCGGACGCGATCGCCTCCCTCCGATTGGAGAACGAAGAGCTGCGGCGGCGGTTGACGGCGCTCGAAGAAGCGTTGGCGCGCGAGACGGCGCGGGGGTAGGGTCTCGGCCGCGCGCACCATTCATCGCGCCGCGCCTTCGACGTCTGAGTTGGTCGCTCGTGTCGGTCGCGCGAGGGTATTCCGGCGGCCGCGGGGGGCTTACACGCAGAGTGGAATGCTCGCGACCGACCAGCGCGATTAGGCTAGCTCGACGCCGATGGGGCCTGCTTCACGCCGTAGATCCCGGGCCAGCCCTCGCGCACGCGCCAGAACACGCTCATCCAGATCACGCCGAACACGACGAACGCGAGCGCGATCAACTGCGCGTACGTCAACCCGTACACCAGCCGATCGTCCTTGGCGCGGTAGAACTCCACGATGAACCGCTCGATCCCCGCCAGCACCGCGTAAACGCCGAACAACCAGCCCTCGGCGTGCTTGTGG
>JBJMNN010000219.1:0-19863 GCA_045804245.1 Gemmatimonadaceae bacterium | reverse complement strand
CCGACCACGCCCGCCGCGGCGAGCGCGGACGAAGTGAGGAACTCGCGGCGGGAAATGTCGGACATGCTTCGCGGGTTCGCGGGTTCGCGGGTCTCGCCGCAAGGGATGCTCGCGGACGCCCGTCCACGGAGCAAGACGCACGGCGCAACAAAGCCAGAAGAACGGGCGAGAAGGTAATACCTTCCCGCCCGTTCAGCGTATTTGGTAGCGATCAGCTACTTAACAGCGGCAAGCTCCGCGACCGTCCAGGGCGTCGTGCGCGACGTCGTGGCCGCACGGATTGACGCGACCTTGGCCGCCGTGACCGGCGCGCCCTTGTTGCCCCACGTGCTGCGCACGTAGGTGAGCACCGCCGCGATGTCGGCATCCTTCAGCGTGGCGCCCCAGGGAGGCATCATGCTGTTGAACGTCTCGCCCGCCACCTCGATCGGTCCGGTGACGCCGTGCAGCAGGATGCGCACGACCTTCGCCTCGTCGCCGTTCACCCACTCGCTGCCCGCCAGCGGCGGATAGACACCGGGGACTCCCTCGCCCGACACCTGGTGGCACGCGGCGCACGTGGTCGAGAAGACCTGCTTGCCGTCGGGCAGCTGCTCCTTGGCGGCAGCCGTCGTCGTGCTCGCCGCAGGCTTGGCCGACGACGCCGCTGCCTTCGACGACGTCGACGTCTTCGCCGCGGACTTCTTCGACGTCGTCCTGGACTGCGCCCCGGCGGCCGATGGCGTGTACAGCACGTACGCGGACGCGGCGAGGATGAGAGTCAGCAGAGCCGCCCGACGAGGCCGGCGTGATTCGACTGATCGATGCATGTGCTCGGTGGTGGGAAACGGACAGAGTTCGTTTGGATGAAGATGCATACACCGCGCTCGAGTGCGGGTTCGCGCGGGTGCGGCTCGTCGCGCCGCGTTTGAACCGATCGACGCGGAGCTCGCGGAGGTGCATTGCGAGGGCGCGGAGCGCGACTCTCCGGGTCGAGCTCCGTGAACGGACAGCATCGCTCCTCTCCAGCCACGACTCCCAAGGCACTTTGGGGTTGGCAGTGATGCCTCCATGCGGCACGAGTCCAATTTCGCTCCGCGCTCTCGCAACTCCTCCGCGGCCTCCGCGTCAGTCTGTTGCCGTTGCGGCGTCAAACCCCATGCGAGACGGCCTCGGGAAGCCGGAGCCTCCCGGTGCCTGGCGCAATGCGCATCGCGCAAAGCGCATCGCGCACTAGGCCGCCCGCCTCGCTTCCTGATCTGTCCTCTCATCCACCCGATCGTAGAACGCCAGCGTGAAGAACAGCGTGACCGCCGCGGCGAACGCGGCCGGGAGCCACCAGAAGCGGTTCCACTGGGGCAGCGTCAGGGCCGGCGCACCAGCGAGGAAGCGGTTGTACACATTGCCCGCGATCTGCGCGCCGATCAGCATGCCGACCCCATACGTGACGAGCACGAAGAAGCCCTGTGCCTGTCCGCGGATCGCCGGCGTGGACTTCTTGTCGACGTAGATCTGCCCGGTGACGAAGAAGAAGTCGTAACAGACGCCGTGCAGGAGGATGCCCAGCGCGATCATCCAGAACACCGCGCCCGGTGCCGCGCTGGCGAACAGCGCGTAGCGCACCACCCACGCGGACATGCCGAGCACCAGCATCCACTTCACGCCCAGCCGCCGGAACATGAGCGGCATGGCGAGCATGAAGAGCATCTCCGACATCTGCCCCAGCGTCTGGGTCGCGGCGATGTTCTTCACCTGCGCGGCTTCGAGGAAGAGCTGGGTGTAGTTGTAGTACGCCGCGAGCGGAATGCAGATCAGCAGCGCGCTGATGATGAACACCCAGAACGAGCGGCTGCCGAGCTGCTCCATCGCGTCCAGCCCCGCCACGCTGCGGAACGACACCGGGTGTCCCGCCGCGGACGGCGGCGTGTGCGGCAGCGTGAACGCGTAGAGGCCGAGCAGGATGCTCGTGATCCCCGCGAGATAAAGCGGCCACGCGGTCTGCTCCGCCTTCACCCCCTGCAGGACCGGCGTCAGCACGAAGCTGATGAACAGACCGGCGATGATCCAGCCGATCGTCCCCCACACGCGGATGCGCGGGAACTGCCGCTCCTGATCCTCGATGTGGTGGAACGCGAGCGAGCTCGTGAGACCGAGCGTCGGCATGTAGCAGAGGTTGTAGATCAGGAGCAGGACGATGAACAGTGTCGGTGTTCCCGACGTCGACGGCGTGACGAGCAGCACGAGCCCGCCGAGCAGGTGCAGGGTGCCGAGCGCCTTCTGCGTCGCGAAGTACCGGTCGGCCACGAGCCCGACGAAGAAGGGCGCGGCAATGGCCGCGACGGGGTTCACCGTGTACGGCCAGAAGGTGAGCGTCCCCATGCCGTGGTTGCTCATGTACACGGCGATGGTCGTGTACCACGCGCCCCAGATGAAGAACTCGAGGAACATCATGGCGCCGAGGCGCGTGCCGAGGGATTTCATTGGCCGGAGGTGTGGGTGCTCGAGTGTCGCAGCCGCTCTACTTGCAGGCCGCCGGATCGTGCTTGATGAAGTATGCGCGGTAGCTCGACGACTTGGGATCCATGCACCCTTCGAGGTTCAGGATCTCGACCTTCCGGAAGTCGATCTCCGCCGTCTCCGCCTGCAGCGAGATGGAACCGCCCGTGATCGGCTTGCCCGGCACGAGCACGCCGGGATTCGTGTTGTTCGCCGAGCCGCCGCCCATCTCCGGCTTCCGGTAGACGAGCACCGTATCGCCGTTGGCGATGTGCTTGATGATCGAGTCGCCGAGAGCGAGCGCTTCGACGCGGACCCACTGGTCCCCGTCGTACGTCTTCGACGTCGAGTTGATGCAGTGACGCGTGATGAGCGAGTCGCCGAAGTGGACGTTGGTGCCCGGCGTGCAGAGGTTGGCGGTCGGGCGCGGACCCTTGCCGAGCCCACCGAGGAGCTGCACCTCGAGCGAGATCGGGAAGTCCTGGTTGAGCCCCATGCTCTGCGCGGACTGGCCGTCGATCATGATGCCATTGTTGCGGAGCGCCCACGCGAGGCCGGGGCCCGCGCCGGCGACCTGCACGCCGTTGAAGCGGTACTCCGCGGCGACGAGGTAGTAGTTGAACGGCCGCTTGTAGAAGATGTGGCCGAACTCGCCGTTGAACGCGGTCCACTTGTCGTAGCGCACCTTCAGCAGCCCGTCCTCGACGCGGAAGGTGTCGTTGTAGTTCTCGCCGAGTGGATGCTTCGCGAACTTGATGTCCCAGTCCTTGAGATCCTTGCCGTTGAGCATCTGGATCCAATCGGACTTGGGGGCGCTGGCGATGCTGGCGCGCGGCGCGCTGGCGATGACCTGGCCGGAGCTGGTCAGCCCACCGCCCGCACCGCCGCCCGTACCGCTGGCGCAGGCGACCGCGAGCCACAGCCCCGGAACGAGGCGGACCGATCGAGCGAGAAGAGTCTTCATGGAATCGCTCACGCGGCGGTGAGGAGTTGGTGGAGATAGTCGTAGCTCGCCTGCGCGCTGGCGAGTGACCCGCCCGGGTACTGCGCGGCGGAGTCGTGCTCGACGAAGAAGTACTTCATCCCCGACTGGCGGGCATGCGCGAAGATCGACTTGAAGTCGATCGTCCCCTTCCCCACGGGCGTCATCCCCTTCTGGGTGCCGGTGACCACCATGTCCTTGACGTGCCACATCGCGAAGCGGCCCGGATACTTCGCGAACAGCGCGAGCGGATCCTGATCGGCGAAGCGCGCCCAGTACAGATCGAGCTCGAAGTCGACGAGCTTCGGGTCGGTCTCCTTCACGAGGACGTCGTAGCCGGTCGTCCCCTCGAGCGCCGCGAACTCGAAGTTGTGGTTGTGATACGCGAGCTTGAGCCCTGCGTCGCGGCACATCGCGCCCCACTGATTGAACTCCGCGACGGCCTTGCGCCATCCGGCGAGCCCTTCCTTCCCGAAGTTGAACGACGGGAGGGTGATGTACTCCTGGCCGATCGTCTTCGCGGCCTTGATCTGCGCCGCCGCATCCTGACGCAGGAGCTGCGCGCCGATGTGCGAGCTGCGCGACACGGCGCCGACCCGGTCGAGGAGCGCGCGCACCTGCTCGGGAGTGCGGTTGTAGTAGCCGGCGAACTCGAGGTTCTTGTAGCCGATCTTCGCGATCTTCTCGACCGTGCCGTCGAAGTCGGTCTGCAGCTGATCGCGCACGGTGTACATCTGGATGCCGATCATGTTCGCGTTCGCGCCGGCGGTGCTCGCGCTCGCGCCCGTGCTCACGCCGGCGGCGGTGCTGGCGGCGGTGCTGGCGCACGACGCGAGCACGCTCGTACCAACGCCCATCGCGGCCAGCTCGAACAGGAACGTTCGGCGGCTCACCTGTCTCGTCTCGTCGTGCTCGGCCACGGCTGCTCCTCCTGGATGGTATCGACTGAAGGTGGGGGTCTTCACGCTGATCACTTGGTCTTGGGCTGCTTGTAGGTGGAGAGCTTGTCGGCGTACTGGCTCTCGAGGCGCATGAGCGTGATCGCCTGCACGAGACTCGGCGCCGACGCGGGGTCGGCCCATGCGGCATCGATCACCGGCGCCACCTTCTCGCGGATGGCGGCCGGCGTGCGCGGCGAGCGAACGCTCTGAAGCAGCACGGCGTACGCCAGCGTGCGCTGCGACGGCTCGGTCGCCTGCGCCATCTTCACGAAGTAGTCGATCTCCCCCATGCGCCGGCGGTCGCCGACGAAGCGACGCCACGCGGTCTCCACCGGATCGGCGCCGGCGGCGGGTGTGCCGGCGGGCGGCGTCGGCGACGCGGCGGCCGCGGTGGCGGGGGTGCCGGCGGCGGACAGTCCGGGTACCGGGTTGAGGCGGGAGAACACCTCGGCGGCGACGTCGAGCGCGTCGTTTCCGGGCGCCTGCGCCATGGCGGTCAGCAACGAGCCGCGGATACGCGGATCGAGCTTGGGGTCGAGCACGGCACTCCGCGCGATCGGGAGCGTGCCGGCGCCGAGCGTGCTCTCACCGGCGAGGAGCTGGGCGACGGCACCGTGCAACTCGGGGCTGCGCGCGTCGAGCTGGGTGGCGATGGCGACGGTGCCCGCGTCGAGCTGCGCGCGGCCGACCATCGCCTGAAGCAGCGACGTCCGCAGCGTGTCCTTCGACGCGACGACGGCGGCAAGCAGCGGCCCCGCGCCGCGAGGCAGCGCCTCGTTGAGCGCGAGGTCGTCGGCGAGACGCTTGAACTCGTCGCCCGATGCGGCGGCGAGCGTGGTGGCGAGCGTCGAACGGATGCGCGGGCTCTCCTCCCACGCGGCGGGATCGAAGTACGGACCGAGGTGCGCGGGCCTCGTGGTCCACCAGTCGCCCTTCCACGGCGCCTCGCGATTGGCGAGCCGCGCGAGCGTGTGCACGAGCGCCAGGCGCGTGTCGGCGTCGCTCGCGCGGCCAAGCCGCTCGACGAGCGCCGTCACGACGGCGGGCTCGTACAGCTGCGCCAGCACGCGGAGTGCGCCCGCACGCTGCGCGGGCGCACCGTTGTCGAGCGCGGCGATGGCGACGCTTGATGCGCCGAGCGAGACGAGCGCGTTCACGGCGAGGTGCGAGATCGCCTGATCGCTGCTCGCCGTGAGCGGGAGGATCGCCGACGCCTGATCGCGCGCGCCGAGGCGCACGAGACCGCGGAGCCCCTGCACCTGCACCTGCGGGTCGGCGTCGCTGAGCGCCTTGACGTACAGCGCCGGCGCGACGCCCTGCAGCTGATCGCTGCGGTCGGCGAGCACACGGAGTGCGGTCTCACGGATGCGCGGGTCCGTCGACGCGGCGGCGCGGACGAGCGCGTCGTTCGCCTTCTGCCCCTGGAGCTGCTTGAGCGTGAACATCGCGGCCGCGCGCGCGTCGGCGCGGAGCTTGTCGTCGCCGACGGCGTGGCGCAGGCTGGCCACGACGGCCGACTTCGCGCCGCGACGCAGCAGTTCCTGCTGGGCGTGGAGGCGGTGCACCCCGTTAGGCGACGTGAGCTGGCGGAGCAGTGCGGCATCCGTCGCGCGGAACACGTTCGGCTCGCGCGCCGCGTTCGCGCCGCTCGGCCGCACGCGCACGACGTAGCCGACCGTGTCGGTGTTGTAGGTGAACTGGCCCCCGGCGAGGCTGGCGACGTACAGGTTCGAGTTGCCGTCGAGCGCGAGATCAGCCGGACGCAGCAGCGTGATGAAGTCCTCCTGCGTCGGCTCGTAGGTGGCACCCCGCGGCGTCAGCGCGTGCTTGTAGATCCGTTGCGTCGTCCAGTCGCCGGTGTAGAGCGCGTCGTTCATCCCGGCGGGCCAGGCAGGATCCTGGAGCCAGAGCGAGCCGACGCCCGATCCGCCGCCGTAGTCGTGCATCGTGGGGAAGTGCTCGGTCGCGAAGTTCTGGTAGAGCGACGGATAGCCCATGTTCGCGTTGAACGGCAGATAGTGCAGGCGCGTATTCCAGCCGTCGCCGTCGTTGGTGTTGTCGCGCGCGTAGACGCGGGCCAACGGATCGAGCGCGACGTCGTAGATGTTGCGCGTGCCGACGGTGACGATCTCGAGGTTCGTGCCGTCGGGGCGCACGCGCACGACCGAGCCGCCGCGGTGCTGGAGCTGCTTCCCGTCGGCGCCGACCGCCTTCATGAAGCCGTAGTCGCCGACGGCGACGTAGATCCAGCCGTCGGGGCCGAGCTCGATGTTGTTCGTCGTGTGGTCGGCGCCGCGGAAGTCGAGGTCGAAGCCGAGCCCCTGCACGAGGGCGAACGACGTGTCGGCGATACCGTCGCCGTTCGTGTCACGGTACGCCGTGAGGTCGGGCGGATGCATGACGTAGACGGTCTTCCCGTCGGACACGACGCCGCGCGGGCTGTCCATCTCGGCGAAGGTCGTATACGTGTCGGCGCGACCGTCGTTGTCGGTGTCGACGAGCCGCATCACGCGCCCGACGCCCTTGAGCGTGGAGAGCGAGAGGTTCGGGTCGACGCAGACGAACACCGCGCCGTCGGGGGACTCGTTGACGCAGGTGGGATACATCGCCACCGGCGGGCCGGCGAAGAGCGTGACCTGGAATCCCTCGGGCGCCTTGAACGCGGTCTGCAGCTTCTGTTCGGCGGCGGCCTCGCGGGGCACTGGGCCGCTCTTCGCGATCGGCTTGGGCCGCGCGGTGCTCTGCGGCGGACCCTGCGCGTCGAGGGCGGCACCGGCGGCCAGCGACAGGGCGAGCAGCACGGTGGGGAACAGGCTCGCCGCGCCGCGGCGGGAGGACGGATCGAATGACATCATGGCGTGGACGGCGGGTACGTCGATCGTTGCACGGAGCGGCGGGTCAGCGACACGCCGCGGGATTGGACTTGATGTAGTAGCGCTTGTAGTTCGCGGCTTTCGGGTTCATGCACCCTTCGAGGTTCAACAGTCGCACGTTCCGGAAGTCGACGTTGTGCCCCTCGGCCTGGAGCGCGATGAAGCCCGATGAGAGGAGCTTCCCCTCGGTGAGCTGCTTGGGATCGAAGCCGGTGACGACGCCGGCGGCCTGACGCGGGTGCGTGTAGACGAGCACCGTATCGTGGTTGATGATGTGCTTCACGATCGAGTCGCCGAGGACGAGCGTCTCGGAGAGCACCCACTGGTCACCGTCGTAGGTCTGCGACGTGGAGTTGATGCAGTGGCGCGTGTCGGGCTTGCCGTTGAAATCCACCATCGTGCCGGGCGAGCACATGTTGCCGGTCGTGCGCTTGCGTCCGTCGCTCAGCCCGCCGAGCAGCTGGTTCTCGACGGAGATCGGGAAGTTCTGGTCGCGCGGCATCGTGCGCGGGTCCTGCGAGTGGATCATGATGCCGCTGTTGCGCAGCGTGTAGCTCGGCGCACCGGGGTAGAGGTCGCCGAGGAAGCGATACTCGGCAGAGACCAGGTAGTACGAGTACGGCTTGTCGTAGTAGAGGTGGCCGAACTGCGCGTTGTAGTTGCCGCCGTAGCCGTCGTACCTGGCCTGGATCACCCCGTCGACGACGCGGAAGGTGTTGCCGAAGTTCTCGCCGACTTCGTGCTTGGCGATCTTGGCGGTCCAGCCATCGAGGTTCTTGCCGTTGAAGAGGTCGATCCACTCCTTGCGATCGGGATCGTTGGCGGCCGATCCCATGCGGGCACCGGCGCAGGCGACGAGGATGACGGCGATGGCCGTCGAGGCGGGCAGCAGGAAGCGCTTCCGCCGGGTAGTGGTATTCGTCAGGCGAACCTCCGATGGGTGGGTCGGGCAAGCGAGTGCCCGCCCTCACTACACGCATGCCTCGCTGCGCTCGTTGAAGATCGGGACGTGGCGGGCTCAGGGGAGATCGCGCGCGGGTCGAAACGACGCGAACGCGAATGACCCGGATCCGACGGATGACGCGGATTTACTTCTCTCCAGATCCAGCGACGTAAGCCGGTGCACCATTCCTCTCCATCCAAGACCCCGAAGTCCTTCTTTTCGGCTTCGGCGCGGGGATCTCGCCGCCGCACGGACCAATCCGGTCGTGTCCGGGTCATCCGGGCAATCCGGGTCCGCGTCGTTGTTGACGTCGCAAGGGATCCCGTGGTGTGCTCATCGCAAGACGGTCGCCACCCCCGCTGGCAAGCGGTGCTCGGTGGCCCTCGACCCGACTCGCACGCGCACGGTCCTCGCCGCGCGCGCGGTGAGCGACGCCTGCTCGAGCGCGCCTCCCTTCCAATCGATGTCCACCGTCACCCCGCCACGCGCCCGCAACCCGCGGACTCGGCCCGTCGGCCACGCGGACGGCAGCGCCGGAAGGAGGTGGATCTCGCCGGCGTGGCTCTGGAGGAGCATCTCGGCGATGCCCGCCGTCGCGCCGAAGTTTCCGTCGATCTGAAAGGGCGGATGCGCGTCGAAGAGGTTGGGATACACCCCACCGCCGCGGGTGTAGTTGGTCGCCGTGCTCCAGGCGGGCTTGAGCAGGTTGGTGAGGATCACGAGCGCGTGGTCTCCGTCACCCATGCGCGCCCAGAAGTTCGTCTTCCATGCCATCGACCAGCCGGTGGCCTCGTCGCCGCGCAGCTCCATCGAACGGCGCGCCGCGGCGAAGATCGCCGGCATCGCCTCGCGCGTGATCTCGCGCCCGGGATAGACGCCGAAGAGATGGGAGAAGTGCCGGTGCCGTGGCTCCTGCTCCTCGAAGTCCTTCGCCCATTCCTGGAGCTGGCCGCGTTTGCCGATCTGGTAGGGGATGAGCCGTGCGCGCGCCTGGAGGATTCGCTCGCGGATCGCCGGGTCCGTCCCCAGTACCGTCGACGCCTCGATGGTGTTGGTGAACAGGTCCCACACGAGCGCGCGGTCCATCGTCGCGCCGGCGCTCAGCGCTGCCGTGCCGCCGCCGGCCACCTTGAAGCGGAGCTCGGGCGACGCGGAGGGTGACGTGACGAGGAATCCCTTCTCGTTCGGCACGAGGAAGTCGAGGTAGAACTCGCACGCCGCCTTCATCACCGGGTAGGCGCGCTCGCGCAGGTACTTCACGTCGCCGCCGAACGCGTAGTGCTCCCACAGATGCTGCGACAGCCACGCCGAGCCGCCGTGCCAGTTGGCCCAGACGGGATCGCCCTTGCCGTAGTCGCCCACCGGCGCCGACTGCGCCCAGATGTCGCTGTTGTGGTGCGCTACCCAGCCGCGCGCGTTGTAGTTCACCTGCGCGGTGCGATGCCCGTTCACCGCCACGCGCTCGATGAAGTCGACGAACGGCTCGTGCAGCTCGGCGAGATTCGTGCTCTCGGCCGGCCAGTAGTTCATCTGCGCGTTGATGTTCGTCGTGTAGTTCGAGCTCCAGGGCGGCCGCGTCTCCTGGTTCCAGATCCCCTGCAGGTTCGCGGGCTGGGTGCCGGGCCGCGAGCTCGAGATCAACAGGTAGCGCCCGTACTGGAACAGCAGCGCGACGAGCGCCAGATCCTTCGCGCCGAACGTGTTGATGCGCTCGTCGGTCGGCAGCTCCTGGGGCGACTTCTCCAGTGGCGTGGCCGGCACGAGCTCGAGCGACACGCGATCCATCAGCGCACGGTGCGCAGCGACGTGCGCCTCGCGCAGCGCGCCGTACGGCTTCGCGCTCGCGGCGCGGAGCTGCGCCGCGGCGATCGGCCCTGGCGGCTTCCCGTCGCGCACGGGATGCTTGTCGTAGCCGTTGAAGCTCGTCGCGGCGGCGAGGCGCAGTACGACCTCGTCGGCGCCGCGCACGTGAAGTCCCGCCCGGTCGAGCCATGTGCGTCCGCCCGTGGTGCTCGCCGACAAGTGCGCCTCGAACGTCATCCCCGCATCGTCACGGTAGACGATCGGCAGTGCGCCGCTGTCGTAGTAGCTCGGGTCGGCGTTCGCGGGAGCCTTGCCGACGAGCTTCAGCACATCGCCCTCCATCTGGACGTCGTGGCGGAGCGGGCTGTCCAAGGTTGCGGTGAAGGTGATCATCCCCGGCGTGTCGGCCGAGAGCCGCACGACGAGCACCTGATCGGGGTGCGATGAGAAGACCTCGCGTACGTAGTTGACGTTCCCTATGCGATACCGCACGTCGGCGATCGCCGACTGCAGGTCGAGCTGGCGACGATACCCGCCGCGCGCGACGTCGCCGTGCTCGAACGCGAGCACGAGGTCGCCGAGCGGCTCGAACGACTGCGTGTACGGCCCCTGCATCCCGCGCGCGGCGCGGTCGGCCTCGACGTACCGCTCCTCGGCGATGAGCCGCCGTACCTCGGCGAGCACCTTCGGCGCGTTCGGGTTGTTCCAGTCGCGCGGACCGCCCGACCAGAGCGTGTCCTCGTTGAGCTGGAGGCGCTCGCGCTCGATGCCGCCGAACACCATCGCGCCGAGCCGGCCGTTGCCGACGGGGAGCGCCTCCACCCACTGCGCGGCGGGGCGGCGGTACCAGAGGGTGAGATGGTTGACGGTTTGTTGGGTCATGGCAGCGGCATCGTCAGATGCCGCTGCGCCTGCCGCATGTATCGGTTGGACGGCGTCACCCGCGACGAGTACCCCGCCGGCGATCGCCGCGCTCCGGCGCATGAAGTCACGACGGGTCACGCCGGTGCCACGGTCGGTCATGGTGCGTAGCCGACGGTGATGTGATGCTCGCCGCGGAGCGATCGGTCCTTCGACACGAGCACGACGCGCGCGAGCCGGCTGCCCCAGATGGGAAGCAGGCGTGCGTCGGCGATCGGGATCTCCTCGGTCGTGGCGTCGAACCGCGCGGCGTCGTAGCGCACGACGAACCCAGCGCCCGCGCCGTCGGCGGCTCGCAGGAGAACCTCGCCGACGCGCGACACGTCGGGATGGAACGGCGTCATGAAGCTGAGCCGGAGTGGCACCTTCCACTCGCGCAGCGCATACCGCTCGTCGAGCGACACGGTGCGTGCGCGCCTGTCCAACGCCACGGTGCGCTCGTAGCGATCCACGGCCGCGTCGGCGGGATACGCGCCCGCAATGTCCAGGGTGAGCTTCGCGCTATTCGCGCTCGCTTCATGTCGCACGTCGCGTGCACGGAAGGCGGTGCCCTCCTTCTGCTGCACGCCGTTGATCGTCGGCAGGTTGTGATACGCCGACTGCATGGTCCAGATCTCGTAGCGCCGCGGGCTGAACGTCTTCGCCGTGTACACCTCGACGCCGACGTCGACGAGCACGGGCGCACCGTCGGCGTAGACGACGAAGTTGCCGACGTCGTTGTGGTTGTGGCTCTGCGCGTTGTGCCCGCCGAACGCGGAGAGGTACAACCCAGCGGTGCTGCCCGCGACCGAGCGCGCCGCCATGAACTGCAGATCGGGAAGCCACACGTCGGCGAGCAGCGGTTCCCTGGGCGTCGCCTTCGCCAGCTCGTCGGTACTCAGCAGTGCGGGCAGGATGCGGCCGAGCGTGTTCGCACCCGGGCCATACGCGCCGCGCTGCTTCGCCAGGAACGCACCGAACCCGCTCATGATCGGATCGCCGATGCGCGTGCCGTAGGCGTACACGAGCTCCGGATCGGGGTGCGTCTTGGCGGGCGCGTCGCCCATGTTCACGACGTACGGGTCGTGGATGTAGGCCCGATAGATGTACTGTCCCATGTTGCGCACGAGAGGATGCGCGTAGATGTCGACGCCGCCGTTCGTCGCGCTGCGCAGCAGCTCGAGGTTGTCGAACAGCGACGCGCCGGCGCGATCCCAGTAGCCCGGCCCCTCGTCGCAGCCGCCGTCGTCCGGGTAGCCGTTCATGAACACGTCGAGGCTGCGCATGATGCGGTGCACCGTCCGCGCGCGGCGCTGCGGGTCGCGCTCGAGGATCAGCGCGCTCGCCAGCCAGTTCGACGCGATCCAGGGATTCCAGTTGTTAACGATCTTCTGGCGGCCGAATCCCATCCAGCCGAAATCATCGCGCTCGAGCGCCGGTGTCAGGATGCGTCGGTCGACCTCGACGCGGATGCGCTCGCGCAGCAATGGCGAGACCTTGTCGAGCCGATCGCCCATCAGGTAGTCGGTCCAAGCGAGCAGCGCGGCCGTCTCGGCCGAGAACAGCTCGACGATCGGTTCCGTGACGTCGGGCAGACCACTGCCGCGCTTCTGCACGCCGAGGTGCGCCGTGGAGCCCCAGAACGTCTGCTCCGAGATGGCCCAGATGCCGTTGGCGATCTCGTCGAGGAATCGCCCCTTGTTCTCGAGCAGCTCGGCCGTGACGAGCGTGGCGAGCCGCGTACGGCGGCGCGTGTTCATGCCGTCGTACTGTGCGCGGTCGCCGTCGCGCACGTAGCGCAGCGTCACCGTGGCGGGAATGCTCCCCCACTCGGCGCCGAGCTCGCGCTCCGCGGCCTGGATGAAGGCTTGGCGAATGGATGTCGGCACGACGTTCCACGAGTCGCGCTCGTCGATCGTGGGATACGGATGCCAGCGCTCGCGCGGGACGAGCATCGCCGCGAGCTGCGCCTCGCTCGTGCGGCCGGCGAGCAGGTTGCGCGGCGTCTGGGCGAGCAGCGGTGTCACCGAGGCCGAGATGACGACGAGTACAGCGAACGAGGCGGCCAGCAGTATCCCGAGGCCGTCGCGCATCGCGCACCGCGCAATGCGCACCGCGCGCGAGCTCATAGAGCGAGCACCTCCTTCCACAGCGCATCGTCCACGAACACTCCTTCGCGCATGCTCTTCGCCCGCACCTCGAGCGTGCGTTCGCCCGGGTAGCGCGCCTCTTCGCCCACTTCCGCCGCGCCCGTGTGCAGCGCCTCGACGATGCGATCGGCGATCGACCCACTCTCGCCGGCGGCGCCGAGCGACGCGGCGTCGAGTGCGATGAAGACCTGCGACTGCCCCGCCTCCTCTTCCGGAACGGTGGAGAAGTCGTGCGTCGCCTTCCCACCGGAGAGCACCGCAGCGACCATGTCGAGGAGGATCGCGAGCCCGGAGCCCTTCCAGTAGCCGATCGGGAGGAGGCGCTGCGTGCGCTCGATGGCGACCGGATCGCGCGTGAGCTCACCTCGCTCGTCGTAGCCGCCGACGACGGGCAGCTCCTGGCCGCGCAAGCGGTGCGTGCCGAGCGCACCGTAGGAGAACTGGGACATCGCCATGTCGAGCACCACGTGTCCTCCGCCGGCGCGAGGCACGGCGATGATGAGTGGATTGTTGCCGATGAGCGGGATCGTCGTGCCCCACGCGGGAACGTTGGGCAGCGTGTTCGACCAGCAGATGCCGATGACGCCGGCGTCGGCCGCCTGCCAGCCGTAGTTGCCGCCGCGCATCCAGTGGTTGGAGTTGCCGAGTCCCACGGCGCCGATGCCATGCTCGCGCGCGAGCTCGATCGCCCGCGCCATGCAGCTCCACGCATTGAGGTTCCCGGGGCCGCGCCGCCCGTCCCACCGCTCCATGGCACCGCGGGTCGAGGTGCGCACGGGGCGGGCGTGGACGTCGACCATCCCGTTGCGCACCATGACGACGAAGCGCGGGAACCGGTTCACGCCGTGCGATGCGACGCCGTCGCGGCTCGCATCGGCGAAGAGGCGAGCGCAGTGGTCGGCGCGCGCGCGCCCCATTCCCTCCCGCAGCAGCACGTCGCGCAGCGTCGCGTGCAGCTCGTCGTAGCTCACCAGCATGGCCGTCGGATTCTCCGCGCTCGGGACGGAGAGTTTGGCGAATCGGCGGGGTTGGCGCGAGTGCGGCGGATGCGGCATGCGCGGCGGCACATGCGTCGATCGCCGTTCAACTGCCACAGCAACGGCAACGGCAACAGACCGACGCGGAGCCCGCGGAGTACGGCGGGAGGACCGAGCAAGTGCTTCGCGCGATGCAAGCGTGGATGCCGACCCCAAGATCTGTTTTTTTGGAGTTGTGGATGGCGAGGAACCGTGCGCGGCACCGCATAGCTCGACCCGGAGAGCCGTTCTCCGCGTTCTCGCACTTTTCTCCGCGCCCTCCGCGTCAATCTGTCGTCCTTGCTGTTCTTCGCGGCTTCTGCTGACGCCGGTCCGGCCCAGACGCAAGGATCGTGATGGCCATCGCCCTGAACGGAACGGCAGCCTCCGCCGTAGCTACGGAGACCCCCGCCACCATTTTCTCGTCGCCGTGCGCCTGATTCGTCTCTCGCTCTGGATCCTCGCGACGCTCGCGCTCGTCGCCACTCCGTTCCACGTCGCTCCGGCGCAACGCGCGAGCGACTCGCTCGAGATCGGCTTCCGCAATCCGCCTCCGAGCGCGCGGCCGCGTACGTGGTGGCACTGGACGGCCAGCAACGTCACGAAGGAAGGGATCACGAAAGATCTCGAGTGGATGAAGCGTGTCGGCATCGCGGGGTTCCAGCTCGCCGATGTCGCTGCCGGCGGCGGGCAGACGGTCACCCAGAAGATCGTGTTCGGCACCCCCGAGTGGCTCGACGCCGTGCGCCACGCTGCGGCCGAGGCGGATCGGCTCGGCCTCGAGATGGATCTCTTCGCCTCGCCGGGCTGGAGCCTCACCGGCGGGCCGTGGGTGAAGCCCGCCCAGGCGATGAAGAAGCTCGTGTGGAGCGACACCATCGTACAGGGCCCCAGG
This sequence comes from Gemmatimonadaceae bacterium, assembly GCA_045804245.1. Taxonomy (GTDB): domain Bacteria; phylum Gemmatimonadota; class Gemmatimonadetes; order Gemmatimonadales; family Gemmatimonadaceae; genus AG11. Next base: position 4,885 of record JBJMNN010000219.1, on the reverse strand, counting down.
CACATCTCGGTGATGCTGCCGCATCCGCCGACCAACAACGGTCCGATCCGGGACCTCAGGCGCGGCGGGAACACGTCGGCGGATCCGACCTTCTATGGCGACGACGCCGTGATCGCGTATCGCACGCCGGCCGACGAACGCGACGTCGCGGCGATGCGGCCAACGGTGAGGACGAACGCCGGCTCAGTGGACGGCGCCGCACTGCTCGACGACGACCTGAACACCTCGTTCACCGTACAACCGCCGCCCGATGGCGGGCCCGCTTGGATCCAGCTCACCTTCGCCGAGCCGATCACCGTGCGCGCTGTGTCGCTCGCGTCGCGCGGCAGTGGCATCCCGTTCGGCCGAGTGCTGGCGAGCGAGAACACCGACGGCGTGCACTTCCGCACGATCCTCACGCTGCCGGGCGCACAGCAGTACCGGCCAAGCGGCGTGCGCACGTACGACGTGCCGGAGACGAAAGCGCGCGTCCTCCGGCTCGAGATCACCGGCGGGCCGCCGAGTCCTGCCGACGTGATGGCCCAGGCACGCCCGCAGCCGGTGCGGGAGTACGTGCTCACGGAGTTCGTGCCGCACACCGCGGGACGCGTGCACCGCTGGGAGGAGAAGGCGGGGTTCAACTTCCTGTTCGAGTACGAGTCGCAGCCCACCCCAGCGCAACCGGCGACGTCGGTGGTGCCGCGCGCCGACGTCGTCGACCTCACGTCGCGCATGAAGCCCGACGGCACGCTCGACTGGGACGTTCCCGCGGGACGCTGGACGGTGATGCGCTTCGGCCGCTCGCTCACCGGCGCGAAGAACCGTCCCGCCGTGCCCGCCGCGTCGGGCTACGAGGTGGACAAGCTCAATCACGCTCACGTCGAGCAGTACCTGCGCGACTACACCGCGCCGATCGCCCAGGCACTCGGACCGCTCTACGGGAAGTCGCTCCGGCACGTGCTGCTCGACAGTTGGGAGGCGGGGATTCAGAACTGGACCGATGACATGATCGCGAAGTTCCGGGTACGTCGCGGCTACGATCCCACGCCATTTCTTCCCGCACTTGCCGGCCGCGTAGTGGAGAGCGCCGAGGCGAGCGACCGCTTCCTCTGGGATTTCCGTCGCACGCTCGTCGACATGTTCGCCGAGGAGCATTACCGCACGGCGACGGAGTTCCTGCACAAGCAGGGATTGCATACGTACAGCGAAGCGTCGGGCGTGTCACTCGAGCCGCTCGAGGACGCGCTGCTGAACAAGAAGCAGGTCGACATCCCGATGGGCGAGTTCTGGTTCCGGTCGCTCCATCCGTGGAACATGTACTACGTCGACGTACGCGGCGCGGCATCGTCGGCGCACGTGTACGGCAAGCCGCTCGTCGCGGCGGAATCGTGGACCGGTGGTGGCTACGAGTCGCCATACTCGCTCAAGAAGATCGGCGACTACTGGCTCGCGCAGGGGATCAATCGCCTGATCTTCCACACGTCCGCGCACCAGCCGCTCGACACGAAGCCCGGCAACACGATGGTCGGGACGCACATCAATCGGAACATCACCTGGGCCGAGCAGGCCGCGCCGTTCATGACGTACCTCGCACGCAGCTCGTTTCTGCTGCAGCAAGGGAAGCCGGTGGCGGACCTGCTCTATCTATTGAACGAGGGCGCGCCGTCGACGATGCCGTTCTGGGGCGCGGGGCTCGAGCCCGCGCCGCCAACCGGGTTCGACTATGACTACGCGAACGCTGACGCGCTGCTCACGCGGGTGAGCGTGACGTCGGACGGGTCGCTCGTGCTTCCCGACGGCGTGCGCTATCGCGTGCTCGTGCTGCCGCAGATCGATCGCATGACGCTGCCGGTGCTGCGCAAGATCGCCGAGCTGGTGCGCGGCGGCGCCACCGTTGTCGGCCCTCGACCAGTGCGCTCGCCGAGTCTCGTCGGTGGGCCGGAATCGGAGGCGGAGCACGCGGCTCTGGCCGAGGAGGTGTGGGGCGATCTCGATGGGGTGGACCGCACGCGACGCAGCTATGGCGCGGGGACGATCGTGTGGGGGCAGCCGCTCGCGACCGTACTCTCGCGGGCGGGTATCCTGCCCGACGTCGAGCTCGCACGTCCGCTCGACGGAGAGATCGCGTGGATCCATCGGCGTATCGCCGACGCCGACGTCTATTACGTGACCACTTCGGCGGCGCTCGCCGCCGAGTTGGATGTCCGCTTCCGTGTCGGCCAGCGTGAGCCGGAGATCTGGCGGCCGGAGACCGGCCGCATCGAGGAGGCGTCGTACTCCGTCGACAGCATCAGGACGAGGGTACGTCTGTCCATGACCGAGCACGACGCGTTCTTCGTCGTCTTCCGCCGGGGATCGGAGGCGGAAGCGCGGGTGCTTCCCGCGGTGACGCGCACGACGCTCGCCACGGTCGACGGTCCCTGGCGGGTCGCGTTCGCGCCCGAGCTGGGTGCGCCGCCCTCGATCGTCATGCCGCAGCTCGCGTCGTGGACGACGAGCGCCGACTCCGGCGTGAAATACTTCTCGGGCACGGCTACGTACACGCGCACCGTCCGTGTGCCGTCATCGTGGCGCCCGCGCCGGATCGTGCTGTCGCTGGGCGACGTGCGCGATCTCGCCGAGGTCACCGTGAATGGGCTGAAATTGCCTCTGCTGTGGAAGGCGCCCTTCGAGTTGGATGTCACGGGCGCGCTGCGGCCCGGCGCGAATCAGGTGGAGATCCGCGTTACCAATGAATGGACGAACCGCATCATCGGGGACCGAACGGCGCCGCCGGGTCGAACCGTCCTCGCTCAGGGAGGGCCACCGCCATTCGGTGCGAGGCCGCAGATTCCCTCGCCGTCGGGACTGCTCGGTCCCGTGCGATTCATCGCGGTGGAGTCGCGTTGAGCGAGCGCGATAGCTTCGCGATGAGCGGTGAACGGGCAATCCACTACTGACGGAGTTTCACGCAGAGGCGCAGAGCAGTGCGCCAAGATCGGCTACCACCGCCGTGGCCCGCAGAGGCGCAGAGCCCGGTGCACGGATCTCTCCCCCGGACCATCAAAGAGTTTGGGATTGTGGATGGAAGGATGGTTGCGCCGCAACGGCGATCTCGACCTGGAGAGCAGTGCTCTGCGCCTCTGCGCTCCTCTGCGTCTCTGCGTGAAAATCCTTGCGCGAGGGGCTTCAACGTGAAACACGTTGCGAGAGGAGCATCCCCCTCTGCTCGGCACGACCGAACATAATGCCCGGCTCCGCCGTAGCCACTGAACGACCGTGATCGCTCTCAAGGAGGACTGATGTCGTACGTCGCACGTTCACTCGTCGTAGTGGCGCTGGTCGGAGCGCGTGCTGTGCAGGCACAGACACCTGCGACGCCACAAGGCGCACCCGCGCAACCCGCACCCGCGCAAGCGGCGCAACCTGCACCCCCGACCGTGGTCGCCGGCATCCCCGTCAACTACGACGAGAGCAAGGTCGGCACGTACACGCTCCCCGATCCGCTCGTGACGAGCAAGGGCGAGCGCGTGCGCGACACGGCGACGTGGACGCGCGTGCGGCGCCCCGAGATCCTTCGGATGATGGAGTCGATCCAGTTCGGCAAGGCGCCCGGCAAGCCGGCCAAGGTGATCGTCGATCGGTTCGACACGGGCACCGTCGCGCTCGGGGGCAAGGCGATCCGCCGGCAGACGACACTGTACTTCACCGACGACCGCAGCGGACCGAAGGCGGAGCTGCTGTCGTATGTGCCCGCCGCTGCGAAGGGTCCCGTGCCACTGCTGCTCCAGATTAGCTTCTCGCCGAATGCGAACGTCGTCGACGATCCGGGAATCAGGCCTGGCGAGATGTGGAGTCGCGACAAGAAGCGCGTACCGGCGCCGGCGGCGAGCGCGTTCGGCCGCGTCGACGTGCTGCCCTTCCTCGCGAACGGGATCGGCTTCGCGACGCTCTACTATGGCGACATCGAACCCGACTTCAACGGCGGCATCCCGTTCGGCATCCGCGGACGCTACCTCAAGCCGGGGCAGACGCAGTTCGCCCCCGATGAATGGGGCGCGATCGCCGCGTGGGCGTGGGGGCTGCGCCGAGTGATGGATCATCTCGAGACCGAGCCGGCCATCGACGCGAAGCGCGTCGCACTCCTCGGCTCGTCGCGACTCGGCAAGACCGCGCTCTGGACGGGCGCGACCGACGAGCGCTTCGCAGTGATCCTCGCCAGCGTCTCGGGCGAGAGCGGGGCGGCACTAAGCCGACGGAACTACGGCGAGACCGTGCGCCACATGACCGACTCGACCCGCTACGCCTACCAGTTCGCCCGCACCTATCAGACGTACGGCGACCGAGTGAACGAGCTTCCGTTCGACGGACACATGCTCGTCTCTCTCATCGCGCCGCGGCCGCTGCTGCTCCAGACCGGGAGCACCGACTACTGGTCCGACCCGAAGGGCGAATACCTCTCCGCGGTGGCCGCATCACCGGTGTGGAAGCTGTTCGGCAAGGAAGGGCTGGCGGCCGATCACTATCCGGCGCCGGGCGAGCCAGTGCTCAGCGTCCTCGGCTACTCGATGCACGAGGGGAGACATGGGATACTCCCGTATGATTGGCCGGTGTTTTTGGCATTTCTGAAGAAGCATCTGGTGGCGAAATGAGCTGCCACTACAGTACCGAGTACGACTGACGTAGCACGTACTCGAGTACCGCCGCAGCGAGTAGCAGTTCAGCCCTCCCCCACAGTGGGAAACGCGGAGATCCGAAGCCTCGCCCCTCCCATCGGGATCAGTCGCAGCGTCTCCGCCGGTTCGTCGGACGCGACGGGACTCTGTGGGAGGACGGCGCAGAGCCCGTTCTCGTCGATCCCCCACGCTGGCAGCTTCTTGCCCGTGGCGCGCAGCTCGATGGGGGCCTGACCAGTCGCGAACGGATT
>JBJMNN010000218.1:0-8254 GCA_045804245.1 Gemmatimonadaceae bacterium | reverse complement strand
CGGGCCGGCGACAATCGGTCTGCGCCGCCACGAGGTGCTCGTCCCGCCTTCGGTGCTCGACCTCGAGGAGCCGCTGCGCCGACTGGTGCTCCGACACGAGGACGAGCACCGAGCGGCGCGCGATCCATGGTTGCTGCTGGGTGCCCGCGTCGCCGTGGCGCTCTTCCCGTGGAACGCCGCGCTCTGGCTCATCGCGCGCCGACTTCGGTTCGCGATCGAAATCGACTGCGACGCACGCGTGCTCGCGACCGGCGCAGATCCCGATCGCTATGGGCGACTGCTTCTGCTGTTCGCGAGACACCAGCACGCGATGCCGCTCGCGCTGACACTGGCCGCTCGACCGTCACATCTCGAATGGAGGATCATCGCCATGCGTACGCGTTTCGCTCGTCCTCGCCCACTGCAGCTCGCCGGCGCAGGAGCGCTGCTCGCGATCGGCATCGTCGGCGCCTGCTCGGCGGGTGCGCCTGATGCGCCATCTGCAGCGCAGGAGTCGAAGGCCCGGGCGTCCAGCGCTGCCACGGCGGACAAGGCCAGGTTCGAATTCCAGGTCGACCAGCAGGCGACTCAGATTCCCGGCACGGGTGTGCTGCGGTATCCCGACGCGATGCGGCGTGCGAAGCGCGAGGGAGAAGTACTCGCGCAGTTCGTCGTCGACGCGCAAGGCGTGGTGGAGACATCGACGCTCAAGGTGTTGAAGTCGACAGACCCCGCATTCACCAAGGCGGTTCGCGAGGCGCTCCCGACGATGCGCTTCAGACCGGCACGGGTGCACGGCACGGCGGTGAAGCAACTCGTGCAGTTGCCGTTCACCTTCGCGCTGTCGCGGAACTGAGGGGATGCACGCGCCGAGGCGAGTCGGCCGACCCGGGTCGGCGTGACCGCTGCGAGGGAGACTGGCGGGGTGCACTCGACGACGTAGCTTGACGCGCATCGCCCCATGGGCCGTGCACACGTCGAGGTGTCCGTGCGTCACATCGTCAGCGCTCTGCTCTCACTCGCCGTCGCGTCGTGCGAGCGCGCCACGGCGCGCCCGCTCGGACCGCCGGCGCGGCTCGTCGCCGGCAGAGCCGACACGGTCGTCGTCAACAGCCGGAACGCCGTGACGCTTCCCGTGCAGGTGCTCGACGAGGCGGGCCACGAGCTGCCGACGAGAGGTCTGCGCTTCGAGCGCGTCTCCGGCGATCCGCTTTCGCTGTCGCCGAGCGGCCGGATCACCTGCGAGCGGCGAGGCGACGCGGAGGTCCGTGTCTCGCTCGGCGCGCTCTCCACGCGATTCGCGCTCCGCTGCCGGCCGATCAAGGGGTTCCGCTTCATCTATGGCGACGGTCGGCCGCTCGTCTCCGGCGGTGCGCCGCGCGAGCTGCAGTTCGTCGCCGTGGGCGTGGACGACATGCCGGAGCGGATGCTCGCCGGCACGCTGTCGATCGTCGACAGCAGCGTGGCCGAGCTGCGCGGCCTCACCGTACGTCCGCGCGCGCCCGGCTCGACGATGGTGGAGCTCGATCTCGGTGAGTGCTTCTGGGCCATCGGAGTCGCCGTGCACGAGCGCGTCGCGAGCCCGTCCGAGCTCCGTTCGGCGGAGGACCTCTTTCTGATCTCGCCGCTGCGCCTCGTGGACGGCGAGCGGCGAGGCTGGCGGCTTCCACGCGGCGAGTATCGCGTCGGGCTGCTCACACAGGCGGGCGTCGACACGAAGCTCGAGCTGGGCACCACGAACATGAACTGCGTGCCGTGGATCACCGGCGGCCAGGACTATAACTGTATCGCGCTCGCCGGCGCGGCCGTCGACGTGCGGAACCCGCGCCGCGCCGGCGCGGGCGGTGAGCTCTACGGCGAGTTGTTCGCGCAACGGATGGATCTGCCTCCACGCGCGACGCGAGACGAAAGCGCGACCGTGGGAACCCGCCGACAGCGTCCGCGCAAACGCTCGTGCCCGATGGTTCGATGAGCTGCTGAGGTCTGCGGCGCTCGGCGATCCGTCGCCAGCGCTCGCGGTCTACCTGCTCGTGGTCTACTTGATGATGTCGACCCAGCCGTTCTCGTTCGCGACGACAGCGGTCTTCCCCAGTCGATCGAACGCGACGTGGGCCGGCGTCCCACCGAGCACGATCCGCTTGACGACGGCTAGCCGCACGGGATCGACGATGGCCAGCTCTCCGAAGAAGGTGGTGACGTAGAGCTGCTGTCCGTCCGGCGACATCGCCATGCCGCCGGCGCCGTTGCCGACGGTCACGGAGCCGATCGGCGCGAGCGTCGACGCCGCGAGCACGACGACGCCGACGTCCGTCACGACGTACACCTGCGCACCGTCGGGGGACACGGCGAGGTCGCCGAGGAGTCCGATCGGGGCGGAGGACTCCTGGATGAGGAGCGACGACGGGTCGAGTCGGCGCACGATTCCATTCTGGTTGGCGGCGAAGAGACCACCGCCACTCGGTGAGACGGCCACACCTTCCATCGCGCCGGTGAGCACCGCGGCCGTCGCCGTGCCCCCGACCGCCGGCGCCGACCATACGCGCGACTGGGATGCCGCGGCGAACACCCGAGACTCGTCGAGCGAGAGGGCGAGGTGGTACGGCGCGGAGCCGACCGGGAGCGTGAACTTCACCGTGCCCGATGCCACGTCGATCGCGTAGATGCGACTGTCCGCCCCAGAGGGACCGCCGACGTACGCCACCGTGCCGGCGCGATTGAACGCGACGTCCGACAGCTCCGTCGGAAGGTTGATCGATGGCAGCGGGGAGGCTGGCGCATCGACGAGGAATCGGGCGACGGAAGGCGAGTAGAGGCGCGTGACGTAGACGGTGCCGGTGGACGACACGTCGATGCCGTGCGGCGCGTCAGCGATCAGGATTTTACCGCTGAGCGCTCCGGCGGGGTGTGTGAGAATCTCGGTTCCGCTCGGACCCGAGCCGGTCGGACCCGAGTCGGGCGGACCCAGCACGTCCGATGAGCCGCTTCCGCATGCCACCGTAACTGCGACGGCGAGCGCCACGGGCGTGAACGCGCGCGCGGTGGAGAGGCGGGACATCATGCTCGGTGCGATGAGGAGGCAGTCATGCGATGAAGACGGCGCCAAGGTGAAGATACGTCCCGGCCCCCGAACTGGCGCTACCGGTCTGCCCGGCGGATTTTCGAGCCGCCGGGTCCATGCGTCCCATCCTCCGGAGCGTCCATGACCCTGCCTCTCGACACGCACATCGCCGTCCCTTCGCCACGCGTCGCGGCTCGCCGCCGCGACAACGGCTTCTACACGACGATGGGCGGCGTTGCGTTCGTGCTGCCGATGATCATGCTGCTCTCGGCGAGCGCGGTGTACGACAAGCTCACTTACGGGAAGATCGCCCGGTGTCGCTCTGGGGCGCACTCGCGGTGTTCGTGTACGCGAACCTTCGCGCCGGTCTGATCGGGCCGAGCGCGGCGTGGCACTCGTTCGCCGGGTGGCTCGTCGGCTGACGACCGCGTTGCGACTCAGCGAGCGTCGCCGCGCACCCTCGCCGGTTCCCCACGGCCACCATTCCGTTCGGCACGTCGCGCGTGACGCTCCCCTCGCCGATCACGGCATCGTCGCCGATGGTGACGTGGCCTACCACGCTCCACTTCCGGCCGGGCGCCACGAAGCCCCGAAGCAGAGTCCCGGCGACGGTGTTCTGACGACCACCGACGCGCCGCTCGACATCGAGACTTTCATCAGAGCGCACATAGGGGTCGACGACTGATAGGATTGCCGCTCGAACAGGATCCACTCTCCGTCCGGCGACCAGGTCGGATTCTGGTCGACGTCGGATGCGCCTGGAGTGGTGAGGACGCGACGGCCGGATCCGTCGGCGTTCACCACGGCGATCGGTTGGCGCCAGCCCTGTGAAATAACGACGCCCGATTGCAGCGCGAGATGAGTTCCGTCGCGCGACCAGCGCGGCATCTGATCGCCGGGATCGGCGGTGAGCTGGGCGAGGGTCGAGCCATCCGACTTCACGGTCCAGATTCCACTCATCCCGTCCCCGCGCCTGAAGGCGATTCGTCCGTCCGCGGACCAGGATGGAGCGCCATAGGGCTGACTGACGAGCCCTCGCGTGACCGAGCGCTCCCCTGAGCCATCGGGGTGCATGACGACGAGCTCCGACGTGATGGCCCCGAGCACGCGATGGAACACGATCCACGCGCCGTCTGGAGACCACCGAGCGTTGTCACTGGGTCGAGTCTCGAGCGTGCGCAGCCCACTGCCGTCGGAGTCGACGAGCCATTGCCTGTCGTCGGCCAAGCGCGCGAACAACACTTGCCGTCCGTCCGGCGACCATTCGGGAAAGAATTCGACACCGAACATTCCCGTGAGGCGACGCCCGGACGTTCCATCGGCCCGCATCAGGTACAGATCGACGTCGGCACTCGCGCCTGTCTCGCTGCGCGCCTGGACGATCTCGAGATCCTCTGACGCATCCGGACCAACGCCCGCATCGGATCCGCAACCGCTCAGCAGCAAGAGCGACGCGAGCAATCGCCACGCCGCGAGCGTCGAGCGAATCGTGCGTGGACTTGACTCGATCGAATCGGAGAGTGTGAATGGCGACATCGCTCTGGCTCGCTGGCGTGCGCCATTATAGCTGCGCCGAAAGCGCAGAAACAGAGCGCGGCACGAGCGCCGTCCTCTGGTGTCGGGCAGAAGGTCGCAAACCATCATCCGTCGAACTGATAGCATGTCGAGGCCATGTCCATTTCATTTGTAGTCCCATCCCGCGCTTGGCCCGCGTCGCGGCTCGCCGCCGCGACAACCGCTTCTACACGACGATGGGCGTCGTCGCGTTCGTCGTCGCGATGATCGGATTCGACTCGACGGGGCGGGGTGCCCTGGCGGGGACGGCTCGTTCACGACGCTCCTGGAGGTACACGGCGCGGAGTCGGACAGCGTGATCGGCACGCGCGCGCCGGTGGGCAGGTCGGGGAGGCTCTGCGCCTGGGCACAGCCAGCCGCGACGAGCGCGACGATGGCGACGAACAGATGCAAGCGCGCACGTCAGCGGGAATCGCCGCGAGCCTTTGCGGGGTTTCCCACGACGACGACGCCCTGCGGCACGTCGCGCGTGACGATGCTCCCCGCGCCGATCCCGGCATCGTCGCCGATCGTGACGTCCGGGAGGATGATGGCGCCACCGACGATCCATGCATTGTGGCCGATGCGGATCGGTCGCCCGCCCTCGAGACCGGAGCGGCGAACCGCCGGATCGAGCGGGTGCGTGGCCGTGTAGAGCTACACGGCCGGCGCGATCTGCGCGTCATCGCCGATCTCGATCGGCGCGACGTCTAGGAAGACGCAGTCGTAGTTGACGAAGAGGTTGCGGCCCGCGCGGATGTTGAAGCCGTAGTCGCAGGAGAAGCGCGGCATCACGGTGGGCGCATCGCCGACGGCGCCGAACAGCTCGCGCAGGAGCGCCTCGCGTCCCTCGGCGTCGGCAGGCGAGCTGGCGTTGTAGCGCACCAGCAGCTCCTGCGCACGCAGGCGCGCCGCAACGAGCTCGGGGCCGACGCGCGGTACAGCTCGCCGGAGATCATCTTTTCACGTTCGGAGGTCAGGCGGCGAATCTAGCGCTGATCGCTTCAGCGCGTGGACGACGCGCCGCGGCTCACCGATGACGCCCCTCGCGGTGCTCGATCTGCAGTGCGAGATACGCCCGCACCGTCTGCGCGATCCGCTCGCGCTCCGCATCGGTCGTCTCTCGGATCACCTTCGCGGGCACGCCGACGACGAGTGAGTTGGGCGGGATCTCCATCCCTTCCCTGCACACGGCGCCTGCACCGACGATCGATCCGCTGCCGACGACGACACGATTGAGGAGGATCGCGCCCATCCCGATCAGGCAATCGTCCGCCACCGTGGCGCCGTGCACGATCGCGCGATGCCCGATCGCGACGCGCGCCCCGATGGTGCACGGCACGCCAGGATCGACGTGCACGATCGTGCCGTCCTGGACGTTGCTGTCCTCGCCGATCGTGATCGCATCGCTGTCGCCGCGCAGAATGGCGGCCGGCCACACGCTGACGCGCGCGCCGAGGGTCACGTTGCCGATGACGTGTGCCGCATCGTGCACGAAGGCGGTCGGGTGAATGATGGGCCGAGTCATGAACGCAATTATGGCGCGTTGCCAGCTCCCCGGGAAACTGCATCTCACACTGAGGCGCGGCGGGGACTGAGAGGTCGGGGCCGACCACCGAGCCCGGGCGCACGGTCCGATCCACGCGCAACTCCAAAAATGCTGGTTCGGCTGCGGCGAACGGATCTCTCCGCCAGCTGTCGTTCTCCGCGCCTCCGCGCATCTCCGCGCCTCCGCGTGAAAATCCATGGCGCGAGAGTCCGTCGCGCAATGGGGTTCACGCGGAGCCGCGGAGGATACTACACGCGGAGGCGCGGAGAACGGCTCTCGGCGTCGAGGTGAATGGAGCGGCGCAGCACTCCGCTTCGGAGAGCCTGCAATTCGTTTATTGGCTGCGGCGCGGTGATCCCTCCGCCGAGTCCTCCGCGCCTCTCTGTTCCTCCGCGCGCTCGCGCGCAGCAGCACCGCGCGCCAGCAGTTCACGAACAGGTCAGAACGAGAATCCGAACGCCAGATATGGCGACACCCGATTCGCGCCGACTCGCTCCCGGCCGACGACCGGCACGGCGAGCCCGAACCGCAGCGTCTGCGGCGCGTCCCATTCGAGGATCGCCGCCGAGAACAGCACCTCGGCGCCCGCGCTCGCGATCGGCATCGCGATGCGTGGCGGACGTGCGCACGTCGTCACGTACAGCGGGTTGCTCGCGCAGTCGGCGATGCCGTAGTCGCCGAATAGCGTCAGCGACGAACGGTCGAGGAAGAACGGCAGCAGCCCGATGCCGCGCGAAGTGAGCAGGAGCGGCGCGCGGTACTCGAGCGTCGCCGTCGCGGCGCGCGTGCCGAAGGTGCTGGCCGAGGAGAAGCCGCGCACGCCGAAGGTGCGGCGTCCCTCGCCGACGGTGTAGCCCGGAAGAAGATCGACGACGGTGCCGCTGGTGCCCCCGACTTCGAGCGCGGTGCCGGCGCGCCGGTCGGCCATGCCGCCCGCGAGGCGCAGGGCGAGCACGTGGTGCGCGAAGCCCGGGAGATCGAGCGACTTGAACGCCGCCGCCGTGCCGACGACGCTCGTCGAGCGCGTGCGACTCGTGAAGTCGGTGCGCCAGCGCTCGCGCACCGTGGCGGCGAGCGACACACCGTCCTCCTGCGAGATGCTGAGCGCGGCGCGCTGCACGTTGGTGTACGACGCACCCAGGAAGACGCGCGGGAAGGTGTACGTCCGCTGAAACGCCGTGTCGAGCCGGACGAGCAGCTCGCCGGGATCGGTGAAGAAGTCGCGGCGCTCCACGCCAGCGCCGAGCGTGAGGCTCGCGCCGCTGCGCACGCGCGGCCGCACGAAGGTGGCCGCCACCGACGCGTCGCGCGTGCGCTCGAGCAGCGTGCCGAGCACCTGCCCCGTGTTGTCGCTCGACAGCTCGCCCTCGGAGTCGAAGTCCTGCGAGGCGCCGGCGTCGATCAACGGGCGCCGCAGTCCCGAGTACCGGTAGCCGAATCCGCCAACGGGAAAGCTCCCCGTCGTCGGGATCGCGACGAACGCCGAGAATGCGTGTCGCCCGACGACGTCGTTGCCCGCAGTCTGCGCGCCGAGTCGCGTGCCGCGGCCGGGAGCGTCCTCGACGATAGGATACCAGTAGCGCGGCAGGAGCGTACGCCATGGGGAGTAGCGCGTGTAGGCGCCGGGCGCGTCGCGCTGCGACGGAAAGTCGGCGATGACGGCTGGCGACGGCGCGCTCCCCTCGGACGGTCCGCTCGGTGAAGTCCATGGCGCGATGCCGACGTGGTAGCCGTCGGCGCGCAGGGTCACCGCCGCGATGAACCGCCCGTCCGGTGATACCTCGGGCGACGAGAGCCCCGTCGCCGTGGACGCGAAGAATTCGGGGGCTGCCTGATTCATCCCCGACGTCGTGCGCTGCAGGACGAGGGTTGGCGTTCCGCTCGCCTCACTGAGATAGACGATGCCCTGGCCGTCAGGGGTCCAGCTCGGGGCGGTGAGCAGATAGCGACCCGTGACGATTGTCACGCTGCGGTCGGTGCTTCGTCCGCGCGCGACGAGCTCCGGGTACGATTCGGGATCGATCACTTCGATCGAGTACACGCCACCGGTGCGCCGATGCGCGGCGGCGATCCGGCGGCCGTCGGGCGACCATCGCGGCTCGGCCCACACCTCG
>JBJMNN010000217.1:0-5563 GCA_045804245.1 Gemmatimonadaceae bacterium | reverse complement strand
CGAGCTCCGGCGATCTCCGCGCGGAGCAGACGAAGGCGGCAGCGCAGTCGAACAGGGAGCGAGTGCCGGCGTCGACGCTCGAAGAGGCGATCGGTGCAGTGCCGAGCAGCGGCGATCTCACCGCGGTGCTGCTCGCGTTCGGCCAGACAGACGATCGCGAGCAGCTGCTCGCCGTCGCGCGCACCGCGCTCAAGATCCCGAGCAGCGGGGACCTGGCGCGCTTCCTCGTCGAGATGGCGCCACGCTACCTCGGGCGCAACGATGCGGCGCTGCGTGATGCCTACTTCGTCGCCGCCGAGAAGATCCCGTCGAGTGGCGATCTCTCGCGCGTGCTCGCGAACGCGGTGCCGTACGCGGCGAAGTCTGCCGACGTCGCGCGAGCCGTCATCGCCAGTACGGGGAAGGTGCCGTCCTCGGGCGATCGTGCGCGCGTGCTCGTCGCGCTGGCGTCGTCGGGCGCGGTGCGCCGTTTCTCACTGAACGACGCATACCTCGCGACCGTGCGGGAGATTCCGTCGTCAACCGACATGCGCCAGGCGCTCGAGGCGCTGAGCGCGCACTGATCCAGGGGAGCGCATCGCATGTCCGGAACAATCACGGTGCGCCGGGCGATTCTCGTGCTGACAGGAGTGGTCGCGCTCGCCGCCGCGGTATATCTGGTTCGCGGCAAGGCGGGGCCGCATCCAGAGCGGATGGCGGCCAGGCTTCCCGAGCAGCTTGTGTTCGCGCGCGCGAGCGACGACATCGTCGACGCCGGTGCGATGTTCTCGCCGGGCGGCGGCGCCGCGAGGCCGGTCGCCATCATCTGGGTGCACGGCTGGGGAGTGAACTTCTATCAACCCAGCTACGTGCAGATCGCGCGCGCGCTCGCGGAGCGAGGTTACACCGTGGTGAGCGTCAACACGCGCATGCACGACCTGGGAAACGTCGAAGGCTACCGCTGGGGCAAGCGACTTCGCGGAGGCGGCTACTGGGGCGTGGCGAGCGACGAGGTGCGGGACCTCGCCGGGTGGATCGATTTCGTCGAAGGGCACGGGTTCAGGAAGACGATTCTCGTCGGGCACAGCGCGGGCTGGGCGGCGGTACGCCGCTACCAAGCCGACACGCAGGACCCGCGCGTCGCGGGCGTGGTGCTCGCATCCGGCGCTGTCCGCCCCGAGACGCGCCCCACGGACCCCGACCAGCTCGCGGAAGCGAAGCGGCTGATGGACAAGGGCGAGGGCGACGCACTGATACGTGATCCCAAGCGTTCGTTTCCATCGTACATCAGCGCGGCGACGTTCCTCGACATCGCCAACGCGCCGCCGGCGTACAGGGACTTCTTCGGCGTGAAATCGAGTGATGCTCCCGTCGTGCGCATCCACTGCCCGCTTCTCGCGTTCTTCGGGACGAACGGTGACGTCGGCACGGAAGAGGACCTCACGCTCCTGAAGGCCGCGATCCAGCGCCAGAAGGGCGGCCCGGGTCGCGTGACGACCGTCATGATCCACGGTGCGGACCACATGTACACGGGCGAGGAGACGCAGGTCGCGCAGGCCATCGCCGACTGGATCGGCACGCTGTGACACCGTGCTCCTCCTCGCCATCGCTTTTCGCAGCAGGCATCTGGCCCGACCTCTGAGCCCGGAGTAGCCGTCATGTCATCCTTCAACACGCCTCCTTTCGCCGCGTATGCTAAAAAATTAGCAAACGCATGCGGCGTTTTCTTCCTTACCGCCGCACTGCTCGTGACGATGAGCGCCGCGTCGGTTGCCCAGAGTGAGCTCGTGCCCGCGAAGGCGAGCACGATGCCGGCATCCGCCGTGCTCACCACTGCCACTGCCGCGCGCGCTGCGCACGCACCGTCGATCGACGGCGCCGGCGACGACGCGGCGTGGCGCGACGCAGCGCCGATCACGGGCTTTCGCCAGTTCGATCCAGTGGAAGACGCCGAGCCGTCGATGCGCACCGAGGCGCGCGTCGTCTACGACGACGCCTGCCTCTATGTGTTCGTCCGCGCGTTCGATCCGCGGCCCGACAGCATCATCGCCCTGCTCAGCCGGCGCGACGTACGCACCGCGTCGGATCAGGTCAAGGTGATGATCGACTCCTATCACGATCGTCGCACCGGTTTCGAGTTCGCCGTGAACCCGGCCGGCGTGAAGCGCGACTACTACGCGTACGACGACGGCCAGGAGGACGTCTCGTGGGACGCGGTGTGGGACGTGGCGACGCGCATCGACTCGCTCGGCTGGAGCGCGGAGTTCCGAATCCCCCTCAGCCAGCTGCGCTACCCGCCAGCGACGTCGCACACGTTCGGCGTGATGATCATCCGCGAGCTCGCCCGCCGGAACGAGCGGGTGAGCTGGCCGTTGCTGAGCCGCTCGCGCAACGGGCTCGTCTCGCAGTTCGGCGATGTCGGCGGTCTCGCCGGACTCGGCTCACCGAAACGCCTCGAGGTCGCGCCGTATCTGCTCGTGCGCAACACCGGCGCCGTGCGCGTCGGCGACATCCGCCGCTCGCAGCAGGGGACGATGGGCGCGGACCTGAAGTACGGCCTCACGTCGAACCTCACGCTCGACGGCACGATCAACCCCGACTTCGGCCAGGTCGAGGCCGACCCCGCGCAGCTCAACCTCACGGCGTTCGAGACGTTCTTCGAGGAGCGGCGTCCCTTCTTCCTCGAAGGGATGTCGATCTTCCAGTTCGGCCAGGACCCCGAGCAGCTCTTCTACTCGCGGCGCATCGGGCGCGCGCCGCAACTCACCGGTCTGGCGCCCGACGGCGTCGACATCCCGGGTGCGTCGCGGATCCTCGGCGCAGGAAAGCTCACCGGCCGAGTGGCAGGCGGCACGTCGCTCGGCATGCTCGCGGCGATGGCCGATCGCACCGAGGCCGGGGCGACGACGATCGAGCCGAGGACGACGTACGGGCTCGCGCGCGCGACGCGAGACTTCCGGCAGGGCGAGAGCTCGTTCGGTCTCATCGCCACGGCCGTCGACCGTGCGCTCGGCGCCGGCGAGTCGCTCTATCTCCGGAATGACGCGTATTCGGTCGGAGTCGACGGACGTCATCGCTTCGGCAAGGGCAGCCGGTTCGAAGTCACCGGCTCGCTCGCGGCGAGCTCCGTGCACGGGTCGGCCAGCGCGATCGCGCGGACGCAACGGTCGTCGGTCCACCAGTATCAGCGCCCCGACGACGACCTCGCGGTCGACACGCTGCGCACGTCGCTCGACGGGACTTCCCTTCGGCTCGTGGCGAAGAAGGTGGCCGGTCTGGTGCGCGGCACCGTCTCGTATCAGCGCATCACGCCGGGCTACGAGACGAATGACCTCGGCTTTCTGGCGCGCGCCGACGAGCAGATCGTAAACACCAATCTGCGGTTCATTCCGACGAACCCGGTCGGCGCGTGGCGCAATGCATCGCTCGAGTTCTACGGCCAGCACCACTTCACCGTCGCGGGACTGCCGACGGGTGCGCTGTACGAAGCGTACGCCAGCGGCAGCCTGAAGAGCGGCGCGTTCGTCAGCGTGGACTCGTGGGTGGACAATGCGGGCGCGGTGTACTGCGACCGCTGCGCGCGCGGTGGTCCGGCGCTCCGGCGCTCGCCGAGCTACAACACGCTGGTGAGCCTGGCGGCCGATCCGAAGCGCCGCGTGTCGCCGCAGGTCGCGGCGATCTACACGCTCGCCGACGGTGGGCGCTCGCTGCTCTGGCGCGTCCGGCCTTACGTGAAGCTGCGACCGTCGACACGATTGGGGATCGAGCTCGGCACACGGTATCAGTACAACCGCGACAACACGCAGTGGATCGCCAACGTCGGCGTGGTCGGAGCGGACACGACGCACTACCTGTTCGGGCGGCTGCACCAGGATCTGCTGAGCTTCACCGGTCGCATGGATCTCACCATCCGGCCGACGATGTCGCTGCAGCTGTACGCCGAGCCGTTCGTGACGGCGGGGCACTTCACCGGCGTCCGCGAGCTCGCGGCGCCGCGTGCGCGCTCGTACGACGCACGCTTCCGCCCGTATGCGGGCACGCCGCCCGATGCGGACTTCAACGAGAAGAGCTTCCACTCGAGCGTCGTCGCGCGGTGGGAGTACCGGCCGGGCTCGACGCTGTTCGTCGTGTGGACGCAGGGCCGCGATCAGAGCGATCGGGACGTCGGCAGCTTCGACGCGTCGCGTGACTACCGGAATCTGTTCGCGGCGCGGCCGGACAACGTGGTTCTGATCAAGGCGGCGTACTGGCTGGGGCGGTAGGGGCGTGCGCGCGCGCGTTCACCGGTTGACGGTTGCTCAGTAGACGGCCGGCCTCGGGAACATTCCCGAGGCCGGCCGTGAACCGAAAACCCGTGTGAACCGACGAACCGCGTTTACTGGCCGGCCGCCAGCGTCGTTCCCGTCACCGCGCGATAGCTGTTGATGCGGCCGTTGCCGAACTTCGTGTCGTAGCCCGAGGAGCCGAGATCGTCGGCAGTGGACTCGAGACGACTGCGTAGCGCCGCGCCTCGGAGCCCGACCTTCGACGCCACGATGGCCGCTGTGCCCGTTACCTGCGGTGCCGCCATCGAGGTGCCCATCATGTAGGCGTAGGTGCCGCCGTTGTTGCCCAGCGTGTACGTCCGGCCACCCTGATAGCCGTGCACGACGGAGCTGAAGATGCAGCCCTCTTCCGTCGTGTTGGAGTAGCAGTATCCGCCGGGTGCCGAGAGATCGAGCCCGGAGCCCGACTGCGAGTACGCCGTCAGCTCGTCCTTCCACGTCGTCGCGGAGACGGAGAGGGCGTTCGGATCGCACGCCGGGCAGGCCACCTTGCCCGAGCCCGAGTTGCCGGCCGAGGCGATCACGAGGACGTCGTTCTGCGCTGCGCGGAGAATCGCGCTCTTCTCGCCGCTGGACTCCGTACGGCCGCCGAGGCTCATGTTCACGGCGACGAGCGGGTTGCCCGCGAGCTTGTAGTCGACGGCCGCGTTGATCGCGTTGATGATCGCCGACGTCGGGCAGCCATTCGAGCCGCAGACGCGCTGCACGTAGACCTTCACGTGCGCTGCGGCACCGGACACACCCGCCACGCCGACGTTCGCGCCCGCCATCGTGCCCGTGGTGTGCGTCCCGTGTCCCTCGTCGGCGGTGTCATTCGGATCGTTGTCGTTCGAGTACCAGTCCTTGCCGGCGATCAGTCGCCCCGTGAACTCGGGGTGCGTGAAGTCCACGCCGGTGTCGATCGAGCCGATGATGACGTCCGAGCCGCCCGCCGCGTAGCCTTCGACGTTGTCCTCGTCGGCGTCCGTGATCGAGGCGTAGCTCGCGGGGATCGGACCGGTCCGGCCGTTCGGGTCGTTGTAGAACGACATGTTCAACCCGCCCGGATTGTAGAACGCCCACAGCCGCGAGTCGATCGCGTCGACGCGGCGGATGTAGTTCGGCTCCGCATACTCCACGTCCGCATCAGCGGAGAGACGCGCCGCCATCGCGCGCTCGTTGCCTTTGCCGGTGACGAGGATCTCGTACGCCCTGCCGTAGCCGGTGCGGCCCTTGGCCTGTTTGTGTGTTGTGATGAGCGTGTTGTTGGTATAGTTTTT